>JAPPNA010000075.1 GCA_028873925.1 Bacteroidota bacterium | reverse complement strand
CGGGGTCATTCCGCAGGACCGCAAAACGCCGGGTGAATTGCCGCGCAGAGGTACGAGGCTTCCTCGTGCAGTGCGCTTTTGCCTCAGCGTACTGCTGTCGCTCAGCAGGTAGTTCCAAACAAAGCGGATGGCACCGGCCAACCGGTCGAGCCGCTGGTAGCCCGCGACCGATCCTGCCCGCATTCGGTACTCACTGGTGCGGTAGCACCATGTGTCGGTTGATGCGTTTATTCCGGCAGCGGCCATGGTGTCATTGGGGTTGCCATTGCGAGATCTCCCGGCAGAGTATGCCCGCCCTCTTTTGAGTCGGACAATGTTCGGATCCATAGTTCTGCAAGAGGCTCGGATATGTCTTGACCGTGATCAGGACTTGTAATTTAGTGGGATTCATCAGATGTGCTCTATCTGGTATCCGGTCCTGGCTGAAAGCTCGCGTGCCAGTTTTCCTCGGTGGCAGTCTTCCGGGCGCGCCTCCATGCACATTAGAGCGCAAGTTCTGCTCTGGATGCGTGAGGCGAGTTGATCCACCTCGCGGGTCTTCGCTGGTAGCATAGTGACTTCATACTCGTATAGCAAGCGCTTGTGGGACTGCTTCCCACTCAGGTTTGCGCGGACTGAACTGGAGATGCCAAGGGCTGGCAAGTGCGTGTAGATTATGCCCAGACGACCACAAAACTGCCGAAGTCTGCTCTTGTGGAATCCGTACTTGCGCGAAATCGGGTTAGCCCTGACATCGATCAGTTCCGCGATGCCGTGAGCCAGCAGGTTGTTCAAGAATGCATCAACTGAGCGGCCCTCATAGCCTGCTGTATAGACCGCTCGGGTGGGCTGCCGAATTGGAAGCGGATTTGATGTTAGCCCCTCAACTGTCCGTTCCACATAGGCTGTGCTTTTCTCGGCGTAGCGCCCCACGAACCAATCAAGAGCGCAATTGGCTGGCCCCCCTGTGCCGCCACGCTCAATACCCACCTCTTCCCGAGGTCGGATATGCGTGCCGTGATTCTCAATTCGGACGTAGCCCTTCTCGGAGAGGAGCACTATTTCGCGCTCCAATGTAAAGGAATGGGAGCCATGCTCACTTAGCACGAAGTCGTAGAAGTTCATGAGCTTAGCCACGTCCGTCTCGTAGCGGAGCAGGAAAACGAGTTTGCTCAACGCAGATGTCGTTACCGGTTCGGGAAGTCTGGCCAGGAGATTCAGAACCACCCGTTGTCGATGCAGCATTTGTGCCTTGGGGTCAACTCAATCGCGATATTGTCACGGAAGCCGTGAATTGCAAAACTTCAATCACGCGCACACTCAACTCAACCAGGGCTTGTTGGCCAATCTGATCCATTGGTCCGCTTCGGTGTGAGATGGTCAGGTCTCGCATGCGCTCAAGCCTTCCGGTATGTGGTCAATACACGCAGCATGTTAGATCCAATGAACTGCGCGATAATCGGGCGGACCTGAAATCCGATCTAGTATGTGTAGCCAGCCATGCCGGTCTGGATGGAAGCCCCGCATGCCACAATCTGGCGGACCGCCTAAAAACAAAAAAGGGGGTGGGACCGCGCGGCCCCACCCCCTCGAATTGGCGGTCCAAGGGACTCCTAAAAGCCCATACCGCCACCCATACCATCCATTCCACCACCACCGTGACCGTGGCCGCCTTCAGCCGGCGGGTTCTTCTCGGGGCGGTCAGCCACAACGCTCTCTGTCGTCAGCAGCAGCCCGCTGACCGAAGAGGCATTCTCCAAGGCCGCACGAACCACTTTCGTGGGATCAATGACCCCGGCACCGACAAGCGGCTCATATACCTCCGTACGAGCATTGAAACCGAAGTCTCCTTCGCCCTCCTTGACCTTCTGCGCTACGATGGATCCCTCAACACCGGCATTCCCCGCAATCTGACGCAGTGGTTCCTCCAGCGCCCGGCGCACAATATTAACGCCGATCTGCTGGTCCTCGTTGTCGGTAACGGTTTCACCCAACGCACCAATCGCACGAATCAGAGCGACACCTCCACCCGGGACAATGCCCTCCTCAATCGCCGCACGGGTCGCATGTAGGGCATCCTCCACGCGCGCCTTCTTCTCCTTCATCTCCGGCTCGGTCGCCGCACCAATCTTGAGCACGGCCACGCCGCCGCTCAACTTGGCCAGACGCTCCTGCAGCTTCTCACGATCATAGTCACTGGTCGTGGTTTCAATCTGCTGCCGGATCTGATTGCTGCGGGCCTTGATCTGGTCACCGCTGCCGCCGCCATCCACAACCACCGTCTTATCCTTATCAATGACGATGCGCTTGGCCTGCCCCATGTAATTCAGGGTCGCGTTTTCCAGCCGGTAGCCCTTCTCCTCGCTGACTACCGTGCCGCCGGTCAGAATCGCAATGTCCTCCAGCATGGCTTTGCGGCGGTCACCAAATCCAGGTGCCTTTACCGCGGCGACGCGCAGTGTACCACGCAACTTGTTGACCACCATGGTCGCGAGTGCCTCACCTTCCACATCCTCCGCAATGACCAGAAGCGGCTTGCCGGTCTGGGCGATCTTCTCCAGAATCGGCAGCAGGTCCTTCATCGCCGAAATCTTCTTGTCAAAGATCAGCAGATACGCGTCCTCCAGCACCGTCTCCATATCGTCCGCGTCCGTGACGAAATAGGGCGACAGGTAGCCGCGGTCAAACTGCATGCCCTCAACCACTTCCAGCGTGGTCTCCGTGCCGCGGGCCTCCTCAACGGTGATTACACCATCCTTGCCCACCTTCTCAAATGCATCGGAAATCAGCGTTCCAATGTCCTCATCGTTGTTCGCACTGATAGCCCCGACCTGGGCAATCTCGTTGCGCCCTTCAATGTCGCGGCTCTGCGTACGCAGATTGCCGACGATGGTGGTGACCGCCTTATCAATGCCGCGCTTGAGGTCCATGGGATTGGCCCCGGCGGTGACATTCTTTAGGCCGGCTGTCATGATGGCCTGTGCCAGGACAGTCGCGGTAGTCGTCCCATCACCGGCAACATCGCTGGTCTTGGAGGCGACCTCCTTAACCATCTGCGCCCCCACGTTTTCAAGCTTGTCCTCAAGCTCAATCTCTTTGGCGACCGTTACGCCATCCTTGGTCACCGTGGGAGAGCCAAACTTTTTCTCGATGATCACATTGCGCCCCTTGGGTCCCAGCGTGACTCTAACCGCACTGGCCAGTTGATCTACGCCACGCTTGAGCGCCCCGCGGGCATCTGCGTCAAAAATGATTTGTTTTGCCATTATTCTCGAATTGTTCAGTTTGTGAAAAGGTGCGGGCTATCGGATGATGCCTAGGATGTCCGACTCCCGCATAATGATGTAATCGTGGCCATCCAATGTGACTTCGGTGCCGGAATACTTGCCGTATAGCACGGTGTCACCGGCCGTAACCGTCATCTCAACATGGGTCCCGTTCTCCACGCGCCCCGGGCCCACAGCTAGGACTGTGCCGCGCTGCGGCTTCTCCTTGGCGGAATCAGGGATGTAAAGACCGCTCGCCGTCTGTTCCTGGGCGTCCTGCGCCTGGACAACTACGCGGTCACTAAGGGGCTGAATGTTCATGATCTGCAAAGTTTGTGAATGAAAGAAAAAAAGGCCGCTGTTAGCACTCTCATAAGAGCGGTGCTAACCAGACAATTCGGCTGCGGTTCCCGTATAATGTGGCGGGCACCGCATCCGGCGGCACCCACACTCATACAAACGATGTGCCAGTCGGGCGGAAGGGCCTGGGCAGGCCAGACTGACAGATAAGCCTGACAGAATTGACATGCTGGGGGTGACAAAACGGCGCATTCCAGCCATGCGCTGGTGGATGTGGGGGCTGTCGGTGCTGTTTGTGGGCACGGTCTTGGGGGTGATCGCGCTGCCTGCCTGGGTTGAACAGCCATGGCGACAGGTGATTATGATGGGCCTGGACCCCTTCTGTCACCAGATTCTGGAGAGATCGCCGCACATTGACGGCATTCAGCTGGCCGTGTGCCACCGCTGTTTCGGTGTTTATGCGGGCCTGTTTCTCGGGCCGTGGGTGATGCTGCTTACACGACGCTGGGAGTCAGACCTGCCGTTGCTTCTGCTGGGGATGTCGCTGGCTCCGGCGGCACTTGACTGGACGCTCGATGTGGTGGGCTTGATGGAAAACACTCCGGTGAGCCGAATCCTTACCGGAAGCCTGTTTGGCGCGCTAGCAGGCGCACTTGTGGTCCGCGGCATAGCGGAGCATCAAGCAGACAGTCCGCGCGACCTGCACAAGGATGCCCCTCGGGATGGGCCGCCGGTCATTCAGTCCCGTGGAATTACGTAATTTGCGGCAGTCAAAATTAAACGCGATATCGCAAATGCAGTCCAGCCTCACTTCAATTCTGATCGGCGGCCTGGCATGTGCCTTGCTGAGCACGGCCATCCATATCGGCAGTACTCTCGCAAACGCTTCGGGTCCAAATCTGGTGCTTGGGATCGTGTTCGGATGCCTCGGATGCCTGGTCGGACTGACCAGCGGCCTCATTGCCGTCTGGCACTATACCAGTGAGAAAGAGGTAACGCTGAGCCGGTCCACGGGTGTCAAAATGGGTGCCCTGGCCGGTCTGGTGAGTGCCTTGACCGGGTTTCTGATGGTCCGGGCCCTAATGATAATGGGTGTGTTGCCGACGGCTGACGATGCTATTGATCAGATGATGCAGAATCCCGCCTTGGAGAATTCGGATGCCGGGATGGAGACGGCTATGCAGGTGACGGAGATCATGATGGGTTGGGGCGGCTTGGTAGTCACACTGATATTCGGCCCCCTTCTCGGGCTGCTCGGTGGCATGATTGGCGCAGCATTGTTCAAGAAGGGAGAGCCTTCGGACACTGAATTCGCCGATGGCCGGTAGCTCCGGCCGGCTTGGCAGCCAAGTGCAGCGGCGGACCTACCTGCGCACCGAGCGCTTGCGGTAGGCACGCGGTTTGCCGAGGATTTCCGCAGCAATTACCGCGGATTGTGCAGTCTGCGGATCCCGGAGCTGCTCCACCAGCGGAATGCGCCTCTGCGCAGTGACTTTGGTTCCCGGAGCCGGGGGCGGTGGAGCAGGGACTGAGGCAGTTGGTTTTAGGGGGGGTGCAGGTGTAAGGTCAACCTGTTGCTCTGCCGGTGGCTCATTGTTCGGCACCCATTCCATTTCGCTGAGCACATCCTGCAGCGTTACCGGAGGCCGCTCGGGCTGCGCCTGCTGCTGCTGTGGCTTCCTCGTGCGGCCAAGCGCCTGCAGGACCAGCCAGATGATGCCGATGGCGACATACAAAAGGATTTCAGTACTCATCCGGTGGCATTACTGGTCTTGACCATCAGGTCCAAAATACGGCGGTTGGCTCGCGGAAACGGATAGTCATGCAATGCCTCAGGCAACACCCAGGCAGTGTCAAGGCCCTGAGCGGACACCGGTGTTCCCTTGAGTATCCGACACTCAAAAGCCCAAAGCGTAATCCGAAAATGCGTATACGCATGGTTTACCTTGCCGATAAGTCGTCCAACGGATACCGGGATATTCAGTTCTTCCCGCAGCTCACGATGGCAGGCATCCTCCATAGACTCACCCGGCTCGCGCTTACCACCCGGCAGTTCCCACAAGCCGCCCAGCATTGCCTTTGCAGGTCGCCGCTGGATAAATACTCGGCCGCGCTCATCCCGCAGGATCCCGACAGCAATATCAAAATGCGGTACGGCAGGTTTTTGGATGCGGATAGGCCAGGCCTCGGGTGTACCGGAGGCAAACGCTAGACAATACGGTTGAACCGGACAGCGCGCGCAATCCGGCTTTCGGGGCGTGCAGACCTGGGCACCGAGATCCATGATGGCCTGATTATAGTCTCCGGGTCGGACGCGATCCAACAGCTTGTCCGCTGCATCCTGGAATGCGGAGGCGGATGTTGTCTCCGCCAGACACAACCGGGCAAGGACGCGGCGCACATTTCCATCAACGGCCGCCTGCGGCTCACCCATGACGATCGACGCGATGGCTCGCGCAGTGTAGGGTCCGATTCCGGGTAGCTGTCGCAAATCGGCGCAGGATTGCGGCCGCTTGCCGGCGGCGACAACCTCGCGGGCGGCCTTGTGTAAATTGCGGGCACGGGCATAATAACCCAGGCCCTCCCATACCATAAGGACAGCCTGCAAGTCGGCTGCGGCGAGTGCCTCCAAGGAAGGGAAAATGCTGACAAATTTTTCGTAGTACGGAATAACCTGGCTGACCCTTGTTTGCTGCAGCATGATTTCGGAGAGCCATACCCGGTACAGGTCCGGCGCGTCGCGCCAGGGCAGGCTGCGCTTATTGCGATCATACCATTGCAGGAGGGCCAGACGGAAGGCTGCTGTTTCCGGGGGTGTAGATAATGGCGGAATACCGCGGCGCTCCACGCCGGTCTGCCGAAGATTGGCTGCTCTGGCCGCGCTCATGCTGTTGGCGGGTGCCGATCCATCAGCTGCAACAGATCAGTGGCAGGTGATCATAAGCGGCGGACATGAAGACTGGTCGGCAGAACGTGAATGGCCGGCGGATAGTGTCGGCTGGGCTGCCCGCCATGCGCTCCATCTGCTGCAGCAGGATGGATTCCTCTTTGCCGCGATAGCAACGGAGGACTCGGCAGCCAACCGCGTGGAGATCAGCAAGGGAGAACAGGGGCGCGTTGGACAGGTTTTCCTTGAGGGCGTAACGGCGCTTAACGCGGCAGCCATGTCCACATGGCTGTCGCAACAGGCCGGGCAGCCGCTTACAGCGGACACACTGGAGGGACTGATTGCCGCAATCCTGGATCAGTATGCGCGACAGGGATACCATTTGACAACAGCAGCCATCAGAGCGATTGTGCCCGCGACACCGCCGGAGGTGGATGTGGTTATCGGAATTACGGAACAACCCCGCCCAAAATTAAGCCATATCCAAGTGACCGGTGCGCAGCGCACCCATGTTGGCGTGCTGCACCACATTGCCCGATTGGTCCCGACGCAACCGTTGCTGGATTACAATCCGGCCCGCATTCGCACCCGCCTGGAACGTTCCGGCCTGTTTGCACGGGTGGACTCTGTGGGTCTGTTTCTGTCGGCGGATTCCATGTTGATTATGCATGTGAGCGCAGTGGAGGCTTCGCCGGGCTCTTTTGATTTGGCCCTGGGGTACGAGCGCACAGCCGGCGGGAGCGGCGCACTGGTTGGCAGCGGGCACCTCACCTTGCAGAATCTGTTCGGAGAAGCCCGACAGTTGGCCATCACGCTCCACCGGCTGCCGGGTCAGGTCAGCAGGATCAACATGATGGCAGCTGATCCCTACTTATTCGGGCTGCCGTTGGGACTGGCGGCGGAATTTCGCGGGCTTCAGCAGGATTCCACATTCAGCAAGCGGGATTATCAACTGGAGTTGGGCTATGAGCTGGATGGTGGTGCTCAGCTGTTTGGGTTGGTCAGTCGTGAAGTTACCCGGCCCGGCCTCAATGGGCTTACCGTGCTGGACGGACGTCAGCGTGTTCCGGTTGCTGCGGCCACGCTGGCCGGTGCCGGGATCCGTATCCGGCAGGTGGATCACCGGTACAATCCGACGCAAGGGTATGTGGTGGAGATGGCCATTGAAAGCGGATTCAAGCACGCAGAAGGGGAGGTCGTGCGTGCGGACACCGTACGCGAGTACCGCAAATTGAGGCTTGCCCGGCTGAGCGCCCATACGCGCGTCTATATGCCTCACGGACAGCGCCGGATACTGGTTACCGGCGGAGAGGTCCGACTGCTTCATGCAAAAGAGTTTGACGAAAGCGATCTGTTCAGGTTTGGCGGAGCCGCAAGTCTTCGTGGCTACGACGAAGATCGCTTCCGAAGCCCGCTGGTCGCACGGCTGCTGCTGGAATACCGGTACACGTTTGACACGCTGACCTACGGGTTTATGTTTGCGGATCTGGGTTATGTAGATGCGAGCCGCACCCGAGAAGGTCTCAAAGGCCTGTATCCCGGATTCGGGGTGGGGTTCCAATTGAATACGCAGGCGGGTCTGATCAGTCTGACGCTGGCCGCCAATTCAGAGGACCCTGCGGCGGTCCGCGCACATGTGCGGCTGTCCTTGGGACTGTGAGGGTGCATAACTTCGCCGGGAACGATCACCCCCAACTGCCTGTACAATACGAAAACTCTACAGGCCATGTTTTTCACACTGCTGATTGTCCTGATCGCCCTGATTGGTGTGGTTATGTCCCTGGTCATCCTGCTCCAGGCCGGAAAGGGTGGAGGCCTCGCGGGTATCGCCGGCGGAGGTGCTACGACGCAGATACTGGGGGCGCGTCAGGCACCCGACATCCTGGAAAAGGGTACATGGGTGTTGGCAACACTCTTTATTGTGTTGTGTATTCTGACCAACTTTGCGATTGATTCAGGGGATTCGCAGCGCAGCATCATTCAGTCGCAGTCCACGCAGCAGGCGCAGCCTGATGTGATGGATTTCGGGGATGAGGAGCTGCCGCCGGCACCGGAACCTCTCACCGAGCCGGTCGGAGACATCGAGGAGTAAGTCTCCCTGCTGCCCCGGCACATTGACTTTCTCCGCTACGCTGCCGCGCATGAAGGTCATTGCGGATCAGGCAGAAGGGTCATCCCGGGGGTGAAAGGATCCCGTCGGGACTACTCCGCACCCGGAGATCCGCGCAACAGCCGCGGCGGCCCCTTGGGGGCCACCGGGCGCAGCGTGTGCCGACCTGTAAGCCGAATTCTGTCTACCCGGAAGCCACCGCTGCAAGGCAGCTGGCCGAGGAGATCATCATCTGTCTGGGACCGCCGTCACCGACGACCTCTAGCGGTCTACCCGCATCGGTGATTCGACGGGCCGCCGATGTGCCCAATCGGGCACACGATGCTGCTTGACCTTGCTCCCCGCAGGGTTTACCTAGCCACCCCGGTCACCCGGAATGCTGGTGGGCTCTTACCCTCACCGTTTCATCCATCACCTGTGGCTCATTGCTGAACCCATCGGCTGGTCTGTTTTCTGTTGCACTTGCCGTCATCGCCATGCGATGCCTTCCCGTTAGGAAGTGCGGTGCCCTCTGGAGTTCGGACTTTCCTCCCTGCCCTTAGTGGCAGAGCGATGATCCGACCGACACTTATTGATCAATACGTGATATCCTTGGTGGTTTCCGCGTACAGGTCGCTGTCGACAATGATGCGGCCTGTGTGCTCGCAGGCTACGATTCGATTGCCCTGACGGATTTCCACCTGACGTTGCGGCGGGACCGCAAATCCGCTGGCCGCACCCCGCTGCAGCATCACCACGGCACGTCCGTCTCTGAGTCGTTTGCGCAATCTTGAGTAAGCCCGCAGGTAGCGGCTGTCCACACTGCCGGCGGCATCCTGTCGCCGCTGTTCCAGGTCAGCCTGCTTCTGGTCGGTGGTTTCCAGCACGGCCAGCAGCTGTTCCTGCTTTTCGGCGAGCACATTACGCACCTCTTCAAGCCTGGCCTGAGCTTCATCAATGATCACCTGGTCATCCGCGATGCGGTTTTCGGTGGAATCAATGAAATTCCGGGCTTCCAGAATGCGCTCCTGCTGGGATTCGATTTCCTTGGTCAGCGCGTCGTACTCCCGGTTGTTCCGAACCAGCAGCTGCTGATCTTCATATTTCTTGATCAGCTGTTCCGCCTCCTGAATATCCAGGCGGCCCCGATTGCGCCTGATTTCAACTTCGTGCTGTTCGAGTTGAATCTTCTCAATCCTTCGCGTCAGGCCGGCGGTCTCGTCTTCCAGGTCCCTGATCTCCTCGGGCAGATCGCCCCGCTCCTTGATGACCTGGTCAATCAGCGTGTCAATGTGCTGCAGGCGAATCAGGGCGCGCAGCTGCTGTCCTATTTTGGTTTCTACGACAGGCATGGCATTTTTCGTTACGGTAACACATTAAAACTCTGGATCGGGTCACTTGGTTCACCGGATGAAGGTCCTTACGGGACTGGTTCGTGTTTCGGTCTGAATGAATCGGACCTCCGGGAACCGCTCTGCCAGCCAGTCGCACAGCAGCTCTTCGGTGTGGCGCTCTGTTTCGTAGTGGCCAGCATCAATCAGGGCCATCATTGGCTGGCCGCCAGCCCCCAGCACATCAAAGAAACAGTGGTAGGAGATGTCTGCGGTGACATAGGCATCAGCACCAGCCTTAAGTGCAGCTGCGATAAGACTGCTACCCGCACCGCCGCAGACGGCGACCGTTTTCACCGGTGCCTGGTCATCCCCCGTGTACCGAACTGATCGCGCATTCAGGCTGTTCGTAAGCTGTTGCAGGAAGGCCTCCAGGGTGAGGGATTCCGCAAGCTCTCCACATGCACCCAAGCCGCTGCCGGCTTCTTCTTTGGGGATCAGGAATCGGATGTCCGCAAGCCCGAGCCGCCGGGCCAGGTCGAACGAAACGCCTCCGGTAACGCTGTCAAGATTGGTGTGAATACTGTACAGCGTGATGTCCAGTCGGGCCAGTTCAAGAATCATTCGGCCCTGGAGCTCACTGGCTAAAATGTGCTTGGGTGGCCTAAACAGCAGGGGGTGATGCGTCAGAATCATGTCGGCCCCAATCCGGTCGGCCTCGGCAATGACTTTCGGTGTAAGATCCAGGGCCACCAGGGCACATGCTACCCGGCGATCCGGCCGGCCAACATGTAAGCCTGTATTGTCGTAGGATTCCGCATAGCTTAAGTCGGCCCATGCTTCAAGTGCGCCTGCGATTTCGCGGGCCAACGGGTAGGGCTGGGTCATGGAACCATTTCAGGCAATGTCTCAACAGATTGCGGTCAGCTGTGATGAGCACGCGTCCCTGGTGGATGTGCTGCTGGAGGTCCTGCGGGAACGCGGCTACGATCCCTTATACTTCGGACCCGGCCAGAAAGATGAGGCGCAGGACTGGCCGCTGGTTACGCAGCAGGCTGTGGACTGTGTCCGGGATGGCCGGTGCACCGAGGCGATTGTAATGTGCTGGACCGGGACCGGATGCTCAATTGTCGCCAACAAGATGCCCGGTGTGCGGGCGGCGTTGTGTCATGATGCGGAGTCAGCACGCGGGGCGCGCATCTGGAATCATGCCAATGTGCTTGCGCTCAGCGTGCGCACTACCAGCGAGGCCGTGCTGAAGGAGATTCTGAATGCGTGGTTTGAGACATCTTTCAGCGACGATGACTGGAATAGGACGCAGATTGCACGCGTAGCGGCCCTGGACGACACGCGCAGCCCAGCCGCAGGGTGATACCGTCCCACCGTGGCCGCAGCCGGGCGCGTGTGAGGTATCCGGGTCGGCATTCATAAATCGGGACTCTCCAATACCGCAGTCGCGTAGCTGTCCCTGTCGCTGCGACTCATCCCAATCTCCCGCGCGATCGTGCGCCAGGCTCGGATGGCTGCAGCGACTTCGTTGGCGATGCGTACAGCTTCCCGGTGCGTCAGGGCAAAGTGCTCCGCTGCCCGTAGTGCCAGATCCAATTCGGCCTCAGGCCCCTCTTCGGATATCCAAGTTTCCAGCTCTCGCACCTTAGCGTGCTGCGGCACCGGGTTGAGATCGTAGGCCGGGGAAAGCCGCCACCGGTTGTTGCCTGCATGGAGAAAGCCGTGATTACGCAGATGGTCATCCAGGTTGCCGATCATAACACCGAATGCGATCCGCCGCCACAGCTCCTGCAGATCCTGTTTTGGATCACGGGCAAACCTTCGAATGCAGAGCGCAATGTCCACATAGGTGCCGGAATCGCCATCGTCCAGCCCCAGCAGACTCATGGCCGAGAGGAATGGAATCCGGCGCGTGCCGCAGCGATCAAATCGTCGGATCAGAGCGACCGGGTGGCCCTGGACATCTACCAGCCGCCCGGAAGCGACGTTGAGGCCTGCTCTTTCGGCCAGCTTCAGCGCGAGTACTTCTCCGTGGGGGATGCTGCGATCTTCATCCGGCTTGGGAAACTTCGCGATCGCGAGGGTTCCGTCGGGATCCAGCACGGCAGATTTGGGTCGGGCACCGCCAAGCGGGGACCCTTCATTCAGCAGTAATCTCAAGTCCCGGGCCGTATCGGTGTTGGCATCCACGGCCCGTGCTGCATCCAACAGCAGGGGCAGGCGATGCAGGGGAGGTACATGATGGCCGGTCGAATCTCGTTCAAAAACGGAGCCATCCGCCTTCTTGTATCGGAGCGCTCCAATTCGGGTCAGATCGTTGAGGCCCAGCAGATAGTCTACTTCGGAAAGGTACTGCTGCTGACCGGACTTGAGGACAGCGCGACGGATCAGGTGTTGCCCCCAGCGGTCTGGAGCCGAATCGCGTATCGCACCGGGCAAACCGGATTTTTCTCTTTTGGTATGGAATTGCCCCTGCACGAGCGGCAGGTTGGCAGGATCAAGCGCGAAAGCTCCGTCCCTGGCGAGCCATTCGGCAGCGTATTCAAACGACGAGCTCCTCCGGCGGGAATGGTAGTAGCATCGCCCAACGAAGTGAGACTGCCCATCGTGGTCAACATAGACCCGAATCGACGGGTTCATGAGTTTATCTGCGCTAGCGTATGCGCTTGGGCAGCCGGTCCTCTTCCAGGTTAAGTCCCAGGGGATCATTCACGCGATCGGCCAGTGCGCCAAGTCCGCGCTCAAGGCCGAGAATGGCCAGCACAGAAGCGTAGGCCCCAATAGAGACCGTAGGATCTCCTTTTTCAATTTTACCAATGGTGCTGCGGCTCAGGAACGACCGTTCAGCCATGGACAAAGTCGACAGCCGCCGCTTCTTGCGGGCGATGGCTATGTCGTGTCCCAGTTTGGTCAGAGATGTGCGGGCTGGCAGTGGGAGTGTGGCTATGGCGCGCGACCGCATAATATTACGTAGCTGATGTGACACACTATATCCTTTAGTGACTGTTATAATGCGCAGTACAAGGAAGGTTTCGCGCAGATCCGAGTTGCAGAGGCTACAGCAGATGGAAGGCTGAAGGAGATCTGGCGCTCGGAGCAGGATTGACCGTCCGGCAGCGGGCACAACGGGGGAGGGAGCATGGATCGAAGCTCTCCTCTGAGGGCAGAGTGTCTGCAGGTCTCCCTAGGACGATGGGGAAACCTGTTACGCGCCCGCTATCGCTCCTGCAGCAAGATGGTGCCGTACGAAGAGGAAACCCGTAAGGAAGATCCGCCTCCATTTATCATGCCCTCAACACGCCGCCTGATCTGCTGACCCTCAAACGAGGCACAGCAGTCCAGATGAACCCGGGAGGCGCTCAAGTCCAGGTCCGCGCCGTGGCTGGACGGCACTGAAACCACGATATCACCATCCGTGGTCATCAGGGTTACGGCATCAAACCGGACCAGATTGGCCACAATGTCCCCATGTGCCGTGGACGCGTCCAGTTTTCCTTCTATCGCATCAAGGGACAAATCACCATCGGAGGTACGGATCTTACCGGAACTGACTATCAGCGTGCCGATGGCAATGTCTCCGTCCGATGTGCGTATGTCGGCGATGCCAGCCAGGTGACCAAAGACGATATCTCCGTCCGAGGTGACCGCAGTCACCTCTTCAGCTTCGGCATGGTTAACGGAGATATCCCCATGGGCGGTCTGGAGGACCACATTCTTGAATTCTGCAGACTTTACGACAATATCCCCGTCCGAAGTTCTTGCCTCAAGCATCACGCCCGACAGATGCTCGGCCACAATGTCGCCATACGATGTTCGGACGAAAACATCGCCCCTCACATCTGCAATCGCGAGATCACCATCGGCCGTACGCACACGTAAATCCACCGAGACCGGTGTTGCGAGGAATATTTGGGTCTGAAGCGGACGGTGCCAACCGGTACGGGCCCGGTGGGTCGGCTGGTCAAGCACTTCTAACGTGCCATCATTGAGCGCGACAGCATACTGCTGAGCGTCATAGTAGCGGCGGGCCGTCTCCCGATCGGGGGCCATCACCTGGATCTCAACGCGCATTGCTCCTTCCAACCCGGTGACCACGAACACATCCGCAACGGCCACGGCTACCTTTACGGCCGCCTGATCCCCGGCTTGGAATGCCTGATCCAACATTGTAAAGGTCTGCTGAGCCCGTACGGCGGGCACAAGGCTCAGTAAGGCGGCGATTACGCAAAGCAGAGAACGCATCTGTGACAGCTTGAAGTGCCCAATCCTAATGGCATCTACGCAGAATGTATGCTGCCGGTTACATCGCAATGGCCGTACCGCTCAGACCGTCCGTATTTCTGCAGAGGCGAAGGCGCACCCGGCCGGTTCAACCGGGAAGGATCCACCCCCAGAGGCTGGAGTCGAGCGGCCCCCCAATCGGGTATCTCAATTCATCGCCGGCGATGGCATGCTGGCAGACGAAGATTCCCATACAGACTAAGCGACAGGTTAAGCGTTGCGCTGTTTGTGGGGTGCGCACTGAACATCCAGTCACTGCGGCCCGCTTCTATATTCGCCGACAATCCTCCGGCAAGGGCCAGCCGCCCACCGAGTCGGTAGGTGTAAGCATCATGGCTGACGGGCGAATGCTGACTGATCGGGTCATGCACACTCGAATGGGTCGCACCGGGCTGCCGGGTGAGTGCCATGCGGGCATACGGTGTGAAAATACCCCGTCCTTCAGGGGTAGCAACACCATAGCCGACCTCTGCACTCACACGCCGGCCATCATACAGGTCGCCCGCCATACCGGTGGCACCACGCGCCCAGAGCCGGGAAATCCCGCTGGCTGTAGATCCAAAAATCGGAGTCACGCTGAGGGAAAGTCCGCGACTATCCCCTCCGGGATTGAACAGGATCATACCGCCGAATCCCCATTCGTCGTACCCTTCCTCCGCTTGGGCTACGAGCGTGCGTCCGTGGATAGTAAGGTTGAGACCGCTGCTGGTGCCATGGAAATTCACACTTCCGCCGACTTCCAGTCCGAACCCCTCATCGTCATGCCGCATTCCCGCCCGCAGTTGCGGCTTGAGTACACTCCCTTCACCGGCAGCGAAGGCCTGGGAAGCCTCAAGAAGGAGTCGGACCCGACTGGCATCGGCCTCCAATTCTGATTTGCGTCCTTCAGCTTCTTCGGAAATCACACGCGCAACGAGCGCGTCTGACCGCAGCGCAAGACTGAATCCGCCCGGTTCGCCGCCATCGATCAGGTCCCCCTTCAGGCCCAGGCCCGCCATTCGCATAGTTATGTCACTGTCCGGTTCTTCCTCACCTCCGCCCTCCAGACTCATGCTGCCTGAGCCATAGCCGAGCACGCTGTAGGCAAGCAGCCGGTCACCGATGGTGAACCGGGCATACGGAAAGGCGCTCGTCAGATTCGTGGACAGTTCGCCCACATCATCCTGGCCAGGGCGGCCGATATCAAAGCTGCCCGCACCCGAGCTGTACGTCACCGCGACCCCGGTCATCAACTGCCCGAACGCATAATCCGGCTCCCAATGCGGCGGTAGTTACGGTGCCATCATTGCTTGCTTCTCCAAACTGACTGCCGAAACTCACATAATCGCCGCCACTCCAGAGCGCGTATCCGCCATCTGACGCATTGGGCGAGACCTGAAATGAAGTGCCGTTAATCAGGCGGGCACCGGTGGGCACCAGGGTGCGGGGCCCTGAAGCTGCCAAGGCAGCAAGCATCTCGGGATTCAACAGGTTGCCGGCGCTTACCGTCCGTCCCGCCACGGACAGATGATTATCCCGATCGGCAGAATGAGAGACCCGATTGCCAATCATGTCCATGGCCTGGCTGGCCACTGAGCGTCCAAACCGGGCCAGAAACTCCGAGGCCGCCTGCTCCGCCTCAACGGATGAGAAGTTCCGGTGGAATCCGGCACCAACGATAAACTCCACTCCCTGATAAATCGGAAGGTTGTTCGTCAGAGCCACCGCGTAGCTGACCTTTGGAGTTCCGGTGTCTTCGTCTCCCTCAATAGTGGGGTCGTCCCAGAAATATTCAATGAACCCCCCTTCGCCAAGGGCTACCTGGATCACTTCCTGCGTAATAAAGCGTTCGCCTTGGAAGTCCGTGTTGTTGATCACTAATCGTCCCTCCCGCCAGGCATCTGTGTATTCAGATGAAAGTGGCCACCCATTCAGATTCAAAGTGGCCACCTAATG
>JAPPNA010000055.1 GCA_028873925.1 Bacteroidota bacterium | reverse complement strand
GCTACAATTGCGGATCGGTAGAAGCGTGCGAGGATGGAACGGATGATTTCATGAGTGGATACGACAATTGCGAAATCTTTCCAGACGAGTGGCCGAAATGCCGGGTAGAGGGCGACCTTTGCGACTGTGATTGAGGAATTTTTCCGGGACCCATAAGGCAGTCGCCAGGTTGAGCGACGGCCGGGCCATGGTGAGTGTCTGTGCCTGATGTTTGGATGGCGTGTTTGGTTCCCATTGCTCCGTTTATACCTTGTAGAAGGTGAGGCCTGCACTCAGCCCTTTATCCATGAGTGAGGGCACCGATACCCGGCATCTGTGGTACCTTATCTTGGACCGCGTCCATTAACTGAACCGAAATGATGCATCAGAGAACGTCCCATGCTGCCTGCACGATAGGTCTCGGACTCGCTGTGCTGAGCCTGGTCCCCTGCTCCGCATACGCCGGGCAGCCGCAGGAGTCCTCCTTTACGATTCGCGAGCAACTTATCCTCGGGGACGACGAAGACGCGCCGGAAGAATACCTCTTCTATTACCCGCTATACGTTAGGACTGATTCTCACGACAATATCTACATCAATGACGCAAGACGGGCAGACGTACGGGTATTTGATGCCAACGGACAGTTTCTAACCACGATCGGCCGCAGAGGTGCGGGGCCCGGCGAAATGAAGGAAATCGTCAGCATGCATGTGGATGGAGACGATAGGCTGATCGTTGTTGACCGTAACAGCAGGCGGCTTACGATTTTCACGGATATGGGAAAGGACTTCTCTGTGGAGAATACCATCGACAAAGGGTTCATCATGCCCAATCCAATACTGTCCCTTGATGGCACATTTCTGCTCAGTGAGGTCCGAAGGTTCGCCAACCCGGAAGGCGGGCCCCGCCTCTTGGACGACTGGTTTCTCCACTTGCATGATACAGAGCTGAACCGAATCGAGACCTTTGGCTTGCTTACGGACATTTTTAACCTGAGTAGTCCGTTCCTTAGGGCACATTCTGGCTCATCAAGAGCATTTGAGGTGGCAACCGATGGCATCAATACGATTGTCGTGGCACCCTATGTGTACGATGGACGCATCTATCGCTACGTACGTTCGCCAGACCGATGGATCACGGAAAAACTTAAGGGGCGAGACATTGCGGCTAAGGCCTTTGTGCCTATAAGCAAGGAAAAGTGTGACTCCAGTGATGATGCCCGGCGGGGGACGATTACAAGATCGAGTCCCACCGGGCCACAACATGTACGTGTTTTCAGCAGGAGCCGCGGAATCGGGATTCTGAGCACCGGTCAAATCCTGCACTTCACTCTTCGCACCCCGCCCAAGGAGCCTTTGAGCCGCTGGTGGAGTTGTACGGGCAAGACGGAAACCTGGAGGCGTACGGCCGACTACTGTTCAATAATCCAGAGCTGAACGGGAATGCGCGAGTCATGGAATCCATTGCCTTACAGTGGATGGATGCCGCTGATCGCCTCTTCATCGCGCGCCGGAACCCAGATGGTTTTTTTGTGCTCAGTGTCGCCGAGCTTGAAATCACACCGCTGTAAGCCGCCCATGCGCAGGCAGGTCACGCGGCTTTACGCCTGCCATGGCAGCATCCATGCGCGAGATGTTCACAATGCGCCCTGCGAATCGGCTCGATTTGGCCGTCAGTCTGGGCCGCGAAGCGTTAAAGGGCAGCAACCCGACCTGTTGGCATCCAGAAGCGGCATATTCCCTCCTTAGCAGGTCCTATGTTCCCTCTGCGGCAACTGGAGCATCGGCAACTCTCCGTAACCTTGACCGAAACACTCTTTGCATGGCCCTGATCGGGCAACAAGGATGCAATAAGCGGAGCGCAGCGGAATCTTCAAGGTCGATCTGGTTGTCCGATTTTAGTGTGCTGATGCTTTCCATGCCGCCATGCGTGCCGCCTTCGGCTACAGATAATCGGGCAAAATCGGAAACAATGTTCATGGAATGGCGCTGATTTACCCGCTCAAGGTCGCCGGGTGGGGACCATCCATCTGAATCTACCCCGCAGTCTGACTGAGCATTGCGGCTGCACTTTGGCATGTTGTGTGAGCACCGGGCTTACGGGTGCGGAGCCGCGAGACAAAGGGCAGCCCATTGAAAGAGGCTGCCAAGGCGACTGGGCGGGCCGTAGCATTGCGGACGGTTCCTATCCATACAGGATCACCAAACCAAGGAAGAGAAGGGTTCCGAACACCAAGGCGATGGCCGCCGCGGGACTCACACGACGTGTACGGATCGTTAGCAGCAGCGGCAGGGTCATCAGCACTGAAAACGACAGTGAAATCCGGGCGGATCCGGTGAATGTGTCCGGCAACTCCCCGATTAGTCCGCACACACCCATGATCAGAAAGACATCGAAGATGTTGGACTGCAGAATATGCCCGGTCAGCATCCTGTGAAGCCCCCTGCGGGCCACATTCAGTGCGACTACGATATCGGGCAGCGATGTCCCAATGGCAAGTGCACTGGCAGCCAGCACGGGGCCGCCTATTCCAAGGTCGTCAGAGAGCGCCAACAGCACATTAACGGTAACCACGCCGGAGAGATACACGAGTGCAATTGAAATTGCAAGCAGTATCAAGGTCACCGTAATGGGCGCTCCCCGGAATTTCCGAGTCATGAATTCGCTGAATTCCGCTCGTTGTTCAGCGGGGTCACCCGACCTGTGCCACCAGTAGAACAGGACACAATAGACCATGACGATCGCGGCCAATCCGATGAGGAACAGAGAATCCGAGATCTGTCCCGCAACCAGGTGGTCCTGCGGCCAGTAGCGGAATACGGCCCAAACGAACAACACCAACATACCCACCGGTGCGGCAAGGATACGCGCGGCATGCTGCCACCAGGGTCCGGTGGCCATCTGAGGTGCGGAGGTGCCCCGCACGTCCGAGTCATCGGGGCCGCCCAGATTGCGACGCCATAATTCCCAGCAGAAGAATCCCACATATCCCAACATGAATATGCCCGCATCCCCACGGCTGAAGGCACCATCGAGACACAACAGCACCGAAAGCACCACAGACAGCGCGGCCACGATTATCGGCACCAGGAATTGCCGGTCCGAACCGGCGGGGCTGATATTCAGGAATCCTCTGGCATACGCGTGGCGGCGCGTAAAGAGCAGGAGTCGAGTATCCGTGCGGACCCATACGAACAGGGCCAGGACACCAAGCCCAAACCCTGCCCCCAGATTGGCAATGATCGTCCCGTAAACGGTGGGCAGCACAAGCTCGCGCTCGTCCTGAAATACCGCAGCCAGCGAGGTGAAGAGCTCGGGAAGCGATGTGCCGATGCCTACGATGAGGCTGCCGATGAAGTACTCCTTCAATCCCAGCCGCTTCCCGAGACTGCCGGCGAGATCGATGAACAGATCACTGGTCTTGATGATCGCGTAAAGCGCACCAATCAGGACACAAAGATGAAGTAGCACGTATCGTCGGGGTTTTCAGGCGGCTAACTCGCCGTACATATGGGACGCATGCTACTGCGCTTTGGCTGTCAGGGGACCCATGAGGTACAGCCGGCGCATGCGGGCGATACCCGCTATGGAGATACCCTTTGGGCATACGGCCTCACACTCGGCATGATTGGAGCAGTTTCCAAATCCTTCATCAGTCATGCGATCCACCATGGCCAGTGCGCGATGCGCGGATTCAACCTGCCCCTGAGGCAGGAAATCCAGATGCGCAATCTTGGCGGCGGTGAACAGGGAGGCACTTCCGTTAGGGCAGGCCGCCACACAGGCACCACAGCCGATGCAGGCGGCGTAGTCCATCGCCCGATCGGCATCTGCCTTGCTTATCAGAACAGCATTGGCATCGGGCGCACCACCGGTGGTCACCGATACAAACCCGCCTGCGGCAATAATGCGGTCAAATGCACTGCGATCGACGACCAGATCCCGGACAATCGGAAAGGCCCGCGCCCGGAACGGCTCCACGGTGATGGTGTCTCCGCTGTTGAAGCTGCGCATATGGAGCTGACAGACCGCCGTGCGCTTCTGCGGACCGTGTGCGATACCGGCTACCATCAGTCCGCAGGAGCCACAGATACCCTCTCTGCAGTCGCTATCAAATTCAACAGGTTCGCGCCCATCACGAATGAGCTGCTCATTGAGCACATCCAGCAGCTCCAGAAACGACATATGCTCGTTCGCCTCAGTGACCGTGTGGTCCTCCAGAAAGCCTGGGGAGTCCGGTCCAGACTGGCGCCAAACACGCAGATGGATGGTCATTGATTCTGCCATAAACCCAGTCGGTTACTTGTAGCTGCGGGTGGAAGGCTGCACGGATTCAAACGTCAGCGGCTCCAGATGCAGGTGGGGAGTCGGGTCGCCATATTCCCATGCCGCCACATCCATATACGCATCGTCATTACGCAGGGCCTCGCCTTCCGCAGTTTGAAATTCCTCCCGGAAATGCCCCCCGCAGGATTCTTCACGGCGCAGCGCATCGCGGGCCATCAGGTCTCCCAGCTCAATAAAGTCGGCGATGCGGCCGGCGAATTCCAGATTCTTATTGAAGGTGGCGGCGGTTCCCGGCACCCGCACGCGAGACCAGAACTCCTCCTTCAGCTCACCTATGGCGGCGATAGCGTGCGTTAGTCCAGCCCGCGTCCGGGACATGCCCACATGATTCCACAGAATAATGCCCAGCTGCCGGTGGAACTGTGTCGGTGTCTTGTCGCCATCACTATTGATGAGCCGCTCAATGCGGCGGGTGGCTGCGCCCTGGACCTCCGCAAAGGCGGGATTGTCGGCAGACACCGAGTCAGCCCGGTCGTGGCGGTTCAGGTACGCGCCCACCGTATAGGGAACTACAAAGTACCCGTCCGCAAGCCCCTGCATCAGCGCACTCGCCCCGAGACGGTTGGCTCCGTGATCTGAAAAATTGGCTTCCCCAAGCACAAACAGGCCCGGAACGGTACTCTGAAGCTCGTAGTCCACCCACAAGCCTCCCATGGTATAGTGCACGGCCGGATAGATGCGCATCGGCGTACGGTACGGATTCTCGCCGGTGATGCGTTCATACATTTCAAACAGATTGCCGTAGCGCTCACCGATGGCCTGCTTACCAAGGCGATCGATAGCATCCGCAAAATCAAGGTACACGGCCAATCGGGTTTCTCCCACCCCGCGCCCGTCATCACACTCCTTCTTAGCCGCCCTGGAAGCCACATCCCGCGGCACCAAATTGCCGAAACTGGGATAGCGGCGCTCAAGGTAATAGTCGCGGTCCGCCTCGGGAATCTGGTCCGGTGCCCGTTGGTCCGCCGGATCTTTCGGCACCCACACGCGACCATCATTGCGCAGGCTCTCGCTCATCAGCGTCAGCTTGGACTGGTAGCTGCCCGCAACTGGAATACAGGTCGGGTGAATCTGCGTATAGCAGGGATTGGCAAAGAAGGCACCCCGCTTGTAACAGCGCCAGGCGGCGGTTACATTTGAATTCTTCGCGTTGGTGGAAAGGTAATAGGCGTTTCCGTACCCGCCGGTGCACAGCAGGACAGCATCGCCGGCATACCGCTCAATGGTGCCGGTGACCAGATCCCTTGTGACGATGCCACGGGCATGACCATCAACCACCACCAAGTCAAGCATTTCGCGCCGGGGCAGCATGGCAACTCGACCGGCGGCGATCTGATGGCTCAGCGCCTGGTATGTACCCAGCAGCAACTGCTGGCCGGTTTGTCCGCGTGCATAGAAGGTGCGGGATACCAGTGCGCCTCCAAACGATCGATTCGCCAGCATCCCGCCGTATTCGCGGGCAAACGGTACGCCTTGGGCAACTGCCTGATCAATAATGTTGGCCGACAGCTGGGACAGGCGGTACACATTCGACTCCCGTGCACGATAGTCACCGCCCTTTACGGTATCGTAGAACAGCCGCCAGATGGTATCGCCATCGTTGGGATAATTCTTGGCCGCGTTAATGCCGCCCTGTGCAGCGATAGAATGAGCACGCCGGGCCGAGTCCTGAATGCAGAAGCATTTGACATTGTACCCGAGGCCAGCGAGTGTGGCGGCAGCACTCCCGCCAGCCAGGCCTGAGCCGACGACTAGAATTGTATGCTTACGCTTGTTGGCGGGGTTGACCAGCGCAACGGCATCCTTATAGTTGTCCCACTTATCCTGGAGATGCCCGTCGGGTATTTTGGCCTCCAGGCGCGGTTGGCCTGCAGCCCCGTTGGATTGTGTCATCCTAGAAATAGATATAGAGCGGAACGACGATGAAACCGATGGCCACACCTATGCCGAGGATCAGCCCCAGCGGATAGAGGGCCGCACTGAGCTTGCGGCTGGTCAGCGTAAGGGACTGGAAGGCGCTCCATACGCCGTGCCGCAAGTGAAGCCCAAGCAGGATCATGACCATCGGATAGCCAAATGCATAAAGCGGGTCCTGGAATTTTTCCTCCATTAGCCGGTACAGGTCGCGCATCTCCACGCCGTTGATCTCCACAGTATAGTAGGTCCCGAATTTGAAAGACTTCAGGTGCAGTACCAGGAAGATCAGGATGATTACCCCGGTCATGATCATAGTGCGCGAACTCGCCGTCAATCGGCTCGGTCTGCCGGCACTGCGGTACTTCTTGTAGCCCTGCGGGCGGGCGCGGCGGTTGCGAATGGTAATCACGATGCCGAGATAGGCATGGAGCAGAAAGCAGATGGCCAGCAAGACCTCGATCCCATAGAACAGTGCGCCCAGACTCATCAGTTTGTGGGCATACAGGTTGTAGGCATCTGATCCGAAGAGGTAGGACAGATTGCCTGCCATGTGGGCGATCACGAACAGAACCAGGCCGATTCCGGTAACGCCGGTGAGGGCCTTGCGGCCCACAGGTGAGTTCAGCGCGGCAAAAAGCGACATGAGGCAACGTTTGATGCAGCAGGCGGGCAGGAAACGAGCAGCTTAGGGGTATTGTTCAATAACTCCGGTCGGAAATGCAGAGAATCTGCGGAATTGATTGCCGGGCCTGCCCGGGGCGACCCTATCAGTGGCCGATCTCGGGTACTCCTCCGGGAAGCTGCAGGTATTTGACGCAACGCCGCAAGCGTTACATGCCCGATGTGGTAGCCTGCATTTCCAACAAGACCTGATCGTGTGAGCGTCCGGCACCCCGAGCGGCGCACAGAGGCCGTGTTACGGGCAGTTTTAGCGCTTGACATTCACTACAATACAGTGATATAGTGGGATTACGTCACTGTATTACACGAACGTAGCCCTCGTCCACTCGATCCCGCTGAATTCTCGATTCCGGCCTGGAATAGCCCATAATGGCCGCAAGTGCGCCGAATTAATGCGCAAAATCGAGCTTTGGGACCCTATAGAGTTGCAGATTTCAGTCTTATTGAATGTATTGGGTCCATGTCATGGGGTCACCATAGACAATTTGTAGGACCCTTTCCTCCAGCCTGAGACACCCTTCCACCGGCAGTACGAAATTTAGCGGGCCTACTTCGTGGACCGCCTGCCGGTACCGGATATCGCCGAACGCTTCGGTATCAGTGTCGGTGGTGTCTAAAACCTGATCGCAAAGCTGCGCAAGCAGTCCGGCATCTATCATTTCGCCCGTCCCAAGCCGGGTCCCAAGCTCGGTGCCCAGACGAGGCGGATCGCCATGCCCGCATTATTGAATTGCGCAACAAGGAAAATTGTACGGCTCAGGAGATTCATGCCTGTCTGAAAGAGGGAGGGGCTTTCGGCCGGTATCAGCACGATCGGCCGGGTGATCCGTGAAGCGGGCCTGCCCAGACGCAGGCGGCGCTACTGGGGAGATGTGCAGGGTGCGCCTGCTGCGGACCGGTGCCAATTCACCGTGATCAGTGGCCATTATGATACCCGGTTCGGCGGTCTGTTTCTGTTTGTGAAGGACCTCTGTGAGCTGCAGTTGGCGCAGGCAACCGCTGCCCTGCTGGCAGATTGTATGATCCGCTCCCTGCTCGCGCTATAGCTCTGGGGGATCGGGCACCCCAGCCATGTTATGCCCTACATCCTGGATGAAGGACCGCCGTTGTTTGCCGGACTCAATGTGTTGCCGAAGAAGTCCACATTCACGGAATACAGTGCACGCGTGGCTACCGGACAGTTGGACGATCTGATGGACCTGTGGCATACGCAGGCCGCAAAAAAGCTGCCCGTAAGCAGCGGCTCGCTCGATCTGGATTTTCACACCATTCCGCATCACGGCACTACCATGGAGAAACATTTCGTCTCCAGCCGCCGTCAGCGGGGCGTGCTGGCGCTGGTGGCACGGGATGCCAGTCAGCGGGCATTGATTTATGCCAGTGCCAAGGCATCGCAGAACAATGCGGTGATTACGTTTGTGGACATCTGGAAGGAACGTACCGGAAAGCTGCCTGATGAGCTCGTCTTTGACCGCCGCTTTACGACTTACCCGTTCATGGAGCAGCTCAACGAACGCGGCATTCTGCTTCTAACGCTGCACAAGCGGTTCGCGCGGCTCCTTGAGGAGATCAGCCAGCAGCCCCCTGAGGCCTGGAAAAAAGTCTACCTCTCCAATATCGGATGCCAATACCGGACACCCAATGTGCTGGAGGCCAGAATCAGGATCAAGGCCTATGAAGGGGAGCTGCGCCAGTTGGCGGTCAGGGGACTGGGTCACATCAAACCGACCATTCTGCTGACCAACAACACTCAGACCGGTAGCGCCGCGCTCATTGACCGCTACGCCCGGCGCATGCTGGTCGAAAATGCCATTGAGGAGTCCATCAACTTCTTCCACATGGATGCCCTCAGTGCAGCCGTGCCGCTCAACATTGATGTGGATCTGCAGCTCACGCTGATCGGAAGTGCACTCTACCGCATGCTGGCCAACAGGCTCCCGCCACCGTTTGCCAAAAACAAAGCTCGCACGCTGTTTAGAAACTTTGTGGATGTGCCGGCCCGGATCAAAATCACGCCGGGTCAGATCATTGTTCGAATGAAACGCCGCACCCACTACAGCCTGCTTAGGGAGGCCGGATACGTCGGATCACAGGGATCGATCCCATAGATGGACAATCGCGAACTCGTACTGGACTACCTCCGAATTCATCCGAATGCACGCTGGTGGAAATGCAGGGTAGTGCGGCAGCAGCCCGTTGACGCGGCCTCATGGGAAACGGAAAATAGCGAGCTCTTCCGGTCCCCGCGGTATTGCCACAAAGTGGGGTATGCTCCGCGATCGTCACGGCCCACGCAGCACTATGCCGCTCCGAAAATGCCGACTCAGTCCATCACCGGCGCAGTCAGGCCAGCATACTTCTGACGGATTCGGGTTGCATGAGACTCCGAAAAACCTCGTTCCCACCGCCCGAAAAACGGCCATGGATCATGCGGGGCACTCGGGAGTACCATGCTGCAGGTTGAAGTAAAGCAACCGCCCCTTAGTTCTACCGCCTTTGGGCACCCATTTTTTCACATCTCCGCGCGCACGTACCCCCGCTGAAAGCACCGGCTCATGGTTTGTATTCAGAGTAATGGCCGGCCGACTGCCACACGCAACGCGCACAATGGACCTGTTTATGGCCAAGGAAATCCTAATCAAGACCCACACGAGCGAGACTCAGATCGCCATTACCGAACGGGGCCGCCTGGTCGAATTCTATATTGAAAATCCCACCCGCAAGCGCACCCTCGGCAATATTTATTTGGGGTCCATCCAATCGGTGCGGCGTAATCTTGAGGCTGCATTCGTGGACATCGGAGAGGGCAAGACCGGGTTTCTGCACCGTACCAGTCTGTCCAGCAATCTGGCACAGCAGCTGGCCTTTCTGAAGAAGGGCGGCCTGAGTGTTGAGAAGTTTCGGGAGAATTGGACCCCGAAAAAGAGCGGTCCCGGCAAGACATCCGGCACCGGGCACCGGCGTAAGCCGCGCGGCTGGGAGACGTTTGATTTGCTTCAGCGCAGGCGTCGGATTCTGGTAACGGTTATCAAAGAGCCGTTGGGTTCAAAGAGTGTGCGACTGTCAACCGAAGTCACCCTGGCGGGACGTTTTTTGGTACTGGTACCGCTGTCCAACCAGGTGTCCGTGTCCAGGAAAATCGGTTCCTACAAGGAGCAGCGGCGTCTTCGTTCGGTGGTTCGCAACCTGTGTCCCCCCGGCTTTGGAGTGATCGTTCGTACCGCGGCTCAGAACAGAGATGTGCAGGCCATACACACGGATATGAAGCTGCTTCTGGGGCGTTGGCGCAAAATTGAGGCCAAACTGTTGCGCGACGCAAAAACCCCCGCGAAGCTGCACGAGGATGTCAGTCTGGTGTCCTCACTGATTCGGGACCTGTTTTCCGAAGATTACAGTCGGATTCTGGTAGATCGGCCCCGTGTCCATCGCAATATCTGCAGTTATGTGCAGGCGGTGGCCCCGCATCTTCGGTCAGCGGTCAAGCTGCACAGCGGTGATAAATCCATTTTCGCCCGTGTGGGAGTGGAAGATCAGATTGAGGAGCTCTTCAGCCCGGATGTAGCCCTTCCCTCCGGGGGATCACTCGTGATTGAGCAAACGGAGGCCATGTATGTGATTGACGTTAATTCCGGAAATAGCGGCCGAAGGCTGGATCGGGAGCGGGCAGGGCTTCAAGTCAATCTTGAAGCCGCGGAGCAAATCGTTCGTCAGATAATCCTGCGCAGTCTGGGCGGTCTGATCGTGATAGACTTTATTGACCTGCAACTGGAGGAAAACCGCCGGCAGATCTATGATCGTCTGTGCAGCCTGCTGCGCCATGACCGGGCTTCCAGCACGGTGCTGCCCATGAGCGAATTCTGCATTGTCCAGATTTCCCGGGAACGTATCCGTCCGAGCCTGCGGACCCATGGAAAGCAAGAGAAAGTGCCGCCAAAGCCATCACCGGAATCGGTTGAGGCGAGTATCAGGGAACACGTCTCAAGATCCCGGGGCGAAAAGGTCAGCCTGCATGTGGATCCGTTTACCGCTGCATGGCTGACCAGTGGTATATTGAGCAGACATCGCAAACTGCAGGTCAGCTGTAAACGCCGTATTCAGATCATTGAGGATGAAACGCTTGGGCTGGGGCAGTTTCGCTGTATTGACGGGCAGACCGGAGAGGAGCTTGCCATGAAGAACGGTCATCTGTCACCTGGTGGTGCTGTTCGGGTGGAGGCGGACGATACAGGCAGTACGTAACAGATGCGGTCAAGAATCGGCCTATTGATTCTGGCAGGCCTGTGCTGCCGGGGCCCTTCCTCGCACGGACAGATCCTGCAGCGCGGTCAGCATGGCTTCGCGGCCAGTTATGTCGTGGTGGACTTCAATTTTGCCGGTGACGAAACGCCGTTGGGTCGATATGATTATCAGGGTCCCGCCTACGGTCTCAGCTACACGACAGCCAACCTCCGAGGCTTGGTGGCCTATGGACGGAAGGGCAACGGGCATACCCTGGTGGATGTTTCTGTTTCCGGCTGGACCGTATTGGATTTCTCTTCATCAGCGGTGGCGGCGACGAAGCTCGGCGTTCCCGTAGGAATCCTGGTAGGTTGGCGGCGCGTGACCACAACGCCCGGCCTTGAGCCGTACGGAGTGAGCAGTCTTGCGGCCGGGGCCGGCGGCCTGCTGGAACGGGAATTCAGTGCGGTTTCCAGATTGACGCTGCGCGCGAGTCCCTTTGTGGGCATCACCGGCAGCGCACTTACCGATCAGGTGGGACTGTCATGGATGGCGGAAGCGGACGCTCACCTGGAATTTGATGAAGCCTTGGGCGGTACCGGACTGATAGTCGGCTACATGCTCCGGTACCAGGTCTGGAACGTCAATGGTTCCGGGCCTTTTTCACATGCGGTGGATGAGAATCTTGATTATAACGGAGTAATGCATGTAATCCGGGCGGGCATCCGATTCTGATTAATGGTTAAGGATAAGACGCTGGTGCGGGCTATGGAGGGGATCGTCGTCCGTCAGGGAGTGCAGGTGCGTTGGGAAAGGGGGGCTTTTCAGGGCGGGCGCTGTACGTTGGACGGACAGGAGATCATAATCCTGAATCAACGCCTGCCGGTGGAGGCGCATTTGCGTGTACTGGCGGGTCTGATCAGCCCGGAGGCACTGAATGCGGCATCGTTGCGCCCGGCGGTACGCACGGCTGTGGAGGATCTGATAAAGAAGATGTCGGACGCGGCGTGATGACGGTTACGCTGCTGGGCACGGGTACTTCCACTGGTGTCCCCATCATCGGATGTTCGTGTTCCACCTGTGTGTCTACAGACCCGCGCGACCGGCGGCTTCGCACATCCTGTCATGTCCAAGTGAATGACCTGAGTATTGTGATAGACACGGGCCCGGATTTTCGTCAGCAGATGCTTCATCATCGCATCACGCACATCGACGCGGTCTTGTGGACACATCATCATTTTGACCACATTGTGGGGCTGGACGATCTGCGGCCGTTCTGCTTTCACCTTGCGGCATCGATGCCGTGCTACACCCATCCTCATTCGGCAAAGGTCTTGAAGGACATGTTCCGGTACGCGTTTGCCGGCGGTCGGAAGTACGCCAATGTGCCCAGGCTGGCATTGTCTGCGGAGACGCGGCCGTTTCGGGTGACGAGTCGAGGGATGTCCGACGCTGCGGTCCGGGTTGTGCCGGTGGAGGTGGCCCACGGTTCGCTGCGCATCAACGGCTATCGGATCGGGAATTTTGCGTACCTGACCGACACGAGTCATATCCCGGAGCGCGGATTCAACGATCTGGCGGGAATTGAAGTGTTTGTGCTCAATGCGCTTCGGCAGTCGCCGCATCCCAAGCATTTTTCGATCAGTGAAGCGGTTGAAATGGCGCATCGTGTGGGGGCGCGACAGACCGTCTTTACGCATTTGACCCACGACATTCTCCACCAGCGGGACATTGCCAGCCTGCCCGATGGCATGACCTTGGGCTACGATGGCATGACCTTGGAGGTGGAAGACGCGTGACTGAAGAATCAGGTTGCAACGTCGCCGCAAGCCAACCTGCAATCTTCCGACTCTATCGGGTCGAACCGGTTTCAGGATTCGCCATATGCCGCCACGATCAGGGCTGCTCGGGCAGGAGCGTTACCTGCACATACCGGTCCGTGAGCCACAGGTTGGCGGCCTGACGCAGGTCCTCAATCGTAAGTGCGTCAACCAGTTCATTATAGCGAAGGATATCCAGCGGCTCCGCAATACTGTCGCGGTAGTAGGCACTGCGCAGCGCGCTGATCCAGAAGCCGTTTTGCTCAAGACTGGTGGTTCGCCGTTGCCGCTGCATCTCCTGCACGCGCGCAAGGTAGTCTTCGGACACGCCATCGGTCTTGATATTTTCTATCGTGTCAAATACGGCCCGCGTGAGCTCATCCGCACGCTCGGGATCACAGCCAAAGCTGATTGTGAACCTGTATCTCTCCCGCGCCCTTCGCAGGGGGATCGCATTGACACCGGCACCGTAGACACCCCCAAGAGCCTCCCGCAGCTCTTCAAACAGCATAATATCCAGCAGCATCTCCAGCGACTCCATATGGTGGCGTGCTTCACGGGAATCCGTGTAGGGGCCGTTAAAGGTGATGTTCACGCGACTTTGCGGCTCCTCTCCCTTGTAGACCGTCTTGGTTACGGTGCCTTCCGGCGTTGAGGCGCTCACGTCCTGCCATGTTTCCTCCCGATCGGTGGCGGGCAGCGTGCCCAGGTAGGTCCGGGCAAGTGCGGTTAGCGAATCGGTATCAAACGCACCCACAAAAATGAACACAAAGTCATCCATGTCCGCGAAGCGCTCGCGATAGATCTCCAGGGCGCGCGTCATGTCCACCGCATCGAGGTCTTCACTGGTAGGCGGCCGATTGCGGAAGTGATTCATGTAGAGCGCGGTACTGAGCGTATCGCTGAAGGCCGCTTCCGGGGAATTCTGACGGTTGGCCAGGAATGTGCGGTTAATGTTGATCAGCGACAGGAAGGCCGACGAGTCAGCACGCGGCTGGGTGGCGCGCAGGTGAATCAGTTGAAAGAGCAGCTCCAGGTCTTCCGGGGATGCCTGTCCGCTAAACCCTTCAAACAGCCCGCTTATGGTGGAAGACACTGATGCCCGCTTACCGGAGAGTTTTTTCTGGAGGGCCACCTGATCAAATGCACCCACACCGCTGCCACCCACAACTGAAGAGGCAAAGGATGCCGTAGTGTATTCCGCGTCGCTATAGAGCGAGGTACCGCCTTCGCTGCGGGCCGTAAACCGAACCTCATCGGCCTTGAAGTCGGTCGGCTTCATAATGACGCGAACCCCGTTGGCCAGAGTGATCTCGGTGATGTTGAGTTCGGGGATTGTGTTCTCGCTGACTACGGCGACCTGGACCAGCGATTCGCTGAAGAGGGGCTCATCCGGCACATCGTCCGTGTAGGGTTCCACCACTTTGCCGTCATAGGTTTCAAACGTAGAGGCCAAGACCTCTTCGGTTACCCAGTCCAGGGAGGGCTTTTCCGGAAGGTTAGCGGTGACTACGCGGTCCTGACTGCCGAGCGCTTGGGGCAGGTATGCGCTGACTTCGTCCAGGGTAATGCTAGGCACCAGCTGTTGCGCGAGCCGGTAGGAATGGACGGCACCTGGGATCGGGGAATCCTCCAGGTAGTGGTAGACGTAGGCTGATGCCAGTTGGGCCGATGGCGTATTGTCGCGCTCATTGTATGCCTGTTCGCGTGACCTCATGAAGGACTCTGAATAGCGAGCCAGTTCGCCCGGCGCAAAGCTGTGCTGCCGGACGCGTTCCGCCTCAAGAATCAGGGTGCGGAGCGCTGCTACGAGGCTGTCTTCATTCACGAATGCCTGGAATTGGAATTGCGGTACGTTTCGGACAATTTCTCCGCGTCCGCTGCCCGCAAACAGAAAGGGCGCGCGTGCTCCATCCTCAGCAATCTCGCTAAGGCGGCGTGACAGCATCCCACTTGCCAGGGAGCGCACCAGGGATTGACGGTAGTCGGCAATAGTTTCCATGGGAGACACCGGCTGCCGGTAGCTGACCGAAAGTGACGGAAAGGAAGCGTACTCCGGATCGCGCGCGACCTTGTATCGGGTTTCCTCCAACTCCGGCACGCCGAAAGTCGGTCGCGGTACCGGATCCTCTGCCGTAGCAATTGAGTCAAAGTGCTGCCTGACCAGGGACTCCATGGTGGTCAGATCCAAATCGCCGACCACGACTACGGCCATAAGATCAGGTCGATACCAGGTTTCATAGTAGCGTCGCACGGATTCGTACGAGCTCTGCTTAATTACCAGTGTGTCCCCGATGGGCAGTCGCTCGGCATACCGGGAATCACCAAGAATTACCGGCAGGATCTGATCCTGCATCCGCCCGAGTGCGCCACGTCTGCTACGCCATTCTTCAACCACCACCCCGCGCTCATTATCAATTTCCTCATCGCTCATGGTGGCATAGGCGGCCCAATCCTCCAGTACCTCGAACGCGCTGTGGACCACCTCCATGCTGTCCGTCGGGACTTGCAGCTGGTAGACTGTTTCGTCAAAGGAAGTGTAGGCGTTCACATCGGGCCCGACCTGCATGCCGATCCGTTGCAGAAATGCAATAAGCGTCTGTTTGGGAAAGCGGCGGGTGCCGTTAAAGAGCATGTGCTCAACAAAGTGGGCCAGACCGCGCTGGTCCTCATCCTCCAGGATGCTCCCGGCATTTACGACCAGGCGAAGTTCCAGGCGGGACTCAGGCTCGTTGTTTTCACGCAGGTAGTAGGTCAGACCGTTGTCCAGCGTGCCGATCGTGACGGCACTGTCAACGGGTATCGGCTCATTCAGGGCCATTTGCGCCCATGTTGCAGGCACCAGCAGCAGCGCCAGCGGAAGCAGGCGCAGGGCTCGGACAGATTCAAATGCGGTCATTGTTTAGACAAATTTCCGTGCAATACGGCTCCTTGGGGAGCACCCTGCATGATATGCCCAGCCGCGAGCTTGGATCCGATGGGCGGGTCTTGAAAAGGCAGTTGGCCGAGAGTTGCCGGATTCTACCCGGAGTTTCTGCCCTTAGCCCGGGTCAGAATGCTTTTTCCCCGGATTATTCATGACGATTCGGAATTTCCCGGAATCTGCGCCAAGGATTGAAGCTCCTTCCT
>JAPPNA010000068.1 GCA_028873925.1 Bacteroidota bacterium | reverse complement strand
TCGCCTGAACTGGCCAGAAGTCATAGCCCCAAATCTGAATGGGAATTCAGGGTAGCTTACAGCGCACCCCCAGTCAGCGCGTTGCGCAGCACCTCGGCCGGATGCAACACCGGCCTGCCGGTGCCGTGGGTAATCTGATGGCGGCAGCTTGTTCCCGGTGCCACGATCAGCGCATCGTCTGACGCTGATCGCACCGCAGGCAGCAGCCGGCGCTCAGCCATGCGGCACGAAATGTCATAGTGCTCTTTTTCGTAGCCGAACGCACCCGCCATACCGCAACAACTCGAATCCACCTCCCGCACCTTGCGGCCAGACGCAAGCGCCAGCACCTGGTGGGTGGCGGCAGTGCCGGTAAGTGCCCGCTGGTGACAGTGACCGTGCAGGATGACTTCACGCGGCACTTTCTCAAATTCCATCGGCAGGCGATCTTCCGTGGCCAGTCCGGCGATGAATTCTTCAAAAAGCATGGCCTGACCCGCCACCAGCCGGGCCGACTCGCTGTCGGGCAGCAGATACAGGTACTCATCTTTCAGTGACAGCAGGCAGCTGGGCTCGAGTCCCACAATGGGAAGGTTTGCCTGCGCAAACGGGGTAAGTCTGGCCACGGTATCGCGAGCGGCCGCGCGCGCCTGTCTGACCAGCCCCTTTGAAATCATCGGCCGTCCGCAACAGCGGATGCCGGGAAGAACCACCTCAAATCCGGCCGCCTCCAATACTTCCACTGCCGCCACCGCGATATGGGGGTCGTTGTAGGTGTTGAAGGTGTCGTTGAACAGCACGACTTTGGGCCGATCTCCGGCTGGTGCAGGCCGGCGCTTGAACCACCGGATGAAGGACCTCCCGGCAAATGCCGGCATAGGCCGGCGACGGGTGATTCCCAGTCCGTGTTCCAACGCCCAACGTGCCGGACGGCTGAGCATAAGTCCGTTCAAAGCGGGGGCCCATGACCCCGATCCCATTCGCGATAGTGTGGCGATGTTGCCAAACAGTCGTGTGCGCAGCGAAGTGCCATGGCGGCGCCGATACTGAGCCAGAAACTCAAACTTGATCTTAGCCATATCGACGGAAGACGGACATTCGGACTTGCACGCCTTGCACTCGATGCACAAATCCATCACCTCGTACATGCGCCGGCTGGTTAATTCGTCCGCCGGAATACGGCCGGACAGGGCAGCCCGCAGAGCATTGGCCCGTCCGCGCGTGGAATGCTCCTCTTCGCGGGTGGCCATAAAGCTGGGACACATGACTCCGGTTGTCTCCTTGCGGCAAATGCCCGCCCCGTTGCACATCTCAACGGCCTGGTCAAATCCCTGCTCATTTGAAAAATCCAGATTCAGATTGAGCGGAACGACCTGATAATCCGACCCGTACCGGAGGTCACACTCCACCTTCGGCGCATCAACCACCACTCCGGGATTCAGCAGATTATTGGGGTCCCACAGCCGCTTGACCTGCTGATACAGACGGTATAGCTTCGGCCCGAAAAACCGCTCGTTCATCCAGGAGCGCACGCGTCCGTCTCCGTGCTCACTGGAAAGGGCACCTCCGTAACCGTGCAGCAGGGTGACCGCAAAGTCCATGATTGAGGGAATCTTCGCAATCTCTTCGGCGGCCTTGGTGTTGATGAGCGGCCGGATGTGGACGCAGCCCGCGCTGGCATGACCGTAATAGGCGACGCGCGATCCCAGGTTGCGGCAAAACTGATCAATCTGAGCTACATAGTCCGCCAGGTGCTCGGGGGGCACAGCGGCATCCTCTATGAACGGGATCGGTTTGTAATTCCCCTTCAGACTCATCAGAAGCCCCAAACCCGCCTTGCGCACCGTCCATACATTGCGCTGCCTATCCGGCTCCATAACCGGGACAACGGTGGCGGATGCGTGCCTTGTGCGTAGTACAGCCTGCAGGCGATCAATCCTGCCGCCAACCTCAGCTGCTGTGTCGGCGCAGTATTCCGTGATCAGCACACAGTCGGGCTCACCATCGAGAAACGTGCCGAGCAGCCGGGCATACTGGGGTACGTCCCGGCACAAGGTGATCCCCAGATTGTCCAGCAGTTCCACAGCACTGGGATCTGTTTCCAAGACTGTCGGCACCGCCGACAAGGCCTCGTTCAGCCCATCAAACTGTACCATGGCCAAGCCCCTGGACAGGGGGACATCCACCAGATTGACCGTAACATCCTGTATCACCGCTAAGCTGCCTTCAGCTCCGCTTACCAGTTTGGCCAGGTTGAACCTTGTATCCTGCGGTACACGAAACGCAGGGCCCGTACCCACAAACCGGTCCAGGTTGTAGCCGCCGCAGCGACGCCAATGGCGGGGCGTGGACTCAAGAATCGTTTCCCGATGCTCCGGGTCCGTCGTGATTCGATGAATACCGGCGTATATGGCTCCTTCCAGACCCCGCTGTGCCGCCTTTTGGGGCACGGCCTCCATGTCAACGGGGCCGAGTGTAACCTGTGTGCCGTCACTCAGCACGGCGTTCATGCCAAGCACATGGTCCGCGGTCATGCCGTACACGATGGAATGGCTGCCGGTGGAGTTGTTGCTTACAATGCCGCCCATGACCGCACGGTCAGAACTGGCGGGGTCCGGTCCGAACTGCAGCTGCAGGGATGCCAGGTCCAAATTGAGACGATCCAGCACCAAGCCCGGCTCCACTCGGGCCCATTTCTGGGCGCGGTTAACTTCAATAATGCGATTCAGATGGCGCGAAAAGTCCATGATCATGGCCTCTCCAATGGCCTGGCCAGCCAGACTGCTTCCGCCACCACGCGGCACCAGCTTAATGCCGTACGCGGCGGCCAGACTTACGGCCGCATGCACATCATCCCTTGATGCCGGGAAAAAGACACCGTACGGCATGACCTGATAAATGCTGGCATCCGTACTGTAGAGTACCCGGCTGTACGGATCATCCCGCACCTCTCCCTGACACTCCCGACCGAGTGCCTGTATGAAATCCGGCAGTGCGTTTGCCATTACGGTGCGGCTCCGGTGTACACGACACGCCAGATCCTCCCCTTAACCGAGTCGGATATATAGAGGGAGCCATCCGCCCCCATAGCCAGCCCTGTGGGCCGGGCCCGTGCGCCGCCCGGCGAGCGTACCGGGTCACCCCCCACAAAGCCGGAAACGAACGGCTCAGCTTCCCCTGCCACGGCTGCACCCTCCATAGGCAGGAAGGTGACTTCAAACCCGGCCTGTACCGGCGACCTGTTCCAGGAGCCGTGAAACGCCACGAACACACCGCCCTGATAATGACCCGACAACTGGGTGCCCGAATAAACCAGGATATCATTGGGTGCCCAGTGGGCCTCAAATCCATACACAGGGGCTTTGGCCGATGCGCAGCGACCCACCAGACTGCCATCCCCGCCATATTCGGGACTCAGCAGTTTTTGGTTATTGAAGTGATCCCAATAGCAGTAGGGCCACCCGAAATCATCCGATGCACTGACCGCGAACAATTCCTCGGCTGGCAGCTGATTGTTCTGCTCCTCCGTAAAGCGGTCCGGCCAAAGGCGGTGGAGATCATCACGTCCGTGCTGCACCACAAAGAGCTGATCTGATGCCGGATGCCAGGTCAGAGCCACCGCGTTGCGGATCCCGGAAGCGTATCGGGTGCCGTGCGCATAGGCATCCTGATTGAGGGTGTCCGCTGCATACCGCCAGATCCCCGCGTACTCATCCAGCAGCGGACAGGGATCCTGACCTGGACTGCCCGGGGCACGCCTCTGGTCCTGACACGCATTGGCCGGTGCTCCGATGTTCACATACATGCTGCCCGCAGCGTCAAACGCAAACGGCTTTGACGCATGACTGGGCTGATCGTGAAATCCCCCCACAATCACCTCGGGGGGACCCGCCGGTACCAAAGCATCCTCCACAAGTGCATACCGGATAATGAGGGTGTCCGACCCGAAATACAGCCAGTCTCCCCGCAGCTCTATACCGGTGCCGGTCAGCTCCCCGAAGTACGCGATACTGTCCGCACGCCCATCACCATTGGTGTCACGCAGCGCGGCGATGCCGCCCCCGCCGCGGTGGTGCCGCAGGGCCACATAAACATCTCCGTTATCACTTACGACCAGGTGTCGGGCTCGGCCGACACTGTCTGCGACCACAATCACGCAGAATCCGTCCGGTACGGTCAGACCATCATGGTCGGCTTCGCATGCCAACTGAGGGCTCTCGGGCTCTGTCGCGCACGCTGCCAGAACCATCAGCAGAAGCAGGTACAGTTTTTTCATGGTTGCTCAGGCGGGTCAAACAGATCTGGTGACGAGGGTTTGAACGGGCGTTTAAAGTGTTTGTAGGCTTTGCGGGTGGCGACTCGGCCGCGGGCTGTCCGTTTCATGAAGCCCTCCAGGATCAGATACGGCTCATAGACTTCCTCTATCGTCCCGGATTCTTCGCCCGCCGATACGGCCAGGTTGGTCAGTCCCACCGGACCGCCCTCAAATTTATCAATCAGCGTCAGCAGAATCCGGGCATCCATATCATCCAGCCCTTCCTGGTCCACTTCTAAGGCGGTAAGCGCCCGATCTGCCATGGCAAGCGTTATGCGGCCTTCCCCCTCCACCTGCGCATAATCCCGTGCCCGGCGCAGCAGTCTGTTAGCAATGCGAGGTGTCCCGCGGCTGCGGCGGGCGATTTCCATAGCCCCCTCGGCATCAAGCTGGATGTTAAGAATCCGGCTCGAGCGGATCAGAATCTGCCGCAACAGCTCGGCCGAGTAATAGTCGTACCGAAAATCAATCCCGAACCGATCCCGCAGGGGAGCGGTCAGCAACCCCTTGCGTGTGGTAGCCCCCACCAGCGTGAAGGGTTCCAGCATGATCTTGACACTACGCGCATTAGGCCCGCTGTCAATAACAATATCCATCTGGTAGTCTTCCATCGCGGAGTAGAGATATTCCTCTACCACCGGGGTCAGGCGGTGGATCTCATCAATGAACAGCACATCTCCGATGCTGAGCTTAGTCAGAATACCCGCGATGGCGGCCGGTTTGTCCAGTACCGGGCCACTGGTTGTCATAATGGATGCCTGCATTTCGCTGGCGATGATATTGCCCAGGGTGGTGTTGTGATTGAACAGCCCATTGGCCACAAACGAGTGGCTGCCCGGCACCACAAAGTCAAACGTATCGCCCGCCGAGGGTGTGATCTTAATTACGGTGTCCGATTTCCTATCGGCTGTTACCAGCCGATCGCCTTCCTTCAGCGCATCCAGGCACCGCCACTGCCGCGTAGACCCTTCAAAAACCCGCAGCGGATGATTGGGCGTGCCTTCAATTGCGGTGCCGCTTTGCGTGTAAATACGCAGTGTAGGCCCGCAGCCGCTGCGGTAGATGTGTGAGGAAAGCTCCAGACCTTGCCTGCCCATAAGGGGAATCTCCATCGCTTCTGCCTGACCAGGCTCCAGGCCGGGCGGAATCAGTCTGTGCATGGGCACATAACCGTCCCGGGTCAGGATTCGGCTGTCCTCGGTGATGCACTTGCCCAGACCGGGCGGGCCGGAGAGCAGCACATGATCCAGCGTGTCACCCCGGATCTGGGCGGCCTGCATGAATACGCGAAGATTTGCGACAATCTTGTGCTGCCCGATGAAGTCGGCAAGCCGGCTCGGGCGCAATCTTTCCTGATGTTCATGGTCCTGAATATCCGCAGAGATCGGCCCCGGTCGCTGAGTCATTATTCAAGATACCTACAAACAATGACGCGAAATGATACGTATTAATTGAATCGCAACAGAGCTTGGCCGAATGCTGGAACTGAGGCAGGAACTAAAGCTTCAGCAGAAACTGTCGCCGCAGCAGATCCAGTTCATAAAGCTGCTGCAACTGCCGACACTGGCTATGGAGCAGCGCATCCAGCAGGAACTGGAAGTCAATCCTCTGCTGGAGGAGGTCGATTTGGCCGCCGATCTGCCGACGGAGGAAGCCCCGGAAGATGCCGCCTCCGAGGACGACTTCACCTGGGAGGACCTGCTCCCCAGTGGAGATGAGCTTTACGGACACAAAGCACGGGTGGACCGTGACGAAGCGCCCCGGGAAATCCCGCTGGCAGCCCGCGACTCCTTTACGGATCGTCTCCGGGACCAGAAAGCGTATCTCGGGTTTACGCAGCTTCAAGCGCTGATTGCCGAGCAGATCATCGGCTCCATTGATGATGACGGATACCTGCGGCGCCCCCTGTTGTCCATTGTGGATGATTTGTCCTTCAATCACGGACAGGAGCTGGATGAGCACGATGTCCTGGAGGTGCTGCGCGCCGTGCAGCGGCTGGAACCGGTTGGCATTGCCGCCCGCAGTCTGCAGGAATGCCTGTTGGTGCAGTTGGAGGTGCTGTCGCAGCAAACGCCCGGTCGTGAGCTGGCCATGCGTATGATCCGCGAGCGGTTTGACGACTTTAAGCACAAACGCTTTGAGCGGCTCATGCAGCGGTTTGAGGTTGACCATGCTGCGCTCAAGGAGGCTTTGGATCTGATTCAGCAGTGCAATCCCAAACCTGGCGAAGGGGCATCCGCGGAAAACGAGAACTATGTGGTGGCGGACTTTTCGGTGGACTATGCGGAGGGACAGTTTGCGATCCGGCTCAACTCCGGCAACGCACCTGAACTGCGCATTTCCCGGGCCTATCGCACCATGCTGAAGGACCTGTCACACAGGCCAGCCAACAAACCTGAGCAACGCGGCCAAGCGGAGACCCGCAAGTTTCTGCGCCACCGCTTTGAATCGGCCCGGTGGTTCATTGACTCCGTCCGTCAGCGGCGACACACGCTGATGGCCGTGATGCGCGAAATCGTAGCCTGCCAGCAGGAATTCTTCATTCACGGCATTGAGCATCTGCGCCCCATGATTCTCAAAGACATTGCCGACCGCGTGGAGATGGACATATCCACCATCAGCCGCGTGGTCAGCGGCAAGTATTTGCGGTGTGCATACGGGGTCTTTGAGCTGAAGTACTTCTTCTCCGAGGGGGTGTCCACCGTATCCGGCGAGCGCGTCTCCAACAAGAAGGTGCACACGATTATCCTGGATATGGTGCGGGATGAGGATAAATCGGCCCCCCTTTCAGATCAGCGTATCGCTGACCAGCTCAAAGAGCAGGGCTATCAGATTGCGCGTCGAACGGTGACCAAGTACCGCGAGCATCTGAATATTCCCGTGGCCCGGCTGCGTCGCGAGATCGTGGCCGCGTAGCACCTCCCGCGCGCCGCGGTGGTTCCGGGTCGCTACTAGTGCCATGCTGGTACAGGTATTGCGCCCTTAATCAGGGGCGGCCTCTCATGTGTAACCTTCATGCCTGCCCCTACGTAAGTGATTCTACAGGAATGGCACGATTCTTGGACAGGTATAGCTAACCATCTTAAAGAGGTCAAGACATGTACAGAGATCAATCTCAGTCTTCAGGACTGCTCAGCGGATTGTTCGCCCGCTATATCGCCGGTGAGATTGAAGAGCCGCTGTGGAAGCGGTTCCTCTCCGCACTGGATGCCAATGAAGCGCGACCTTCGGAGCGCATGGCCCTTATTGCGTTCATGCACGATGTGCTCAGCACGACCGCGCGCGGTGCCTACCGCAATTTGCAGCTGAATCGCCTCCTGACTGAACCGGTGTCGGCTTGATTCACTTCCGGTTGAACCGGGCCGGTGCACGGCTGGCTCTGATGATATTCGGCCCGTTTTGCAGGGCCCTGGCCCTGCGCAGCGATAAGTCTTCGCAGAGAGCATCCTTGGGGTGCGCATGACGCTCGGGGCTGGCGTAACTTCTGCAGGCGCAGCTCTTGACTCGCAGCCAGCCCGCCGGATACCGCGCAGCTGGAGAGCAATGGAGCCTGGCGCATGAGAATCACGCAACGCTTCCAGGTGCCATGACCGGCCGAATTCCACTGCTCAACTGGCTGTCTGCCGCGCTTTTGCTGGCAGTCCTTGCCTCTATGGCCCCGGCCGATGACCGGCCAAACATCCTTTTGGTCATCGCCGATGACTGGAGCTGGCTGCACGCCGGTGCCTACGGAGATTCGGCTGTTGCAACGCCGACCCTGGACCGGCTGGCTGCCGACGGGCTGGTGTTTGAGCATGCATATGTAGCTTCGCCATCCTGTACGCCTTCGCGCGCTTCCGTAGTAACGGGAAAGTGGTTTTGGCGGTTGGGCGCGGGGGCCAACCTGTACGGACCACTGGGCGCGGAGCATCCCGTTTATCCGGACCTGTTGGAAGACAATGGCTACCATGTCGGATTTACGCGTAAGGGTTGGGCACCGGGACAGTTGGGGGAGCGGACGCGGAACCCGGCCGGTGACCGGTATGTGTCCATGGACGAATTCCTTGCGGCCCGCCCGACTGAACGCCCATTTGCCTTCTGGTTCGGCACGCATGATCCGCACCGCGGATATGAGCTCGGCAGCGGTGTGCGCAGCGGCATTGATACCAGCCGCATACAGGTGCCCGCCGCATTCCCGGATGTCCCGGCAGTGCGCAGCGATATAGCCGACTACTACTATGAAATCCAGCGGATTGACCGCGAATTGACGGAATTGCTGCAACGCTTGGAGCAGGAGGGGGAGCTCCACCGGACGCTCGTCGTGATTACCAGTGACAATGGGATGCCGTTTCCGCGTGCTAAGAGCATGCTGTATGATCTGGGAACACGGGTTCCGCTGATCATGCACTGGCCCGGCAGGATCCCGCCGGGCCGCAGGGTCACCGATCTGGTCAGTCTGATAGACCTGGCCCCTACGTTTCTGGAAGTCGCAGGGCTGGAAGCGCCACCGGTCATGGATGGTCGGAGCCTGATGCTCACTATGACTTCTGTTGGTTCCAGACTGATTGACAGTTCCCGCACGGCGGTGTTTTTCGGCAAGGAGCGTCATGTACCCAGTCAGGCATCTCCGGATGGGGGCGGTTATCCTATGCGTGCCATCCGCACACACGAGCACCTGTATATCCGCAATTTCAGGCCTGACCGCTGGCCAGCCGGCACGCCGGAGGATGAATCGGCTTTTCTGTCGGGTGCCTGGTACTCGGATGTTGATGCCAGCCCGACCAAACACCATATGATTGCCCATCGCCATGACAGTGCGGCGGATGAGGCTCGGTACGACCGGGCCTTCGCCCGGCGCTCCGGTGAAGAGCTCTACGATCTTGCTGCCGACCCAAGTCAGCTGAATAATCGGGCCCTGGATCCGGCGTATGCCTCAGTCAAGCGGGCGCTCTGGAACCAGTTGCTGGAGCAGCTGCATGCAACTGGCGATCCGCGTGTGTTGGGCACCGGTGAATTCTTTGATCACCAGCCTTACACCGGCGGGCTGGTCCGGCGACCGGAGCGGTGATCGCCTGGTAGGTCATGCTGACTGCCCTTAATAGATTGGGATCCGGGCAATTCCCCAAATGCCTCTATGCCTCGCCTGCAACTCCCGATGGTCTGCGCCATTGGGTATCTATTGGGCTACCCGCCTGTCAGGGCAGCCGGATGGATGCCCCTGCCGAGAACATTTGAACCCGCTGTCCTACGATGCTGAATCAATTGCGGGAACATGCTCAGCGGGCTGCGGACCATGCGTTTACCCCTTTTTCCGGCGAACCCCGTGCGGCGGCGGCGTTGTTGTCGGATGGCCGCTGGGTTTGTGGGGTGCGCGTGGAGAGTGCCTCTTATTCGCTCGTGATCCCCGCCCTGACGGCGACGTTTTCCATTTGCTCCACTGCAGGCCGGCGTGATATTGCGGCCGTAGCTTTGAGCGGTCCTGCACGGCCGTATGAGAAGGCATTCCTGGCGGGCACATTCGCTGGATCTCCCGTACAGCATTCGTCAGATATCTTCACGTTTGGTCAGCTGCCATCCACCATGACCTCCCGGCTGCCTCTCCGCGCGTCCTGCCCGGATGTTTTTTCTGCTGAGGCAGGTGTGGCGCTTGCCCGAAAGGCCGCAGCCTCGGCCTATATCCCGCTTTCAGGTTTTCCCGTGGGGTGTGTGATAACGGCTGCAGGGGGATTGTTTTACTCCGGCTCCAACATGGAGCACGCGGACTGGGCGCGCACAATCTGTGCCGAGCGCAGCGCGATCGCAGCAGCAGTCAGTGATGGCGCATATGAATTGGACGCATTGTACCTGACCTGCCTCAAGGATCCAATTGGTACGCCGTGCGGCGCGTGCAGGCAACTGATTGCGGAACGACTGCCCGACGCGGAGATATGGATGGATCGGGGCATCCGCCCTCCAGAGCGCACTACGCCGGCTGCCCTGCTCCCGGGGGCGTTTACCGGCCGTGGCTTGTGATGCTCCGTTTATTCGGGTGGGGCACTCAGCTGCATATGTTACCTTTGGACTTGTCGGATTGATTGGCTGAAACACTTTCATCATGGACTTCACAGGGAAAACAGCAGTCGTAACCGGCGGAGCCAAGGGAATTGGCGGAGCTGCGGCAACACGTCTGTTGGAATCCGGTGCCCTTGTGGTCGTACTTGACATGGACGGGCCGCGGGCGATTGAACGCTTAGCTCCGTTTGGAGCACGCGGACGATTCATCCGCTGCGATGTGTCCAAGTCTGATGAAGTTAGGGATGCTTTCAAGCAAATTGAGGCAGAGTATTCATCGGTGACGATTCTGGTCAATAACGCCGGGATCCAGCGGTACAGCACTGTTTCCGAAACGACCGAGGAGGAGTGGGATTATGTCATGGATGTCAATTTGAAGAGCGCATTTCTGTGTGCTAAGTACTGCATTCCCCTGATGAAGGAGGGGGTCATCATCCATGTCTCCAGTGTCCAGGGTTTCATGACCCAGCACAATGTCGCGCCGTACACGACCAGCAAGACCGGCATGTTGGGGCTGATGCGAAGCATCGCGGTTGACTATGCACCGCACGTCCGGTCGGTGGCTGTATGCCCGGGTTCGGTGGACACCCCGATGCTCAGGTGGTCGGTCAACCAGTCCCCGGATCCTGAGGCGGTGCTCCGCGAAGTTCGTCAGATGCACCTGACCGAGCGGATGGCCGCGCCCGCGGAAGTGGCCAACCTGATTCTGTACCTCGCCAGTGACGATGCCGCGTTTATAACGGGACAGGCATTCCGGATTGACGGAGGTTTGGGTCTGACGATTCCGGGCAGCAAACGCGCTTAACCGGCGGCCTTGCATCAGCGGATTGCTGTTACCGTTGGGACCGTCCGTTTGGGGTGGCCCTGCATCCTGCCTATATGTGCGTCGCGTGCCCGATAAACCACAGCTTAGGGCCCACCGATGATATTGATGTGGGAGGCCGCGCATTACCCGGGAGAAATGCTGCCATCTGATCGGATACTCAGTGCTTGACTGCCAACTTCACCCACCGTACATTCGCGCGAACGGCGTATTATGAGGCCGATGCCCAAGGTATCCAGGCAGCCGCAGCTATGGTGGCTGCGGCTGCCTGGATCATTTCACCACTACTTGCCCGGTGTGTCCATGAAGCGTTTTGAGGAGCTGTTTTCCGAACTGCAGAAAAAGGTCGAATCCGCCGATCCCAACTCCGGGACGGTCCGGGCACTAAAGCAGGGAACCCATGTCATCGGCAAGAAGATTCTGGAGGAGGCGGGCGAAGTCTGGATGGCCGCCTGCCACGAATCCCGCGAGCGGACCGCTGAGGAAATCTCTCAACTGCTGTACCACCTTCAGGTCATGATGCTTGCGCGTGATCTCTCCCTAGACGATGTGTACCGACATTTATAGCCCATGCTCTACGTTGCGCTGCCCAATAAGGGTGTTTTGTCCAAAGGTGCCACGGATCTGATTCTGGCAGCGGGATATCACTGCAGTCGTTCGGCCAAGGAGCTCCGCGTGCGGGATGTGGACAATCAGGTCAGTTTTTTCTTCCTGCGCCCGCGAGACATAGCCACCTATGTGAGTCAGGGTGTCCTGGACCTTGGCATCACCGCGCGTGACCTGCTATTGGATTCCGGTGCGCCAGCCAGTGAACTGCTCGCGCTTGATTTTGGTCGGGCGCGATTGTGCTATGCCGCCCCTGAGTCCTCCGACCTGTCCCTGGAATCTCTTGATGGGCAGCGGATTGCCACCTCATTCAATCGGCTTGTGGCCGCGGACCTGTCCCGACGCAAGATCAATGCCTCGCTGGTCCATCTGGACGGAGCCGTGGAGATTTCCATTCAATTGGGGGTGGCGGATGTAGTGGCTGATCTCGTTCAAACGGGCCGCACGTTAATTGATGCCGGTCTCAAGATCATCGGTGATCCCGTTCTGGAGACTGAAGCCATCCTTATCGCCCGCTCCAAAGCCGTGGAAGCAGACCCTGCCGTGAGGCTTTTCCTTCAGCGGTTGCGCGGGATTCTGGTGGCCCGGCAGTACATCATGGTTGAATACGATTGCCCGCGCGTTTCCCTCGCCCGGGCCTCTGCCATAACGCCGGGCATCGAATCTCCCACGGTAATCCCGCTCAGCAAATCGGACTGGGTGTCGATCAAGGCCATGGCCAGACGCAATGATGCTAATCGGATCATGGATGAGCTGGAGCAACTCGGGGCCCGGGGTATTCTCATTACGGAAATCCGCACCTGCCGGATCTGACCGGATGAAGCCCGCCTTTATTTCGTCTCTCCCGCTGCTGATGTTGCTTGTCGGATGTACCCCTGATACGCCCCCTCCGTTGAGCGGGCAGGTACAAGTCCTCCTGGACCGCCACCCGGACGCGCAGGTTGCGGTGGCTGTGCGGGATCCATCCACATCCACCTCGCTGGATATTCAGTCCGACCGGGAATTCCATGCGGCCAGCACCATGAAAATCCCGGTCATGATTGAGGCCTGGAGGCAGGTGAGGGCTGGCACGCTGGCGATGGATCAGTTATTGGAGGTCAGGAATTCCTTCCGCTCAATCGTAGATGGCTCTGAGTACGCCATCGTGGACGACAGCGATGATGCGATCTACGAGCGCCTGGGTGAGCAGATGTCGGTGTCTGAACTGATCTATCAGATGATTACCGTTTCCTCGAATCTCGCGACGAATCTGCTCATTGAACATCTGTCCGCAGACTCCATCCAGCATACCATCAACAACCTTGACGCGAGTGGTATGCAGGTATTGCGGGGGGTGGAAGACCTGAAGGCGTTTGAACTCGGCATGAGCAACCGGACCAATGCACAGGCGCTGGCCCGCCTGTTGGACCTTATAGCCCACGGCCAGGCTGTTGAACGAGCTGCGGACAGCACCATGGTGGAGGTAATGCTGGATGCCCGATTCAATGAGATGATTCCTGCCGGACTACCGGAAGAGGTGAATGTGGCCCACAAGACCGGACAGATCACTGAGATCCATCATGATGCGGCCATCGTGTACCCGCCCGATGCGCCGCCTTATGTCCTAGTCATCCTGACCGAGGGCATTGCCGATGACTCGGTCTCCGCGTCACTGGGTGCAGCAATCACCCGGACCATTCACCGGGCATTGCGGCCATAGGTCCGTTGCGAAATTGGTCGTAAGCTGCCGCCGCCCAATCGAAATTCTTGCGGATCGCCCAACCGGGCTATCGGGCAGATTGGCCGCCTGACCCGGCAGTGGTCACAGGGTGCACAAACCCATTGTTTCGACTTAGACAACTCCAGCATTGTGCAAGTCGCGCCAGGGGATAATACTGCCATCGGTGCGGTGCTGAGCCGCATCGCCTCCATAGACCACTGTGATCCGGCAAGATCCGCTTGCTGCACCCAGGTGTTTTCTGACCCTCTTGGCTCCGCTGAGCATGGACGATGCCGGGGTCATTGAAGACTTGGCCTCCACCAGAAACAGGCCATCCGGAGTCTCAAGGACCAGGTCAACCTCCGCTCCGTTTCGGTCGCGATAGTGCGACAGTCCGCCCCGCTCTCCACGGTTTACCCGATGCTTTGCGATCTCCGAAACCACCCAGGTTTCAAAAATCGCCCCGCGCAGCGGATGTGTCTGCAGTTGTTCTGGAGACCGGATGCCGATCAGCCAGCACACGAGTCCTGTATCCCAGAAATGCAGTTTTGGCATCCTGACCAATCGCTTGCGCAAGTTTGAGCTCCTGCCCGGCAACCTGAAGACCAGGAAGCTGGCCTCCAGGATGCTGATCCAGGCCTTCGCGGTCGGCTGAGATATTCCGCAATCATCTGCCAGCGATGACAGATTCAACAACTGCCCCGTCCGCCCGGCACAGAGGGCCATAAACCGCTGAAAGGCAGCCAGATTACCAATTTGGCTGATTAACCGCAGGTCTCGTTCAACATAGGTGGCCACATAGGATCCGATCCAATCTGACACGTCCGGGTTATCATCGAATATTCGCGGATAACTTCCGGCGAATAATGCGGCTTCAAGAGTCTGGGGGTGATTGGGAAAGCGCTTCGTTTCTCGCCAGGTTAGCGGAAGCAGGTTGAGCACGGCTGTTCTTCCGGCCAGTGACTGACTTATTGAATCAGAAACCAGGAGGTTTTGCGACCCTGTTAGAATCCATTGACCTGGAACAGGAGATTCGTCAATAGAGACCTGCAGATACGACAGCAGGTCTGGCGCGCGCTGGATTTCGTCCAGAATCGCACCCCGTGGATACTGAGACAAGAACCTGCGGGGATCATCCACGGCGAATGCTCTCAGATCCGGCGCTTCCAGATTCGCAAGCGGGTGATCCGGGAATGCTGCCCGACACAAGGTGGTTTTTCCGCTTTGGCGCGGCCCCGTCAGCGTTATAGCCGGAAATTTCTCGGCCAATCTGACTATTCTCGGCTCAAGGTCACGTGCAATCATATCGCAACAAAATAGGCTACTTCAAAGTACTATTATGAATTAGCCTCGTTTCAAATGCACTGGAGGCAGTGCGTTATCGCGATTGGATTGTCTTGAGTTCGCAGTACTTCAACAATTGCGTTCGCCTCAGACTGCTGCATTTGCTGAACGCCTTGTGAAGTGCGAAACGCAACACCCCTAAAACTGGCATTTGGGGTGCCGACGGATAAAGAATTCGTGAAGGGGTGGCGTTCGGCCCAGGTAATGACGATAATAGGTGTGTTGAAAAACCGGATTATCCATGGCCAAGATCAGGCATCATCACCTGAGCGAGGGTGAACGCCACCAGATATACGCCTTGCGGGAGCAGGGGTTGTCAATTCGGGCGATAGCGAAGCAGTTGGAGCGGTCGGCCTCAACGATTTCGCGCGAATTGCGGCGCAATAAGCGTTCAGATGGCGCTTATGACCCCGAGGAGGCCTCCAGAATGGCCTTCAGGCGCCGCGGTGCAGCGTCACAGCGCCCGTACAAGGTATTTCCGGACGTATGGGCCTCAAGCATCTGTCCGTTGTTACGGGAGGGCTGGAGTCCAGATCAGGCGGCGGGCTGGCTTCGCACGCAGGAGAAGGGGGTCTCTGTATCGCCCCGTTGGATTTATCAGCTGATCGCCGAGGACCGGATCCGCGGCGGCGATTTGTACAAATGCTTGCGTCGCAAGGGCAAGAAGCGCCGCATGAAGACGGACGCGGGCCGGAGCCGGATACCGAACCGGGTGGGGATTGAGTCACGCCCAGCGATAGTGGATGAGAAGTCACGCGTGGGGGACTGGGAGGTAGATTTGATTGTGGGTAAGCAGCATAAGGGCTATCTGCTTACGCTGGTGGAGCGCAAGACGAAGCTTTTGTTGATGAGCCAACTGGCCAATAAGCAGGCCAATACGGTCAGGCGGGCCATTATACGGCTGCTCAAGCCATACAAGCGGTGGGTACACACGATTACCGCGGATAACGGGGCGGAATTTGCGAAGCACGAAGGGTTCGCCAAGCAGCTGGGCGCTGCGGTGTACTTTGCGGATCCGTACGCGTCGTGGCAGCGTGGACTGAGCGAGCATACGAACGGGTTGGTACGGGAATATTTTCCCAAAGGCGACCGCCTGACAGGGCTGAAGTCGAGTGAGGTGCGTCTGGTGCAGGACCGGATCAACCTGCGTCCTCGCAAGGTGCTGGGCTACATCACGCCTGCGGATGCCTTTGTTGAAGCGTGCGGCCTGAACCGGTAGCAGTCGCACATGGAAAGGCTTTGAGTGGACCGGACGCGCTGGCCGAGGTGCGTCTTGGCGATCCTGAACTGCTTGAGCCAGCTCCTCAACTCGGACCCAAAGCCTCCCAGACTCACCACAAAATCCCAAAAATTCAAAATTCTGCGGAAACATTTCA
>JAPPNA010000113.1 GCA_028873925.1 Bacteroidota bacterium | reverse complement strand
AACCGGCGACTAAGGTGACCCCGGACAACATCGTGGCCCCGCATCGGGCGCGCACTCACGGAGGTCCGCCCGGGCCGTCCGGCCGATGTGGTTGGCGACTTGACCGGCGGGTTGGCCAGGACGCGTGAGCTCCTGGCCCTGCTGCCGGAAGATTCAGAATCAGCTTTCATGCTCAAGATCAAGGAGCAGCAGTTTCAGCATGCCATTGCCACCGCGTTGGGACTCACCTTCACGGCTATTGCGCAGCCGACGGGAACGCCGCCGGCCGTGAGCGTCTGGCAGGCCCCGGCCACAATGGGGTCTGTGGTGCGCGGTCAGTCCTTTGAAGTTGACGCGCGACTCTATGTGCCGACCGATATCGCTGTTGATGAGGTTGTGTTATCATTGAGTGATCCGACCGGGCTGCCACAAGAGGCGTGGCAGACCGCCGGTGATGTGCGTCAGACTGACCCCTTTCACCAGGTGGTATTCTCAACTACCGTGCCCGGCGATGCCGTTTATGCGCGCCCGTATTACTTCCGTAACAGTGTCAAGGAGAATCACTACCAGCTGCGCGAACCCCGATGGATACACCGCCCGACCCGGCCTGCAGGCCTGCAGGCGGAGGCCCGCCTGAACGTCCTGGGGGTCCCGGTACATCTGGTGCGTGATGTCCAAACTCGCGAGGCAGACCTGCCCTATGGGTTCGTCATGCGCAAACTGCAGGTGATGCCAGCTTTGGCGGTCAATGTTTCGCCCGCCCAGCGGGTCGTGATCCCTCGGGAAGCGGGCAGCCGGTTTACTGTTTCTGCTGAACTCATCAACAATGTGGCCGGAGGCTCCAACGGGGTGCTCAGTCTTGAATTGCCGGATAGCTGGATGGCCACGCCGGCGAGCCATGCGCTGAATTTCGCTCAGGCCGGCGAACGGCAGCTTTTTGCTTTTGAGGTAACGGTCCCGGATCTGGGGGTCGGGCAGGACTACGAGGTGCGCGCCATCGCTCAGGTGGGTGATGCCGCCCTTTCGGAGGGATACCAGATCATCCGGCACCGCGATATGGAGACGCGCTATCTGTTTCGCGAGGCCACCACGCTGGTTACCGGACTGGATGTTGGTGTGGCGGCGAACCTGAATGTCGGCTATGTCATGGGGGTTGGAGACGAGGTGCCTTCGGGCATTCAGCAGCTGGGGGCCGCGGTAACGCTGCTGCAGGAGGCGGATCTGGCCGGCGGCAATCTGAGCGCATATGATGTGATCGTTGTCGGAACACGCGCCTATGCGGTCCGGCAGGACCTGCTTACGTACAACCGGCGACTGCTGGACTATGCGCATGGCGGAGGCAACCTGATTGTCCTTTATCAGACGCAGGAGTTCGTGCCGGAGCAGATGGCCCCCCTTCCCGCTCAGCTGCCGAGAGGCGCGGAGGAAGTTTCAGAAGAGGATGCGCCCGTGACCCTGCTTGAGCCCGACCATCCGGTGTTCGTGGGGCCCAACGCGATCACCACCGCCGATTTTGATGGCTGGGTGGAACAGCGCGGCTCCAAGTTCTTCACCGAGTGGGATGACGCGTACACCGCCCTGATTGAGATGAACGACACCGGCCAGGCACCGCAACGCGGTGCCCTTCTGGTTGCCGACTATGGTGAAGGGCACTATACCTATTGCGCACTGGCCTTCCACCGGCAGCTCCCCTATTCGGTGGCGGGTGCCTACCGGCTGTTTGCCAACCTGCTGTCTATGTAGCCATCCGCTCGGTCAGCCAAGCACCCGGCATCGGTGCACGGGCAAAAGCGGGCCGACCGACGCAATCGGTTGTAGGCCGCGAAGCAGGCGACTGCTCCGATGGCTAAAGATGCAGTACTTATGGCATCGCGGTCCATGCGCCGCAGCAGGTCAGGCCATCCGGTTTCAACACCCATGCCTACGGACACACCCGTACGTATTTCTGTTTCCGAAACTCGCCGACGCGGCGCACCCGTCATTTCTCGCGCACAAACAGGTCTATTGTGCATGAGTCCTGGCTGAGCTTAAATAGGCTGCCATTTAGAAAATCGGTGACTGCGGCTCCACTGGACACCAGCCAAAGTATTCCTGATACCGTCAGTCCGAATGGGGCGATAGAGCCCAGGACTCCGGGGGCATAGTCCATCGCTGCGACCTTCAGATTGTACCTTCGGGTTATCACGCACGAGCCTGTCTCATAGCCATCTTTGCGTACAATGATCTGATGGCTCGATTCGCCATTCGGCAGCGTGATAATCGCCGGAGTCTCACCAACGATTTCCCCGTTATAGATCACCAGCGCCTCACCGGGTCGACTGTTTATCATCACGTCAGATGTGCCGGAATACAGCAGTGTGCCGCAGCCGGAATTCAGGATGCCCGCGAGTGCGAGGATCACGAAGACTTGTGGGGTGGTACGCATCAATTCACGCTTTAGGGAATAAGGCACTTGGCGGTTGCGCGGGGCACAAATCGGCACATGCCTGCATACATGAGACACTTTGACGGAATCTGCAGGGGGTCGGGATGGAATCGTTTTGACCGGTATTGATCGGTCCGCTTGCGACATTGGCCCGCAGCACGGGTTCGCCGGGCGATGCTGCAGGACCCTGCACTTTCGCTGTGACCCGCGTCGCCTCTGATTCAACCACCCGGACACAGTCGGGCGTAACTCTTGGCGTAAATGGGCGCACATTTACTGCGTGTGATCCGACCAAACTTAGCGGCCCAAGGCCTGAGCCTCCTCCAAGCGCTCCTCATACACGCGGCGCGCTTCTGCAAATTCATCCAGTACAGATGTGCGCTCCGCCTCGGAACGCCAGCCCGGATGGACCTCAGCCATAGCGGATAACTTATCAATCCATCGAATAAAGTAACCAGCCGCCCGCGAGGATCGCACGGGCTCGTTGCCGCGAAGAATCCAGACCGGATTTGTGGTCGCCTGCACAAATCGGTCATCTATCGGATGCCAGGCGGAATCCGAAGCAACCTGGAACGTCAGCCAGGTGCTGTGGGCGATGTCAACTTCAACGGTGAACATGTAGTCCGTGCCCTTGGTGTTGGAGGGTGCCACATCAACGCTGATGATGCGCCCCCCTTCCACCAGCTCAATGCGATCCAGCGGCACAATGGACTGCACCCTTCCGCGAACAGATACCACGGAGTCTTTCGGATCGAGGCGTAGTGTATCCCCCATGCTCTTACCGTTGATGGTAAACTCCAACAGCGGTCCATTGGTGACAAACATCGCCCCTGTCCTGATGGCATGCAGCCAGCCTTCCCAGCTCAGCCCATCAGGCATATAGGCATAGGCACGCATTTGCCCGATAATGGCCGTTCGATGCAGGCTGCTGATGGCATCCTCTCCGCCCACGGCCGGGAGGTTGAAGCCGTTGTTGAGTACCTGGTGCCACACATGATAGGCCGCCCATCCGGCACCGGAAACAAGTTCATGATAGTCCACCGTACCCAGAGCTACATCGACCGGGAATGCTTTGGCAACACCAAGATTGGTTTCCAGCGGGTCCTCACTACCCCAGTAAGGGTGTACGTAGGCCCCCAAAGCACCCTGCTGCCGGGCCAGCCTGAACATCTGGGTATTGCTCGGATAGAGGCTCTCAATGGCGGTGCCTTCGTAGCCTGTCACAAACGGCGATATTAGATGCTCCGTCAGGTTGATAAACGAGACATGGCCGTAAAACGGCGGCCGATATTCCTCGTTGAAATACAGTACAATGGCCGAATCCGTAAGCGCATGCGGCGCGCCGGTGAAGTGCTGGTAGTCCAAAATCCGATTGTCCTTGTTGGCCACCAACTGACCGATCACATCCAAGTCCTCCGCCCGCGCCATAAACACCAGATTCTCCGGCGTGTTGTGTAGGTTGCCGGCATAATTCATGTGAACATGATTGCTTCCGCTGTACCAGCCCTGTGCCTTTAAGTCCGCCATTCGCCGCAGTCTGATACTCACTTCGGTGGTGGCCTGCGGCCTGATGTCCACCGTTACGGCTGCCGGGTGATATTCAAAGCCGTGCATCGCCTCCACCGTATAGGCACCGACCGGGATCTGTTGCGCATAGGTGCCATCGGTGTGAAAAAAATGTTCGCTCATGCGCCCTTGGCGCTGGTAGGCATCGGCGGGCGTGTACGTCTTGCCATCCGACGCTTTACTGTAGATACGCGCAGGCAGCACGCGTCCGGTAGCGTCATCCACTACGGTCACCTCTACCCGGCCCATAGCCATCTGCCAGTGCAGGGAATCAATCTGAATTGCCTCATCCCTGCCGCCAAATACCTGTAGCATGCGCAGCTCCGGCAGCCCCTCTTGATTGGATAGGTAGGCGACCTGGTGGCCATCCGGCGAAAACCTGGGATGAAAACTATCCCATGTTCCGAAGGTGAGCTTGTAAGGCTCCCCTCCCGCGACTGGCAGCACGAAGAGATTGCTGTACTGACCCCCCAAATGGGAGCTGTACACAAAACGGGTACCATCCGGTGAAATATCCGCGCGTGTTCGGTAGAGGGTTTCTTCCCGGTGCACCTGTCGGGCACGCCGCATCCCGTCAGGTTCAATCGGAACGGTCCAGAGTCCCCCGGAACCCAGGGCAATACTGCGATTGGACAAAACCAGCAGAGAATCACCATCAGGAAGCCAGGCTGGCTGGATATGGAGATCGTATTCGCCGAAGTACAGCCGTGACCGCCCGAAGGAATGATCCGCTGTTACGGGAAGCTCTGTCCCATCCGCACGGACATGAATGTTGAAATAACCGTTAGGGAATGTGGTCACGTACGCCAGTTGGCTGCCATCCGGACTCCACACCGGATCCAGATTCAGATGGCGACCCTCCGTGATGGTCCGTACCGTGCCATCTGACAAATCCAGCAGATACAGATTGATGGCCTCGCCATTGTCCGCGGTGAAAACGAGCCGCTGCCCATCCGGGTGCCAGGCAGGTGAGGACAAGTACTCGGGCCTGCGGACAAGTTCATGCGCCTGATTGGATTCCAGGTCAAGTGACCACAAGGTACCGTGCATACTGAAGGCCAGATGCCTGCCATCGGGATGCCAGGCGGGCCACCACGGATAGCCGGATCCGGGTGGTGGCAGGTAGTAATTGAACATGTAATTGCCGCCCGTTTGCGCGTTTACGTATGTTTTGGGCACAATCGGATAAATGACGGGTTGGGCGGAAGCAGCGGCTGGCCATGCCACAACGGCGACCGTGAAGCAAAGCGCACGTCCTGCGGTCATGAAATCAGGCAGCTAAATACTCATGATTGTCCATGATCAAAATAGTGCTTATAGGTGCAGGGAGCCGCGAATTCGGCCCCGCCACCATTCGGGACATTTGTCTCAGTGATAAGCTGTGTAGTGTCGGCCTGGAGCTGATGCTTATGGATGTCAGCGCCGAGCGGCTCCCCGAGACTCGGGCTTATGCCGAACAGACAGCTGCCCGGCTGGGACGGAGCTTTGCCGTTTACACCTCCACAGATCTGAAAGAGGCGCTGCAAGGGGCCGATTATGTGGTCGTAGCCATAGAGCGCAACCGCTACTACTACTGGGCGCAGGATTTTCATGTCCCGCGCATGTTCGGATTCAACCAGCTCTACGGCGAGAATGGCGGCCCGGGCGGATTGTTTCATGCGCTGCGCAACATGCCGCCCATGCTCAAGATTGCCCGAGCCATGGAAGACTGCTGCCCCGATGCCTGGCTGCTCAATTACACCAATCCGCTGACCAAACTGTGCGAGGCTCTCACCAGGCTTTCATCTATTCGGACTGTTGGATTGTGCCATGGCGTGTTTCACGGAAAGCAGCAGGTGGCCCGACTGCTGGGGCTGCCCGCTGAGGACATTGAAGCACAGGCGAGCGGACTGAACCATTTCACCTGGTTTCAGTCCATTACGCACCGATCTACCGGGGAGGATCTCTATCCGATGCTCCGGGAGCGCGAGCGTGACGCTCACCCGTTGGGTGAGTGGGATGAGATGGCCTTAAGCCGCATCCTGCTGCGAACATTTGGCCTCTACCCCTCACCCGGTACCAACCACATCGGCGAGTACATCCGATGGGCACCTGAGTTTCTGGGTAGCTCACTACTGCAGTTCTACTACGATCCCGCCGAAGGCCATCCTTGGGAAACCGGCCGTACCCCGACCTGGATCTATAACCTTCACGAAAAGGCAACGCAGTACCCGCTGTTCAAAACCGGCACTGCTAACGCGGTAGCTGACGATCCGAAGAGCGCACCGCTGGCATCTTCCGGCGAGCTCGCCATTCCCATAATGGAAGGACTGGCCGCGGGGCATAAGCAGGACCTGGATGCGGTAAATGTGAGCAACCGGGGGCGGATGCCCGGGCTGCCTGAGGATGCCATTGTGGAAGTACCTGCTCGTGTGGATGCCCGGGGCGTACACCCCCAAACCATGCCGCGTCTGCCCGAGCCGGTGCTGGCCCTGCTTCGGACGCAATGTTCGATCAATTCTCTGTTGATTGAAGCCTTTGAGCAGGGCAGCCGACAAAAACTGCTGCAGGCGCTGCTGTTGGATCCGGCCACGCATTCGTACCGGAGTGCTGCCGGTCTGATACCGGAATTGTGCCGGCTGCAGGCTGAATTGCTGCCACCGTTAAAATAACTCAAGAAAAGTGGCACATCCACACAGCATATACGTATATTGGTTCTGGAGTTCGGTTCACCCTTAAGCCGGATGATGAACACTTCAGGATTTCTTCAACTAGACCTTTGCTGAACATGAAGAGAACGATTCTATTTATTGCGTTGATGGCGTTCACGGTGCCGCTGGTACTGGCGCAGTCAACGGTATCCGGGACCGTCCTAGACGGCACGACCAGCGACCCGCTGCCGGGTGTCAATGTCGCTGTCAAAGGGACCACCCAAGGCGGTTCGACCGATATGAATGGCAATTACGTCGTTTCGGTCCCCTCGCTGCAGGACACCCTTGTGTTTTCCTTCATCGGTTTTGACACCCAGGAAATCGGAATTAACGGGCGCAGCGAAATTAATGTGACCCTGGCCGAGACCGTGTACGAACTCGGTGAGGAGCTTGTGGTGACCGGGTACGGGTCCCAGGAGCGCCGGACCATTACGGGATCCATTGCCAGCCTGGATGAAGAGGATTTTGTTTCCGGCAATGTCAACTCGGCGGCAGAGCTAATCCAGGGGAAGGTGGCCGGGCTGCAGATCACCACGAGGAATGGCAATCCGAACGATGAACCTGAGATTCGCCTGCGCGGCATCTCATCCTTTGGTGCCAATCAGTCGCCGCTGGTGGTAGTCGATGGCGTGATTGGGGCGAGCTTGGACAACATTGACACCAACGATATCGCCTCAATTGAGGTGCTGAAAGATGCCTCAGCTGCTGCGATCTATGGTACGCGCGGTTCAGCCGGGGTTCTGCTGGTTACCACCAAACAGGGCGAGGCGCGTCGTGGAGTTGCGGTGGATTACAACGCCTATTATACGTTTGAAGGCATTGAGAATCGGCTTGATGTGCTCACGGCAGATGAGTTCAGAGATCTGGTCACCATGACTGGGCGCAGACTGTCCGCAGCCCCTCGCGAACCGGATCAGGTACTTGATTTGGGTGAAAACACCGAATGGTTCAAGGAGGTTACGCAGGCTGGCTCCAATATGGTCCATAGCTTGGCGCTTTCGGGTGGCAATGCAAACACCGTTTACCGCGTTTCCGGCAATTACCGTGATCGGAACGGCATCCAGCGTTACACCGGATTCCAGCAGATTGGTGGCCGCCTGAACCTGACCCAGTGGGCGATGGATCATGATCTGGAGCTTACCTTCCAGTTGGCTGCCACCAGTACTGAGCAGAATTTCGGATTTGCCGACGCGTTTAAATTCGCGGGTATCATGAACCCCACGGTGCCGGTCAGTGCTCCTGGATTTGAAAATACCGGCGGCTTCTACGAGCAGCCCCTGTTCAACTATTTCAACCCGGTGGCCATCATTGAGGAAGGCACTCGTCTCGGTGAAGATAAACTCTTCAATGGCGTGCTGCGCGGTGAATACAATCTCGGCGGTCTCAACTCAACGTTTGACGGGCTTTCACTTGCCCTGAGCTACTCCTACCAGACGCTGGATCAGTCCCGACGCAATTTCTACTCCAGGCAGCACAAGGTGCGGGGAGGGGCTACAGCCGCCGCCCGCGGTCCTGGCAGGGCCGAGCAGTTCTACCTTGACAGCAGCAGTGAGCTGTTTGAGGCCACCCTGCATTACTCAGGGGATGCCGCGAATGGCGTGGGTGTTGAAGCCATTGCAGGATATTCGTTCAATGACTTCATTGACGAAGGCTTTAATGCGGCTGGCGGCGACTTTATTGCTGAGACGGTAACCTGGAACAACTTTCAGTTCGCTCAAGACTTCAGTCAGGGTGAAGGTAGTGTTGGAAGTTTCCGAAGCACGCATCGGCTCATCGGGTTTTTTGGCCGAGCCAATTTGAACTACCAGGGCACCTACTTTTTCAACGGCAGCCTTAGACGTGAGGGATCCTCCCGCTTTGGTATTGACAACAAGTGGGGGCTGTTTTGGTCGGCAGGAGTAGGAGTGGAAATAACGGGTTTGACCACTATCCCCGGCATCAGCAGTCTTCGTGCAAGGGGCAGCATAGGCCGAACGGGTCAGGATGCGCCATCCAGCGGCCTGGCGCTGCAACGCTTTGCTCCCGCGGGCAACTTCTTTGTCAACGGTCAATTCATCCAAAGCTTCGGGCCTGTGAGTAACCCCAATCCGGACCTGAAGTGGGAGGAGAAAACCGAAATCAATCTGGGCGTTGACTTTGTGGCGGCAAATGCCCGCCTAAGCGGACGTTTTGACGCGTATCAATCCACTACCAGTGACCTGCTGTTTGAAGCTGCCGTCCCCGTGCCGCCGAACCTTTATCCGACTACTTGGATGAATGTCGGTGAGCTGGAAACCAGTGGGTTGGAGATTCAGGTTGACTATGATGTCCTGCGGGGCGGTTCTTCCGCCGTGCCCGGGCTGTCATGGACGACAGGTATGGTAGCTTCGCTGTACTCGGAAACCACCCTGAACAAGTACATCACCGGGGATGTGCAGTACCTGGCCAGTCCGGGATCTCCCGGCCTCAACAATCCGGACCTCATCCGCATCAAGGAGGGGGAACCGATTGGGCAGCTGTGGGGACCGAGATTCTCGCGCATCGGCGATAACGGCCAATGGCTGTTCCTCAAAGCGGATGGCACGGAAGTGGAATATGGAGGCTTAGCTTTTCCGGATGATGAACAGATCTTGGGCAACGGGCTGCCCGACTTCCAGTTGGGCTGGACCAACAGCGTATCCTACGGGGACTTTAACCTCAGTATTTTCGTTGAGGGTGTGTTCGGACACCAGTTGGCCAACATGTTCAGCCTGTTCTATTCGGTTCCGAAGCAGATCACTTCGTACAATGTGCTTTCGGACGCATTCGATCTGGTAGATCTCGTGGAAGATCCGCGCTGGTCCAGCTACTACATTGAGGATGCCGACTATGTGCGCATCAACAATGCATCGCTTTCGTACACGATACCAGCTGCAGCGCTGGCCGGAGGACCTGTCCGGCGCGTAAGAGTGTATGTGTCCGGCAACAATCTGCTCACCTTCACCGGATACAGCGGCCTGAATCCGCAGGTACGCTATGTTGACCGCAACCAGGGTCAGTCGGAGCAGGGATCCAGCGGTGGGCCTTTGGCTCCGGGGATTGAGCGCCGCATCGAGTACTTCACCACGCGCTCGATCAGCTTCGGCATCAACATTAACCTGTAGTCCCATTGATCAGCCTACGAAGAGTAACAACATGTCAAATCAGACCAAAACCCCAATTCGCGCGCTGGCTGCAGCAGTTTGCCTGCTGGCCTTCGCTGCTGGCTGTACGGATCTCACTGATTCCGTTGACAGCCAGGTCAAGACCGAGGATTTCTTTCAGACACCTGAGCAATTCGTCTCGGCCATGGGTGACGCGTACAGTGCGCTGACCGGCTTCGGCGGAGGCGGCTCATTGGCACAGCTGAGCGAAGCTACTGCCGACCATGTAATTGTCCCTGCCCGCGGGCAGGACTGGTCGGAAGGAGGCTTCTGGTATCGTGTCAACAGCCACCAGTGGACCGACGAAGAGTTTGGCGGATACTGGACGACGCATTATCGAGGAGTCAACAACGCTAACCGACTGATCTTCCAATTTGAGCAGGCGGTACAGGACGGGGCGACGACCCAGGAATCGGCAGCTCCCTTTATTTCGGAGCTGTTGGCTATGCGCGCGCTCTATTATTACTGGCTGCTGGATGCCTATGGCAATGTACCGATTGTGACGGACTTTACCGACACGGAACCGCCTTCCCAACCATCGGGAGACTTTGCTGAGGGGCGGAGGCAGGTTTTCCAGTTTGTTGAGAGTGAGCTCCAGAACAACCTCCCGAATCTGAGCACCGATTCGCGCGGAACTTACGGCCGGATGAACCAGTGGGTGGCGCACATGACGCTTGCCAAGCTGTACATGAATGCGGAGGTTTACACCGGCACGGGGCGTTGGGGGGATGCGCTTACGCATCTCAACGCCATTATCAACTCCGGCAGCTACAGCCTGGCGGCCAACTACCACGACAACTTCATTACGGCCAACGATGGGTCACCGGAGAATATTTTTGTCGTCCCGTATGATCGCGTCTTCCTGACGGGTTTCAACCTGCACCAGATGACGCTCCATTACGGCAGTCAGAATACGTACAACTTCCAGTTCCAGCCATGGAACGGGTGGTCGGCCACGCAGCGGGTGTACGAGTCAGTCATTGATCCCGATCAGAATCCAGGGCCTCAGGGCGAAGTGTGGGGATCTCAGCCCACCCCGGAAGACGCGGGGCTGGAGCGGGTGATGGGTACACTTGATGACCGGCTGGGCAATTTCTTGGTAGGGCCGCAATACACTTCCGCCGGCGACAGGATTACGGACACCGGCATCTACTCGGACTTTGACTTGAATGGACCTCCGCTTACGTTCACGCCCGCCATGAATGATCTTGAGTCGGTGGCATGTCGGCAGTGCGGTGCTCGCATTGGGAAGTACCAGTTTGATGCCAGCGGAATCGGGAGCAGCTTGAGCAACGACTTTGTGGTATTCCGGTATGCGGACGTACTGCTGCTCAAGGCTGAGGCGTTGTGGCGGCAGAATTCCGGTTCCGGCGAGGCGTTAGCTTTGGTCAACCAGATCCGTATGCGGGCTGGTGTAGATCCCTTCACTGAGCTTAATGCTGACCGCATTCTCGGCGAGCGCGGCAGAGAATTGTTCTGGGAGCAGACGCGCCGCCAGGATCTCATCCGGTTCGATGGGGTGGAAGGCGGAGCGACCCGCTACAACGATCCTTGGCAGTTCAAGGACGTTTCCGGCGTTCACCGGAACGTCGCTGCCATCCCTGAAGGTCAGTTGCAGGCAAACTCCAATCTGGTGCAGAATCCCGGTTATTAGCCCGGTGGATTCAGCAGCCATATTCCAGTATGCAGAAGGCCCAACTCGTTGTTGGGCCTTCTGCGTTACTGGCCTCGTCAGGGGTGGCGGAATGCCGGTTTGTGTTGCTCCGATACAGAAGTGCGCTGCGGCGGCTGTTATTTTGACGGAGCTGAGCCAGTCCTTGGCGCGCTGATTTCATCAAATGCCGGCGGGGTGAACTGGCATCATAACCCAAGTATCATGGCAAAACTGTTTCGTTCATCCATCAGTCTCTGTGCGGCTATTGCGACCGTTGCTGTCGCGGCCGGGTCTGTTGCGGCTCAGGGCACGATTGATCTCATTTTTGAGGTTGACGGGCAGCGGTTTCAGAATCAGGACATACGCCACGAGCTTGCAGTAGGCGAAACGTCAGTAACTGTCGGTGTCAGCTATGAAGTGAGCACCAGGAAAGCATTCAGAGTGAACGCATTTGCGGGGGCCAGGCAGGTTGCTGAAGAATGTTTATTTAGCACCACGGGAATTGACTGTAACCGGCTCGAAGTACCATCGCGATAGCCCCCGGGTTTCCCCGGGGGCCCCGCACAGATCCGGACGTGCGCGCTAACGCATCCGGCTCCTCCCTCGGGTCGCGCTCCCACGCATAACGTTGGAAAGTAGTCCGCTACTCTCAGACGTAACAGGTCCACCTTTACACAGATGGACCAGCTCTGTGTCCGGTCCGCCGATAGCACACAAACCCGGCCCTGGGTCCGGTGCGTGCCAAGGCTTCCTGTTTCCCCTCGGGTGCGCCCCTTCGCTCCACCCACTCCGCCACATGGCCACCCATGCTTTGTTCGCAGGCTTCATCACTACTATGAGCGCATCTGACTTCTCTCTGCCGTGCATCCGTTGATCGGCTATGCCTACGCGTTGGCGGCCCCGCCCGTGGCGATGGGCAGCAGAGAGACCTCCCAGGTCCCGACGAAATACGTACACACGTCCATGGGGGCTCGGACACCGCGGGCCTGTTCCCTCTCTCATCATATTGATAACGAACATGTTGCCTTCAACCAAAGCGAAAGCCTCGGCAACCCGGATAACAACACTTTCGATGCTTAATGTCCCTGGCCATGTGCACCCCTGCCGACGCTTCATGTCTGCCCTCGCGGACAGCCACGCATGGCTCGGGGAAAATGCGCCTGATTAGGGCGTGCATTTACAGGACTTTCACCTGCTCTATTCCGCCAGTTGGTCTGGCGCACCGCCTTATATTCTCTCGGCCCAGGGACGCATTCCTTCACTGTGGTCCTTTGGCTGGGGGAATGGGATTTCTTTAGGCCTGCGTTCATCTGGTACTGGGGAGGGGGGCTACAGACGCTTCAACATTAACCGCGTTGCAGACTCAAGCGAAACACCGAAATTGATTTGACGCACCACTACCCTGCGAAACCCCGATGGTGATCAGAGAGTTATCTGGGCACCGGTGCAATATTCCCGCTGCGGCGAACGTTCACCAAGATGGATCCGATGCCCGTATTTCTCGTACTTCAATACCGATGACGCATTCCAGAATTCCCCACCTGATGCTTGCGCTCCTGCTGCTGGGACTTGCCGCACCCGCCTCAGCGCAGTCCGGCACGGTGACCTATGAACACACCCTGCGGTTTGATGTCAATCTGCCTCCTGAATTTGAGCAGTTCGCACAGTACATGCCGGAATCCGCGACAACCACCTTCGGCATGGACTTCACCGAGGCAGCCTCAATGACCCGCGCGATGACCAACGAGGTTGAGCTGCCCGAAGGGGGCACATCCTTTTCGGATGACGGGGCCAATATTAAGATCAGTTTCAGGGGCAGTGGCGGGGACTCCGACGATACGGCTTCCGCTACTTATGTGGACCTTGACCTGGGGACGTATGTGGAACAACGGACGTTTCTGGGCCGCACTTTCCTGATCACCGGGGCTTTACCGGAACTGTCCTGGAAGCTCTCAGGGGAAGAGGGGCAGATGCTGGATCGCCATGTGTTGAAAGCAACCGCGATGATGGATACCGTGGCGGTGGAGGCCTGGTTCACCCCGGAAATCCCCGTGTCGCTGGGGCCTGCGGAGTATGGCGGGCTCCCGGGACTGATCCTGATGCTTTCCCTGGGTGAAGGCCAGCAGCTGTATGAGGCCAGTGAAATCCAATTGGACACGATGCCTAACATTGCACCACCTGACGAGGGGCGCGAAGTTACGCGGGAGGAATTTGAAACCCTGGTTGCTGAGAGAATGGAGGATAGGATGAAAAACATGGAAGGTGCCATGCGAATCATGGTCCGCCAGTAATGACACTCCGGATTCAGTTCTTCAGCGTGTTCCTGGTTGGCCTTGCGGCTTGGCCTGCCGCAGCGCAGACACCGCGGTTCAATGTGACCGGTACGGTAGTGGACACATCCGGCACGGCACTCCCGCAGGCGACGGTGGTTGCCCTGACGCGGGCTGATTCCGTTCTGACCAAGTTTGCAACCTCGCAGAACAACGGCCAGTTCACACTGCGGCGCATGACCCCCGGGGCCTACATCCTGCAGATCACATTTGTGGGCTTTCAGACTATCCGGCACGACTTTGACATAACCGATGGCGATGTGGCGATGGGTGTGGTGACCATGCAGGAACTGACAGCTGAGCTGGATGAACTGGTGGTCAGCGCCGACCATATCCCCTTCGTCGTCAAGCGGGACACTCTTGAGTACAATGCTAATGCATTCACCACGCGTCCCGGGGATGTAGTGGAAGATCTGCTGCGACGCCTCCCCGGCATTGAAGTGGAACCGGACGGCACCATTAAGGCCCAGGGGGAGGAGGTGGAAAATGTGCTGGTGGACGGAAAAGAGTTTTTTGCGGAAACCCCTACTGTGGCCACCAAGAATCTGCCCGCAGATGCGGTGGACCGGGTGCAGGTATATGATAAGGCCAGCGATCAGGCGGAGTTTTCCGGTATAGATGATGGTGAAGAGGAAAAGACCATTGACCTCCTCCTCAAGGACGGGGCCAAACGCGGTGTTCTGGGCAGTCTAAAAGGTGGCCTTGGGGGCGAACATTCGCCGGTGGGGCGTTACCGAACGAGTGTCAGCCTGCACCGATTTTCCCCTGTGCTGCAGTCGTCGCTGATAGGAAACGCCTCCAATACGGGCCAGTCAGGCTTTGGAGTCGGAGACCTGATGAGCGTGATTCAGTCCGGTGCTACTATGATGTTATCGTCGGGAATACTGTCTAATTTCAACTTCGGCGGCGAATCCGGGGGCGGCTTCACCGAGTCCATCAATGCCGGTCTCAACCTGAGTCGGGATTTCGGCAAGCGTACCTGGCTGCGCGGCAGCTATTTCCTCAACAGCCTGGATCGGGAGCAGGACAGCTACGCTCAACGCCATGAACTGGCCGGACGGGGGGCTGCGGCCCGATGGAATCAGAACGGCCTCAGCGAAACCCGTACACTGGGCCATGTAGTCAACCTGAACGGCCAGCTGCAGATCAGCCCCGGTCACGAAATCCGCCTGCGAAGCTCGCTGGCCTTCACGCTGACTGACGCGCTATCTACCAGTGCCCAGCAGACTTGGGGGGCACAGAACATTTTGCGCAACGGAGCCTCCCGCAACTACGACACCCGCAACTTCAACGGCGGCGGATCTTCCAGTCTGACCTGGCGCAAGAAGATCAGCGATAAAGGGCGCACCGTAGTAGCTCGCGGTACATTAAGGCTATCGGATTCGGATCAGACCGCTGAACTGTTCTCCAGCACCAGCCTTGCCGGTTCCGGTAATGTGATGACCTGGCAGGAACTGCAGCAGGAGCAGGAACAGTATGGCCGCTCCGCCACCACTGAGCAGAGGATTTCGCTTACCGAACCGCTGTTTGACAGAGTCGCGATGGAGCTTTTCGGTGAGCATACACTGACGCAGCGTGAAGAGGACAAGCATTTCTTCAATGTGACCGACGGGGCAAGAGAGCGGGACTTGCGGCTGAGCAATGCCTTTGAACGCACTTACCGGTATTGGCGGGGCGGCTCGCAATTCAGTTGGAAGGGCAGCGAAGACCGCTTCACGCTGGGCCTGAATCTGCAGCGTTCGGAGCTGAACGGAACAGCACAAACCGGTGTGCCGGATGTGAAGGCCCACTTCACGCGCGTGCTCCCTCATCTCTTCTACGAGCGTGCTTTGGGGGATAATCGGGACATTGATTTTCGATACCGGGCCCGCACAAGGGAACCCTCGCTGCGCGAACTGCAGCCGTACACCGACAATCAGGACCCGTTGCGCACCTATGTCGGCAATCCGGCCCTAACCCCGGAAACCTCTCATTCACTGACGGCAAAGTTCCTGTCCTTTGACCAGTGGACGCAGATCAGCGTTATGGCCTTCACCGAGTCCCGGTACACGCACAATCAGATCGTACCCAGCCGCACCATTGATGGCAATTTCCGGCAGGTGGTCAGCGCGGTAAATTCCGCCGGAGGTTGGACACACTCGGCTAATGTGAATTTCGGCACGCCAATCCGCCCATTGCATATCGCCGTTACCTTGGATAATCGGCTGACCTGGAGCACGGGGAGGGAATTCATCAACGATCAGCAGAACGACAACAGCCTTCTGCGCAATTCGGCGAGCCTTAGAGTCCGCAACAGGAACCAGGACATCCTGGAGCTGAATGCGTCAGCCCGGATGACGTATAACCGCGTATCGTATTCGCTGAATCAATCCCTGGGCCGGGAGTATATCAACATGGAGTACAGCGGCACCTTCGCTTGGCACCTCACCTACGACTGGACCCTGGAGGCCGATGTCCGGTACCGAACCTACGACGATGGCGTGTTTGGCGGTGCACAGAACATGGTACTGATGAATCTATCCGTGTCCAAACTCCTGATGAATGAACGCGTGTCTCTGGAGTTTGGTGTTAATGACCTCCTTAACCAGAATCTGGGGGTCCGCTTCAGCAATACGGCTACGTACGTCCAAGAGCAGCGCACTGAAACGCTGGGGCGCTATATGATGCTGCGCGCGTCCTGGAAGCTCAATTCCGTTCGGGGCTGAGTACCGGGAGCGGGACTCGAACCCGCACGGCCCTTCGGCCAACGGATTTTAAGTCCGTTGCGTCTACCAATTCCGCCATCCCGGCTTGCAGGCAGGCGTACGTTAATGGCGCAGTTGCGTTCCGGGCCACGCGGCGCAGGTGACTGCGCTGCTGGCCTCTATGGATGGGGCGACTGTGGCGTATGGTGGTAAGCGTACGGTAAAGTACGTCTTGACGGGGGGCTGAGATCTCAGGAGATTTGA
>JAPPNA010000136.1 GCA_028873925.1 Bacteroidota bacterium | reverse complement strand
GCGGCATATGATCAACGAATTTGGCACACACAGCGTGGGCCAGCAACCCTTCACCGGCATTCCCCCCGTCAATCAGCCGGGGCGGCAGGTCTGCAATGATCACGCCGCGGTCCAGATCTGCGGGATCCGTGTACTTGCGGCGGATAATCTTGACGACCTTAACTTTGGCCGGCACAATATCATAGTACCAGGAGACTTCCTCGCCAATAACCTGGAGCTGGGAAGTGTCTTCCTCGGGTTCCACATAGACTTCCTCCACCGGAATCCCCTCCGGGATATCCTCCAGACTCCGCCGCTTGGGGTGCTGCTTCGGCTTGGACGGGGCCTCTTCATCCGGGGAGGCTGGGGGCGGTTCCTCGGCCTCCGGCTCTTCAAACAGGTTATACTGATTCGGATCTGATGAGCAGGATGTTCCACCCTTGCCGGACACCTACCACCTGGCGGCCGAGGACCTGCGGCAGCGGCTCATCCGGTTGGAGTCTTCGGAGAAGAACGCTTTTGTAGAGCATATCCGGGAAATGGCAGCATCTAATGTGGTCCGCAATTCTCAAGCAGAGGTGCGCGCGTTGCGCGAAGCCATGGAGGCGCAAGGGAAGGCCCTGAGTGGTGAGATTAGTGGCATGAAGTGGTTCATAGGAGGCGCATTCACCCTACTTATCCCTATTGAATTCCTACCAGGAACGGGCGGGTTGCCGCATGGCTGATCCGCCCGAATTATTCCAAACCGGCCTGACCCCTCCGAGACCGCGAGTCTGCGTCTGAGACGATCTGTTCAGCTCCGCTGCCGGTGATTTGGGTTGATTTACCCCCGTTGTTCCCGAATTTTCAGGAGCGGCATGTTCTTGGGAATTCGGTGATTGGTCCCCGAAATCTCTGCCAGCTTAACCCACGGAGCACTTCCACCGCGTCCAAGTAGCGCTCGCCCATGCGTGATTTATCCGAGAATCCCGGCAAATGTTCTGCAGCGAGCACAGATACGCAGGTTGGTTGTTCGGTTCGTGCACGGTACCTCGGACGCTGATTCCGCAAAGTGGAGAACGCGCACTTCATGGTAATTTGCCATCGATGTGTGGCGGACAGGGTAATTGGCGTGCGCCAGGGATCGGTCCATTGATTCAGGGCGCAACAGGCCATGCAAATGTTGTGCGGAGCCTTTATATTGCGGGGGTTTCCTTTACAAAATATATTCATGAAGAAATTCAGCTTACTGGTGCTGCTGCTTCTCGGCAGCCAGATAGCCGCGGCGCAGACCGGCGTGGGTACCCCGCCCCCGGATGGTGCTTCCGTTCTGTTTGACGGCACTCGCGAATCATTGGATGCCAACTGGACCTATTGGGAAGGGCCGCGTTTTGCCGCGGAGCTGCCCATCAAATGGCAGGTTGTGGACGATCCTGCCGGGGACGGCACCGTGGTCAGCAGTAAGGACCCAGCTGCTGCAGGCGGTCTCTATGGCGCAGCCGATATCGTTACCAAGCAGAAATTCAGAGACTTCCGCCTGCATGTGGAATTTCTCATCACCGAGCCCAGCGGTAACAGCGGGGTCTACCTGCAGAACCGGTACGAGATACAGGTGCTGGATGGTGACTCAACCAAGCACGGTATGGCGGCGGTGATCAATGAAAAGGCCTCCGCCTACTGGCCCTACAACGGTACAGGCAACTGGAATGCGTACGATGTCGTGTTCCGGGCAGCCCGCTTTGAAGAGGGTGAACGCACCGAACAGGCCATGGTTACGCTGTATTTCAACGGTGTCAAAGTGCACGAAAACGTTCCGATTCAAAAGGTCTGGGGCGGCCCCAATTCAGGGATCGATGGAGGCAATGATAACGGTAACGGCATCACCGATACGCCTGGCGGGCTCAAACTGCAGGCCGAAGGCCATGATGTGCGCTATCGCAATATTTGGATTCAGGAGTTGGAACTCTCGGACGCGGACACGGATTTTTAGATTAACTTCACACCAACAGGCATAAAATGGCGCTAATTGACCTTAATGTGAACGGACAGCAGCATACGGTGGATGTCTCGCCGGATACGCCGCTGCTGTGGGTGTTACGGGAACACCTGAACCTCCCCGGCACCAAGTTCGGGTGTGGCATCAGCCAGTGCGGAGCCTGTACCGTCCATCTCGCGGGTGCAGCGATCCGCTCGTGCTCATTCCCCGTATCGGCGGTAGGGATCAATCCGGTCGTTACCATTGAAGGCCTCTCCCCCGATGGACAGCATCCGCTGCAGCAGGCCTGGGTCCGGCACGATGTACCCCAGTGCGGATACTGTCAGGCCGGTCAGATCATGTCAGCGGCCGCGCTGCTGGCCAGCAACCCAAGTCCGACGGATGAGGATATTGACCGCGGGATGCAGGGCAACCTCTGCCGGTGCGGAACCTATCTGCGCATCCGCGAGGCCATCAAGGATGCGGCAGCACAGTCCGATAGCCAGTAAATACGATGAAAAGACGCACATTTCTTAAGGCTTCCGCCGTTTCGGGCGGAGGATTCCTCTTGGGCTTCTCCTGGCTTAACTCGCCATCAAAGGCTTCCGCCGACCCGCAGGATCCGGTGCGGATCAACGCGTTCTTGAGACTGGATCCCGACGGGAAAGTGACGATTTACTCACCCAATCCGGAGATCGGCCAGAATGTAAAGACCTCCATGCCCATGGTCGTAGCAGAAGAGCTGGATGTGGATTGGAATGATGTGACCGTGGAGCAGGCTCCTCTGGATACATCCCGATTTACGCGGCAGCTGGCTGGGGGGAGCCAGTCCATTCGGCAGGGCTGGCACGGGCTGCGTAACGCGGGCGCGACCGCCCGCCACATGCTGATAGCGGCGGCCGCGCAGATACTGGAGGTCCCCGCCAGTGAGCTCACAACCCGCAACGGTGTGGTAACGCACGGTCCCTCCAATGCCAGCCGTACCTACGGCGAACTGGCCGCGGTTGCCGGCACACTGCCGGTTCCGACCGAAGTGGCGCTTAAGGATCCGAGTGATTTCACCATTATCGGCACCCCCCGCCGGAATGTGGATGGGCAGGCGATTGTGCACGGTAAGCCCATGTACGGCATTGATGTGCAGCGGGAGGGAATGCTGATTGCCATGATTACCCATGCGCCAGCCTTCGGGATGCGGCTCAAGTCCATTGACGACACCGCGGCCCGATCCATGCCGGGCATCGTGGACGTATTTGTAATTGATGCCGAACCTGCCCAGAGCAGCTGGGCGGATGTCAATGCCTTTCCTGAGAAAGTTGTAGTCGTAGGCCGCACTACTTGGGAAGTGCTGAAAGCAAAGCGGGCCCTGATCCTTGATTGGGAAGCCGCCGCACCTGCAGAAAGCACGCAGAACCACGAGGAGACGCTGACGGCACTTATGGAGTCCGATTCGGGTGTCAAGGGTCGCCGTGATGGGGATCCTGAAGCCGCTTTTGCGGCGGCTGATCAGGTAGTTGATCGCACCTATTCTGCGCCGTTTTTGGCCCACAACACGCTGGAGCCTATGAATTTCTTTGCGCATGTCACCGCTGACCGTGCGGAGCTGATCGGACCGGTGCAGACACCGGAGGCTCTGCGTTCAACGGTTGCCGGCGTATGCAATTTGCCGGAAGAGGCCGTTACGATTGGTCTGACTCGTATGGGCGGCGGTTTTGGGCGGCGGCTGTACGGACACTTCGGCGTGGAGGCGGCCCTGATTTCCCAGCGCCTCAAGGCTCCTGTCAAGCTCCTCTACACGCGGGAGGATGACATGACACAGGGGACCTATCGGCCCGCCTATAAGATCCGATACCGGGCCGCACTGGATGTGCAGGGCAACCTTACGGCCTTTCATGCGCGCGGAGCCGGGGTTGGGGCTAATGCTCAGCCATTTCCGGCCGCCTTCAGCGGCCCCGGATTCCCCGCGAGCGGCGTGGACAACTATCTGGCCGAGGGATTCAGTGTGGATTCCAGCGTGTCCGTCGGGGCCTGGCGGGCTCCTGTCAGCAATTTTGTGGCCGGTGCCGAGCAGTCATTTATTGATGAAGTAGCAGAGATTGCCGGTAGAGATCCGGTGGAGTTCAGGCTGGCCCTGCTTGATCGCATGGTGAACGCGCCGGTCGGTGAGGGAATCAGTTACGAGCCGGAGCGCTATGCCGGGGTCATTAAGCTGGTTGCCGAGAAATGCAACTGGGATACGCCCCAGCCGGGGGTTCATCGCGGACTCAGCGTCTTCTACAGCCATAATTCATATGTGGCGGAGGTCGTGGAAATCGAGATTGATGATGGGCGGCCCAAATTGAAGAAGGTCTGGGCTGCGGTGGATTGCGGCATTGTGGTAAACCCGCTGGCCGCCCGCAACCAGGTGGAGGGGGCCATCATTGATGGCATCGGCCATGCGATGTACAGCGCCATTACCCTGACAGACTCCAGCCCCGATCAGAGCAATTTTGATGCATACCGCTTGATCCGCATGCCGGAGATACCGGTGGCCATTGAAACGTTCTTCGTTGACAATGGCATCGATCCTACGGGGCTGGGCGAGCCGGCGCTGCCTCCTGCCAGCGCTGCGCTGGCCAATGCGTATGCCCGGGCAACCGGTCATCGCCTGTATCGGCAGCCGTACAACCGGGATATTGAAGCCCTGAGAGTCCGACAGCCTGAGGGTTAATCTGGCAGTTGGTCGGCGATGAGCTCGGCTACATCGGCCACGCGCATCGGCGTATCGGATGCTCGGGATGCTTCGTCCTGCAGCATAGTTAGGCAGAACGGACATCCCACCGCCAGCGTTGCGGCCCCGGTTGCGGCCGCCTCCTGGTAGCGGGCTTCACTTACGGTCGGCTTTTCCTCCTCCTTCCACATCTGTGCACCGCCGGCACCGCAGCAGAAAGATTTGCGGCCGTGCCGGGGCATTTCTGACAGGGTCAGCCCCGTTGCCCCGAGTGCCTCCCGGGGTGCGTTGACGATGCCGTTCTGCCGCGCCAGATAACAGGGATCATGGAAGGTTACAGTGCCGTCAAGAAGGTGCGCACCGGGAATTCGCCCTTTCGCCTGTAACTCCGCTAACAGTTGCGTGTGATGTACGACTTCGTAGCGGCCACCCAGGGCCGGGTATTCCTTACCCAGCGTATGGAGGCAGTGGGGGCAGGTGGTGAGGATTTTCCTGGGCCTGACCGCATCCAGCGTCTGGATGTTCTTCCGGGCCAGTTGATCAAACAGGTATTCGTTGCCGCTGCGTCGCGCTGCATCGCCGGTGCAGTTTTCCTGCTGGCCCAGCACAGCAAAAGACACGCCTGCGGCGGATAGAATCCCGGCGAGTGCGCGGGCAACCTGCTGCGCCCGTTGGTCATGGGCAGGCGCACAGCCGACCCACCAGAGCAGGTCCGCATCCGGATTATCGCTCAGTGTGGGAATGTTCAAGCCATCCGCCCACCGGAGGCGGTCCGCACTGCTCAGATTCCAGGGGTTGCCCTGGCGTTCCAGTCCCCGAAACATTCCTTCAAATTCAGACGGATACCGGTCTTCCATCAGTACCATGCCCCGCCGCAGGTCCAGGATGTCCAGCATAGGTTCATTGCCGACCGGACAGATATCGGTACACGCGCCGCAGGCCGTGCAGGCCCATACCGCACTTTCGGTGATAGCATAATCAAGCAGGGATGCACCGGATGGCTCACCACCGGCCATGGCTCCCATATGCTCATTGAGGAAGTACCGCTTGTTGATTTCCAGCGCCGCCGGCGACAGGTCCTTGCCGGTGGCATACGCGGGGCACACCTCCTGGCAGCGGTTGCACATGATGCAGGCGAAGGCATCGGTAAGACTGGTACGGGAGAGGTCTTCAATATCGATGGCCCCAAACACCTCAACTTCCTCATCTTCAAAGTTCAGCGGCTCCAGCGCACCAGGAGAGGTACGGTCCGGTTTGGTAGCAAAATTGACCGCCGCCATAATCAGATGCACATGCTTGGTATACGGAAACCACGGCACGAACACCAGAATCAGCCCCAGGGCCATCCACCAGCTGACATGCTCCCAGAATTCGACCTTGGCCGGACTCAGGTCTGCCCAGAGCGGACTGATAGCATTGGCCGCCGGCTGCCACGGGTCCGAGGTATACGCAAGTCCGAAGGACTCGCCGAGAAGCCGAAAGCCGACATGACCGACAATAAAGAGTCCGACCAACAGGGAATCACGTCCGGGGGTAAGGCGCAGCAACCCCACCTTCGCCGCAGAAATCCGGCGGATTTCCGGTCGGGCCTGCAGCTGAGTCCTTGCAGGCAGCACAAAACGCCGCACTAGGAACCACAACATGGCCATCAGCACGATCACACTGAACAGATCCGCGGCAAGTCGGAAAGCGCGGACCAGCTCTACTGGCAGCTCAAGCCACGGGCCTGCCCAGTATCCTTTGGCCAGGTCCACCGCATTGACGGCCAGATAGAAAACGAATCCCCAAGCAAGCCCGGCATGAATCAGGCTGGTGAGCCTGCGTGCGCGCCAAAGTGGCCGCATGGTAATCCAGGTCCAGAGGGCCGATCCCACGCGGTGCCAATGGAGACGTAGTGCCGGGCCTGCCCCGCGCCCGATTACGTTGAACAGCGACGCGAAGCCGAGCCAAGTGCCGTAAGCCGAAAAAATCGCGGCCAGCGCGAAGAGTACCTGCTCGGTCAGCGTCAGCATGGCGGCACCCGGTCAGTCCAAGCTGTACCAGGCCGGATCGATGTTAATGTGAGTGCGCTGCGTGATGGCCCTGTTGGCAGCCACAGCAATGGCTGTAGCCTCAAGTCCGCGAGCCCAGTCGGCCGCAGGTGGATACGGACCGAACGCGTGGTTATCCATGAATTCCTGCATGGCATACCAGAGCGGAGTTTCCACATTGGGGTCATCCTCGGTCGGGTCCTGATTCTGGGCATCCAGCTGCGTAGCATTGGCGAGCAGGGCGATGCCGGTTTCCTTGTAGAATCTGTCCCGGCGCGCATAAACCTCCCAACCCAGCATCGGCGCGTCCACTTCCTTGAACATCCAGGCTTTGCCGCGATCGCGGAAGATGATCGTACTGTCAGTACCGAAATAAACCTCGTAGGCTTCATCAAAGGAGCTGGCCAGCGTAGCGTCAAACAGCATGTGCAGCCCGCTGGGGAATTGCAGTACGGCCTGGACCGTATCCGGCACCTCACGACCATCCGGCCAGGCCATAATCTGACCGAACCCGTGCACAGCCGAGGGCAGTTCACCCAGCACCCAGAAGGCGACATCCATCTGGAGCAGGCAGGACTCGCCAATCAGTCCGAGCGATACTTCCGGGTCAAGCCGCCAGTTGAGTGCGCGAATCCGGTCCGCATTGGGCGAAGTGCGCCGCCAGCTTTCCTTGCTGTGCCACTGCCCGCGCCCCATGGCAGGCTTACCGATCGCACCGCTGCGCATAAACTGGAATACGGAACGGTGCTGCGGATTGGAGCGGTAGATCTGGCCGACCTGAAAAATCTGATTCGGTGCATCCCGGGCCGCGCGGGCCAATGCCTGCGCATCTTCAATACTGGAGGCCATAGGGGCCTCACAGTAAACGTTCTTGCCTGCCTCCAAGGCATCGATGGCAAGATCCTTATGGAGGTGGGTCGGAGTCGCAATGAGCACGGCCTTGATTTCCGGGTTGTCCAGGACCTCACGGTAATCAGTATGCCGGGAGGCTTCGGGGACATCCCGCCGGGCCCGCAGCAGCATGGGATCGTAGGTGTCGCAAATCGCCGCAAGCCGGGCCCCCGGCACGCGCGCCAGTGTGGATGCCAAAGCACGTCCCTGGGGGCCGTAGCCGATAATGGCACAGTTCACATCGTCCCGATTGCCGGGCCAGGGCCGCTGTTTGATGTTGGCCGCTCGCACCAGGCCCGCACCGCTGATCATCGCACCGCCCATCAGAAAGTTGCGCCGGCTAACCTTAAGTCCGCCCATGTTAATTAGTGTCTATCCCTTGTGAATGATACGCAATGCCATCAGCCTTCCTGTAGCCGGTCAGCCACCGCACCCGGTCCTGGGTGTCCGAAACACTCCGGGCCGTGTTCGGATCCAAAATAAGCAAGCCGGTAGACAGTGCGTCGCACCAAGTGGCCGAAGAATGCGCCACAGCCGCCAGGGCAGCCCCCCGGACCGGTTGCCCGGACCGGGGATCTATCACATGGCCGAACTGCGTACCTTTGTGCCGAAAAGCCTTGCCCCAGGTGGCCGAAACCGAAAAGGCCTCATCCCGCAGCCGAATGGTGGCCGCGTTGCGGCTCGGGTCCCGCGGATCGGCAATCCCTACTGGCCAGCCCTCCGGCTCTTCCGGCGGTGTGCCGATGGCTCCGATGCTGCTGGTGCCGCCATGGAGCAGGGCGCTGGCGACCCCGCACTGCCTCAGCAGCATGGTGGCCTCTTCAATGGCGAACCCCTTGCCGATGGCACCGAGGTCAATGGTCAGGCCAGGCCGCGCGAACTCCACGGTACGGCCAGCACCGCGAAGTCGGACCAGAGACATTCCCGTCACTGCTCGGGCCGCATTCAGGGTCTGGTCCGAGGGCCAAGTGCCCGTGCTGCGCACAAACCCCCAGCACCGCATCAGTGGTCCGATGGTGATGTCAAAGGCCCCCTTCGTTGACTCAGTGCACGCGCGAGCGGTTTGGAGGAGGCTGAACAGACGGGCGGAAACCCTTACCGGGCGATCGGCGGCATCTCGATTGATCCGACTGACTTCGCTGTACGGATCATAGAAGCTGAGCTGCTTTTCCAGCAGCGCAATTTCTCGGAGCGCTTCTTCGCCGGCCGCACGCAACGCCACCGGATCGCTGCCGTACATCAGCAGCTCAAAGCGGGTGGCCATGGCCTGCAAAGCCAGCCGTACGCTCCGCATTGCAGGCCGGCGGTTTCCGTCCGGTCAGGATTTGTCCAGCGTGCCGTAGGAGATCGGCTCAATGACCGTGCCGCCACCGTTGTGCAGCGTGCGGTCTTCCGCATTGAAATAGAGCATCTCGCCCAGCCGCTCACTCATTTCCGCCATGGAAATGATGGTCTGCGCTTTGATGGCCACATCAATGTTGCCGTTAGTCTGCCGGTCGTCACGGATTGCTCCAAAGAAATCGGCAATGTGCTCTGGAATGCTGGCGGTCGGCGTGATATTCTCTTGAGACTCGCCATCGACCAGATCGGCAAACGGCCGCTCGGGCCGCAGCTCCAGATTGGAGCCGCTGAAGTACAGCGTCCCTTCATTGCCGCGAATGACCTGACTGAGGCCCTGCTCATTGACGCTGGAGCCTGTGATGGTCATGCACAGCCCGCTGGGGAATTCGGCCAGCAGCTGACAGTTGTCCGTCACATCCCGATCCTCGGGGCCGAACACGCTGTCGCCGATTTTCTTGTTGCCCACCGAGCAGACGCGTTTCGGGAATTCTGGCGCGCCGGTCGCTATCAGCAGCGGATGAATCCGATGCGCCAGCAGGTCACCCAGAATGCCTGCGCAATACGGATAATACTTTCTCCATCGGTGATAGTGCTGCGCGCTGAACTCGCGGTCAGCCACCGGTCCGAGCCACTTCTGCCAGTCAATCGTCTTGCCCGGTTCCAGCTCCGGTTCCAGTTCGTAGTAATTCCACTCACCAATCGGCGTGTTGCGGCAATACGAGTCTTGGCAGGAGACCAGCGGTCCGATTCGATTGTTGCGGATCAGGTCAGCGGCCACATGCCACTTACCTTCGGTGCAGAACTGCGAGCCGATCTGAAACTTCATGCCGGTCTCAAGGACCTTATCATGAATTTCGAAGCCCTCCATCAGATAGCGGGTCATCGGCTTTTCGCAGTAGACATGTTTGCCTGCGTCCATCGCGTCGATGGCAATCTGCTTGTGCCAGTGATCCACGGTGCCGATGAAGACGGCATCGATATCGGGGTTGTCCAGAATGGGACGATAATCCTCATACACGGACACTTTGGCTTCTCTGCCGGCCGCCTGCCGGGCACTTTCCAGGGCGGCGTGAGCCTGGTCGCGGCGCTTGGAAAACAGGTCGCACGCGGAAGCGCCAATCGCATTCAGGGGAACGCTGTGTCGGGGCTGCCCCTCACGGTTACGGTTGGTTACATTGAGCAGGTGGGAGTTGAATCCCTGGCCTCCAACTCCGATAAAGCCGCAGATCACCGTGTCATTGGCCCCTAGCACCGGCGCGATGACCGGAGCGCGGACGGGTTTGGGTTGCGCTGAGGCAGAACTGATGCCCGCGATGACCGCGGCGGCACCCATCGAGGACTTTCTGAGAAAATCCCTGCGTGAAGAAGATCGGTCGAACAAGGGCTTAGACATTCCTGTCAAATCTGGTGATCAAAAGAATTCTTCGGGATCGCTACCGGCAACCCGAAACAGAATGGTAAGCAATCGCAGAACAAATTGCAAGCACTTTTATAGGGCTCCGCCTCAAAAGTTCACACAGAGATCACTGAGACTTCGCAGAGGACGGTTCTGCGCGCACTGATCCCGCAGTCCCGATGAATGGTTACGGCGAAGTGATGGCAGCCGCTGTTGGTGGGCGGGGCCTGCGCGCTGGAATTTCCGGCATGGGCATTGCGCATGTCGCGCTTCTGCCCGCCGGGATAAGAACGGCACACGCTCGCTTCAACAGGCCATCCCCTGTGAAACATTGGGCCGCCCAAGGGTCTACAACAGGGGCCATAGAATTCATTTATCATGCACTCCTACAAACTTGTGCTGCACATTCTGATTGTGTGCCTGATCATCTGTGCTCCCGTCTCCGCGCAGACCACCGAGTATGCTGTAGTCTTTGACAGCAGCGCGGTGACGGTGGACGGCACCTCCAACAACACCCCCGAGTGGACGGTGTATGCGACGGAGTTCTCGGGCGACATCATGCTCAGCGGGGCGGATCCTGCGTCCGTGGATTCGGCCATGCTTGTGGTGCAGACCTCTATGTTGAAGAGCCGCAAGAGCCCCATCATGGATCGGGGCATGCACACGGCGCTCCAGGCCAATGCGTATCCGGCGATTTCCTATGTATTGACGGAGGTTACGCAGGCGGACTGGACTTCCGACACCGAGTTTCTCCTGAACACGGCCGGCAATCTGACCATTGGCGGCGCGACGCTTCCGGTATCCATTCCGGTGTCCGGCGCGGTCACCGGTGAGGGTGTCACATACACCGGCAGTCACACGCTCCTGATGACGGATTACGGACTCAAGCCGCCCTCAATGATGTTCGGCGCAATGCGCGTAGGCAATGAAGTTGTCGTCAATTTCTCCCTCTATATTGCACAGGCTGCCGACTGAGCGGTGATCATTCGCGTACCGGTGGTGCGCCGGTGGCACTGAGCCGGGCCTCCAGCCCGGGCATAAACGTCTCATTGAATGCTGCGAGCTCAGCCTCAAGGTCGGCCAGCTCTGATCGTCCGATATCAACGGTAGACCGGTGGTGAGCGGTCGGCCCGTAGGTTGTGCTGAGCCCGCTGAATCCTACCGACAGCCTGTACTGGACGGTAGGCGGATTACGCTCACCGGCATCCCGCCGGGCTTCGTGACCGCGGAGCCGAAGTTCCAGGGCCAGCAGAAATTCACGTCCCGCATGCAGTTGACGGGTCAGTTCGGCATCCGGCTGATAGGCCCGTTCGTGCGCGGTCTGAATCGCGGCGACGCGATCCATGGATTCGTCCAGGGAGCCTGACAGCAGCGACATCCGCTGCTGCAGAGATTCCATGTCCTTGCGGAAGGCGGCAATCTGCTCCGGGCTGCTGCCGGCGAGAGCCGGCGTGTGCAGCGGTACCACCTCAAAAGAGACCGGTCCCGACAGCATGGTTTCGGCACCCTGGCTGATCCTGATCAGCGAGGCCGTGTACGTTCCCGGCGTGGCCAGGATGCCGCCTCCGAATCCGGCTGAACCGCCGGGTGTAACGACATTCTTGGAGGGATAGCGCATATCCCAGTTGACGCGGTGCAGCCCTTTTGAGGCGGGTCCGGTTACCCGTCCGGCCACTTCGCCCTCGCTGTTACGAATCAGCACAACGACCTGATCCGCCACTTCATTGATTTCGGCTTCCAGTGCATCCCAGCCGGGGAATGGAATATCCGCGTCGCCCAGCTCTTTCTCCCGCTTGCTGCGCGCCTGCCTGAGCGTGGTGGCACTGTCGCGCAGATAGTAAGTGATCAGTGCGCCGTGCGGCGGATTGGGTGCCTCAAAGTAATCCGTACCTTGGGAGCCGCCTGCCACATCCCGCGGCACGAACAGTCTCGTGGTTCGGATCGGGAAGAGGTGCCCTTGCTGCGAGAGCACTTCCGGGTTGATATCCCGGAGGCTGGTGTAGTCGTCCAGGATAAAGAAGCCGCGCCCGAAGGAGGCGGCTACGACATCGTTTTCGCGTTTCTGGATGGTGATATCGCGGAAGGAAATATTGGCATCGCTGTTGACCTTGATCCAAGCGCCTCCGCCATCGGTGGTGAAGTAGACTCCGAACTCGGTGGCGGTAAAGAGCAGGTCGGCATTGACATGATCCTGCACGATACGCCAGATGAGGGTACGGTCCGGCAGATTGCCGACGATGGAAGTCCAGGAGCGCCCGCGGTCCGAGCTCTTGATCAGATAGGGGCTGAGATCGCCAAACTTATGGTTGTCCAGTGCGGCATACACCACATCCGAATCATGGAGATCCGCGTACAGATTGTTGACAAACGCGGTGGCTGGAATTCCGGGAATGTCGCCGACTTCCAGCCGGTGCCAGGAGGCTCCGTCATCGTCGGTCACCTGAATGAGGCCATCATCGGTGCCGGCATAGATCAGCCCGGGTACCATCGGTGACTCCGCCAGTGAGGTAATCGTGTTGTAGACCGACATGGCATTGAAATCCCAGGGATTGTCGTAGCTCTGCGTGCGCCCCATGATCGGCAGCGCAAGCCGTTCTTCATCCCGCGTCAGATCCGGCGAAATCGCCTCCCAGCTGTCTCCTCTGTCGGTGGATTTCCAGACGCGGTAGGAGCCGAAGTAGATCGTGGTCGGCCTATGCGGGCTGACCACGATCGGTGCATCCCAGTTGTAGCGTTCAAATTTCTCACCCGGTCCCGCCTGGGGCTGGATCATGACCTGCTCGCCGGTAATGAGGTCAATCCGGGCGAGGCGGCCCTGTTGCGCTTCGGCGTATATGATGTCGGGATTACCCGGCTCGGTGGCTGACTGGTGGCCATCGGCCCCCAGCGTCTTGAACCAGTCCGCATTGCGAATGCCGTGGACGTTATCGGTGCGGGAAGGACCGCCATGCGATCCGTTGTCCTGGGTCCCTCCGAACACCCGGTAGAACGGTTCCGAGTCGTCAACAGCTACTTTGTAGTACTGGGTGACCGGCAGATTCGTGATGAAGCGCCAGGTCCGGGTGTCGTCATAGGTCTCAAACAGTCCGCCATCGGTTCCCATGAGAATGTAATCCGGATCGTCCATGCGGAATGCGATGGCGTGATTGTCCGAGTGCTTATCGCGCTCCGACATCCGCGTAAAGGTGCGCCCGTGGTCGTCCGATACCTGCACACGCCAATCCATCAGGTAGAGGCGCCCTTCCACATGCGGTGAGGCGTACAATTCCTGGTAGTAGTGGGGCCCGGTGGCACCACTCACCGCGTCTGACATTTTGGTCCACGATACGCCCCGGTCGGCAGACATGAATACGCCGCCGCTGGTACGGTCCAGCTCGATGGCCGCATAGATCCGGTCAGGATTCTGAGGCGAAATGGCCAGCCCAATCTTGCCCAGATTGGAGGTAGGGATGCCGCGGGTCATTTCGGTCCAGGTGAGGCCGCCATCGGTACTCTTGTGCAGTCCGCTGCCCGGTCCGCCGCCCATATAGGCGGCCACATTGCGGTGCCGCTGCCAGGTGGCGGCATAAAGCACCATCGGATCGATAGGGTTAATCACCACATCCGTCACGCCGACCCACTGATTGTTTCCCAGCGTGCGCGTCCAGGTCTGTCCGCCATCTGTGGTCATGTAGAGGCCCCGTTCTCCTCCGGCACTCCAGAGGGGTCCTTGGGCGGCCACCCACACCACATCACTGTTGTCCGGGTGGGTGATGATGCGGGAGATATGGTTGCTGGTCTTGAGGCCCATATTGGTCCAGCTCTTGCCGCCATCGTCGCTGCGGTAGATACCATCGCCATAGGCAACATGGCGTCCGCCGACGTTTTCGCCTGTACCAACCCAGATGGTGTGCGGGTTGCGCCCGTCAATCGTGATGGCTCCTATGGAGTACGATGTCTCGCTGTCAAACAGGGATTCCCAGGTGGTTCCGGCATTGACGGTTCTCCAGACCCCGCCGCTGCCCACGGCCACATACCATACATTATCATCTTCTGGGTGAATCGCGATATCTGCAATACGCCCGGAAGTGAATGCCGGGCCGATATTGCGCAGCTTTAGGGCTGAGTAGCTAACATCAGCGGGATCGATGTCCTGAGCCTGCAGCGGCACGGACCAGGCAAGAATAAGGGCCAGCAGGAGGATCAGTCGGCGCATCGTTACGCAGTTTGTTTGGAATTGCGCAGTAAAGATACGGTCTGCCTGCGAGACTCGGCTTGACGGAACCGGCTGGCTGCAAGTCAATTTGAAGTGCTCAAGTCAACTCCTGATGAAATGTTTGAGGTGCCGGCCACCAGCGCGTTTGTGCTGCTGTTTACATCTGAGGAAGTATATGAAGGCGAGGCTGCTAAGCGCCTGATGCGTAGCGTGGACCTTTCCGCAGGTCTGGGGATCAAGAACTATTTTTCCCGGTGGTGGGAGGACATCTACGAGGAAGTCGGCAATCGCAAGTGTGGTATGCAGTTTCAGAGCCGCACGTATCTGGATGACCACCCGGATGCCCAGGTGGTCTGTCTGGGTGGCGGACTGGATCCGTTGTCGCTGGATCTGGCGGAGTGTTATCCTGAGGCCGTGGTGTTTGATGTGGACATGGCCAACATGGACCTGAAGGAGGAGATCAACGCCGGCATCGACGGGCCTGCCATCCGATTCTGCACCGGTAATCTGGCGGATCCGGCCGGCTTGGTGCGTGTCCTGGAGTCAGCCGGTTGGGATGCGGGTCGCCGCACGCTGATGATTGCTGAAGGTATCACCTATTACGTGCCGAAGCAGCTCTTCCGGGATACGTTCGCTGCATTGTGCGGACCGGGCGGTGGCATTGTTCTGGAGTATTCGCTTCCGGACAGCGAGGTGGAAGGCACGCCTCGTGCCGACGAGTACATGGAGTTTTTTCAGCAGCTCCGGGCCATTCTGGACATGCCGTTTCCGATTCAGCGCTACTCGCCGGCCGATGTGGAAGGGCTCGCCGCCCATCTTGGCGGGCGGGTGATCATTACGCAGCTGCAGCATGAGTTGGAGTTTATGCGTAAGGGTGAGAACATCCTGCGGCTCGATCCGACGCAGGGTTCCATCAGAATCTCGACGATCCTGTTTGATTAGTTGGCGATCCGGGCCGCATGCACGAGCTTGACCGTTCCGACTGACGAGCTGCTGTCGGGCCGGACTATCCGTCGGGCTCCGGGAACAGTTCCAGCAGCTTCCTGCCTATACCGCGCACCTGGTCTGCCGCGTGCTCTATGACCCGACTGCGGTCTGCGCCGACAGCCAGGGGAATTGGGATATAAAGCGAGCTGTCATTCCCCTTGGCCCCCTCAAAATGGCTGGCCAGTCGTTTGGGGGGCAGTTGGGCAATGCAACTGGGGCAATTCTTCATCCACCAGGTGAGCCACATCGGAGATCGCCCCCAGTTTTTCCAGGCGGAGTAGTTTACGCCTAACCAGACGGTAAACCGGCTATGCAGTTTCAAATACCGCCCCGCCCGTGATCCACGGGCGGCAGTCCGTAAGCCTTTTGTGCTGGCGACTCCATCGTTTCTCAGTCGCGCCACAATATCGTCGTACAGTTCCACATAGCTGAGAATGCGGCGCGGCACATTGACATCGGTCAATTCCGACTCAGTGAAGGGCTGGAATGCGTTCACACTCATGGATTCGGTAAGACCCTTAAGCTGGGCGATGTCCTGCGCTGTATCGGGATCATGCGAGGTGGCATCCACAAGCCGGGTGAGCATCGCATGCCAACTCGAAATGGCCAGCCAGTGATCGTTCACAGCTAAACGGATCATTCCGCCGGAACGGACCTCTTCTCCGGCGCTCCGGCTGCCGCATCTTGCCTTCAGTTCCCCCCACAGAGGTTCCACTCTCCCTTTGGGTACGATGAACAGTACGGCACCGGAACACCGATTCGGCAGCGCCTTGAGATATGCTTCCGGCTGGGATGCCTGCAGTTCGGCCCAAAACTTGTTCTCCACAAAGAGCCTAACTTTGCCCGTAGTGTCTCTGATGGTTAAGTCCGGGAAATTGCCATCCTGCTGTTCTTCAGCCAGGATTAACCCGGGCTCAAACTCGTTGATTCCTGCGTCCTGCAGCGGGCGCAGGAAGGCAATTGTGGCCTCTTTGGACTTATTCAGGATATAGGCCAGGGCCCGCGTTGCGGCAGGTTCGGCGCTCGCAATTCGGGGTACCAGATGGGCAAGCAGGGTCATAGTGAAAATCAGTCGGACAAATTGCAATTTCGAGTATAATCTTGTGAGTTGTATCCATCAGCAGGTCACCGGTAATCGGCACCAAGTGGGTGCGGCTCATTAACAGTCGCGAGGTCAGCGATAAGCGGTATTGGAAATGCTGGCGTAGATTTAAGAGGAGTTCATGACATCCGCTCCCGCTCAAAATACTCCCATGCCTCCCTGTATGCCTCTTCCCGGTCACACCGTTCA
>JAPPNA010000116.1 GCA_028873925.1 Bacteroidota bacterium | reverse complement strand
CCGACGGACCGAATTGCACCGACAGTCGTGGTCAAGCCGAACGGCTGGTATCCTGATCACTGGCAGACCCCACGACTAAGGCCGCCTTCCTCGAACAGGGACCGAAATTACCCGAAAAAATCCGAAAATCCCGTCCGCGGAGCACTTGGTCCGGCCACCTCACTAGTTTACCATACGGATACATTCGGACGTGGAAAGCGATCCTAATGCGAGCAAGCGCATAGAAGCTATCTGAAATTGCCCTTGCAGACGCGTCGCCACAGTGCCTTCGCAGATGTCATCTGAGTTTGCCGCCATCCGAATAGTCGGAGAGCTGATGCCGACCGAGTACCTGACGACCATCACCCGAGGTAACGCACCACAGCAGAAGGCCATCAACTACGGCTTATCAACACCGCGCTCGCTCTCCGAGGAACAGTTGAGATTTTGGCAGACCGCACTAACGGTTTATCAACCAGGCGAGTCGCGGCGCACTCGTAGACGGGGCAAGGAGTCAGGTATCGAGGATTTCCTGGATTATGTGTTGGGTTACGACGACATTGAACCTGTGAGCGGGAAAGAGCTGGATGGTCGTTCATTCGCCCTGAGTCATACGGCATGCGGAGGTGCTTTCCCGATTCTGCTCGTGTCGCGCGCCGTTGATTTGGATCGCCCGGAGGCCAGATTTTCGTCCAATGGAAGTCAGATGACTCCGCACCGCGTCGTCCAGGAGTACCTGAACGCTGATCCTGCTGCCTTATGGGGGATGGTCTCCAATGGCTCTCGGTTAAGAATCTTGCGAGATAACCCCAGTTTATCGCGACCGGTGTATCTGGAGGCGGATGTAGAGAGGATCATTTCAGAAGATCTCTATTCCGAGTTTCAGACGTTATGGCTTGTGACTCATGCCACTCGTTTCAGACCGGCGAATCGGGCCCCTTCATCGTGCATTTTTGAAGACTGGCGAAAACTGGCACAAGAGACCGGAGAGCGTGCCCGGAATCAGCTTCGAGTCGGCGTGGCCAAAGCGTTGGTTCATCTTGGCACTGGATTTGTCTCGCACCCCGCAAATGAGGCACTTCGTGATACTTGCCTCCAAAAGGGAGCCTCAGCTGCGGGTTTCCTGTTCGGCGAACTGCTCCACCTCATGTACCGACTGTTGTTTCTCTTTACGGTAGAAGAGCGCAATCTACTGCATGGCCCGGATGCTGCAGACGAAGCACGAGACATCTACAGCGAGGGCTATTCGCTGAATCGACTGCGGGAGCGTGCCCGGTATAGGCGACATTATGACCAATATTCCGACCTCTGGAAGAGCCTGCAGATCGTATTTAGATCCCTTTCCACTGGAGCGCCGGAACTTGGGCTACCTGCCCTTGGAGGAATGTTTGGGCCCGAATACTGCCCGATCCTGGACAATGCCGCTATTTCAAACAGGTATCTGCTGCAGGCCGTATCGGACCTCGGGTTTTTGCGCACCGGCCAGTCATTGACTCGCGTCAATTACGCGGATATGGGGGCCGAGGAATTGGGCTCCATGTACGAAAGCCTGCTGGAACTGCATCCGTCCATTGATTTTGGCTCTGGCAAACCGAAGTTCAACTTAGCCGGAATTGAATCGGGGTCCAATTCAGGAGGATCCACACGCAGGCTAACAGGGTCCTATTACACTCCTCCCGCCCTTGTGCACCAACTTGTCAGCACTGCGCTTGATCCGGTAATCAAAGACGCAACTGCCAGTCGACCCGATGATCCCCGCACCGCCATTCTTGATCTTCGCGTAATCGATCCGGCATGTGGCTCAGGTAACTTCCTGAAAGCCGCTGCGCATCGCCTGGCAACCGAATTAGTGCGCCTAGATTCTAACATTGACGAACCGGGGACGCAGCATTACCAGCGTGCTATGCGGGATGTCCTGCAGCACTGCATCTTCGGCGTAGATAAGAATCCCCTGGCAGTTGAATTGTGCAGAGCAACGCTGTGGATGGCAGCCGTTGATCCGGGCAAGCCGCTCACATTCCTGGATAATCATGTGCGGACAGGGGATAGTTTGGTCGGTGTCTTCAGCGAAAACGACATGACCAATGGAATCCCAAACGAGGCTTACACTGCACTGCCGGGGGACAGCAAGTCCTTGTGTAAAGATCTGAAACGGGCCAACAAGCATTCAGGAAGGGCCAGTGGCTCGTTGTTTGATCAGCAGGATGTTGAGTCCGTGGCAGATACGCAGTTGGAACTGCATTTCATGCCGGAAAATTCGCTCGCGGATATTGACCGGAAGCGCTCGGCTTGGGAGACTCAGAAGTCAGTAGTGGCAGAACATGCAAGCAGGCTGCGGGCTGACCTATTTGTGAGCGCTTTTGTCACCGCTAAGGTGTTGGGGGCGCGCAATTCAGTGCCAGTTTCGGGAGACTTAAGTAAGCCCTGTTGGTCCAATGTTGACCGCGAAATGCGTATCGCCGTTCGCGAGCTCAGGGACGAATTCCAATACTTCCACTGGCACCTCCAGTTCGCGGAGATTGTGGAGATGGGGGGATTCGATGTCGTATTCGCCAATCCCCCCTGGGAGCGCTTCAAGATTCAGGAAAAGGAATTTTTTTCCGCCCCCCATCCTGCCATTGCGGCAGCACCCAACAAAGCTGCTCGCAACAAGCTGATCCAGGCCCTTAATTCCCAAGATTCCAGCGCGGCGGAAAAGGCCTTGTACGATAAGTTTCAGAAGACCCAGCGCAAAGCTAAAGCCATCCCGCATTTTGCTCGGAATAGCGGGCGCTTCCCCCTCACCGCCAAAGGAGACCTGAACAACTACCCTCTGTTTGCGGAGCTGTGTCTGAATATCCTCAAGCCGACTGGTCGCGCAGGCCTTGTCGTGCCAACGGGTATTGCTACGGATAAATCTACAGCGAACTTTTTCGCCAGCATTGTTGATGATGGTCGAGTAGCCAGCCTATTTGATTTTGAGAATCGGGAGAAGGTGTTTCAGGGTATTGACAGCAGACTGAAGTTCTGTCTGCTTACTCTGAGAGGCAAGGGGATGGCAAATCGGGCGGGCGAGTATGTGTTCTACCTGCGTCAGCCGCACCAGCTCAAGGAGACCGAGCGGCGAGTCACCATGACCCGGGAAGATTTCGCCTTGTTCAATCCGAATACGCGCACATGCCCTACGTTTCGGACCGGTCGGGATGTGGAGGTGGCCCGCAAGATATACCAGAGGGCCGGAGTGCTCTGGAGAGATAAGCGAGGATTTATGCCAGAGGAGAACCCGTGGGGCATTAAGTTCTCCCGGATGTTCGATATGTCCAATGATTCGGGGCTGTTTCGGACTCGTGAGGAACTGGAGGATGACGGATGGGTGCTGGAGGGCAATATCTTCACCAGGGCGGACGAAAAATACCTGCCACTATACGAGGCGAAGCTCTTCCACCAATATGATCACCGATTCGCCACATTCGGCACGGACACGCCTCCCAAGACTCGCGAAGTAACCAGCGAGGAGAAATCCGTGCCATCCTACGTCATTTTACCGCGGTATTGGGTTTCAGAGGGAGAGGTCTTGCATAAAATGCCCCCCCCCCGCAAGAATCATGCCAAACGTCGGCCAGTTGGCGGAGCTGGTTGGATTATGGTTCTCAGAAGATTCGCGAGGTCCACAGACCAGAGAACTACCTTCATGAGCCTTATGATGCGAACGGCGATTGGCGATTCAGGGGTGATCGTCGAATTTGGCTCGTAGCGTTCAGAGACATTACCAATGCGACGAATCTGAGGACTGCAATCATGGGTACCGTACCGGGAATGGGCTTGAATAACAAAGCTCCCACATTGCATGTTGATGGCCAAGCCTGGTTGCAAGTCCTGCGAGGGATCACAAGATCTACGGACGAGCACTCCGTAATCAGTGGTCATATCCCATTGGCTGGCTTGGGGCACAGTGCGGCTCAGTTGGATTACCAGCATGCCCGGGCGGTTGCGTCGGCCTTAGTCTTGGCCAACATGAACAGCATCCCGTTGGACTGGACAGCAAGGCTGTCGGTGGGCGGTACAAATCTAAGTTATTTCATTGTCAAACAGCTGCCGGTATTGCCCCCGAAAGCCTTCCTTGAGGAAGCTCCTGTTGGACATCCGTGGGCCATTCTGATCGTTCCCCGTGTACTGGAGCTATCCTACACCTCATACGAGCTGGGTGGATTTGCGGCGGACTTGGGCTACAATGGGCCTCCGTTTGTTTGGAACGACGAACGCCGGCACTGCCTCAAGAGCGAGCTGGATGCCATTTTTGCCTGCATGTACGGTCTGGATCAGGATGAGCTGAAATGGATCTTGGATGCGCCAGAGCCGAGTGCTTCATTTCCCGGCCTCAAATCTAAGGAGCTCAAATTGTACGGAGAATATCGGACCAAGCGTTACGTACTCAAGGCTTTCGCTCAATTGAAAGTAGGGCGAGATCCTCATTTATCCGCTGTTGAAGCACGATCGCATCCGCCACAATGGGATTGATCCACAAGAGGCTATGCAGGTAACTTGGCCATTGAGGGCACTAATCCGCGGGCCGGAATCCAATAGCGCTGAGTCCGCGGATCCGCCTCCAATACTCGTAAACCAGCGCCAGAAGGATCAGCCCGTATTCCACCGGGCGCACCCAGGCCGGGTGCGCGAACGGGTGCAGATCCATGTCATTGAGGTTGATCCCCGTTATGTAGGACAACAGCACGGCCACCGAGGCGGTCCAGGCCCAGAAGCTTGGCCGTATGGCCGCAAACGGGAGGAGCCAAAGCAGGTACCACGGATTTACCACCGGCCAAAGCGCCAGCAACGCTCCGTAAAGCCAGTCACCCCGGACTATCGTCCCGATACCCGTCTTCCTGAAATGCCAATAGTACCCGGCAACCATGGTCGCCAGGATCAGGCCGCACAGCACCCGGGCTATATGATTAGGCAGCCAGGGCTTGATCAGGCTGAAAAAGGCGGCATTGAATTCCCACTCCCGTGTAAAAGTCAGCAGCGTCTGCAAATCCGTGCTGCCCTGCAGCACAAACGGCAGATACGCCAGCGCTAAAACGGCCGCAAATAAACCCCAGGCACGCCACCTCGCCCGAATCAGCACAAACGGTACTACCAATAGGGCCAAAATCTTGGCACCTACCGCCAGAGCCAGACATATGGCAGCCCCGCGCATTCTGTCCTTGCGGCTCAATACAATCGCTGCCAGTACCAGACATACAGCTATGCCATCAGGATGGGCTGTAAAGGCAATTTCCTTGACTACCAGCGGATTCCATGCGTACAGCATCACGGCCGGTGCGGGTGCCAGGCGCAGCAGCAGGAATATGGCCATCAGATCAAACAGCACCATCAACGCCTGCAGCACGGTGACACTGCCTGGACTGATCCCATAGCCTGCCACAAAGACGAGCTGCGTTACCGGACCGTAAATGGTCGGCAATTCGGGATAGTTGATGCCATCCAGGATCCGCTGGAATTGATCCGGCACCTCCAGGCTGTAGAAGAAAGCCTCGGGAGGCAGGCCGTAAGGCGTGCCATCCTGCACGAAACGAAACGCATCCCACAAATACCGATAGAAATCGTCCTCATAGAAGGGACCGCCAATCAGACCGCAGACCCGGAACAAGACAGCCCATCCGATGAGCCGAGCTACAGGAAACGGTTTGTCCGAATGGTGTCGGTAGTAGAAGTAGAGACCGAATATGGTCGCGGCCACAACGGCAGCGAGACCAAGAAACGCGTAGAGTGGGGGATCCCCTGAACTGCGGGTGACCCAGGACAGCACACCATAACAGAGCAGACATGCCAAACCGGCAGAATCCACCGGGCTTGCAAGCCCGACCGGACGCAGGCGCTTTTGTTGGAATTCCGGCATAACGATCCCAGAGTCACTGCTCTCAATGTACATTTTCTGCCTGCGCCCGGTTACCGGTATCCTTAACGGAGCGTACCTGCCCTGATTCCGATGCGATAGTACATCACGGCCATTCGCGGCGGTTTGCACGCGGACAAGAGCCGCCTGCCCAACGGGCGTACCCCCTAGCACCGGACAGCCTGACATAAACGAGTGGTACGCATAGGAGACAAGCCCTACGCGCGACTGGCCCCGCTCAAGCCATGACCTGCCGGGATCTGCTCCAGCGAGGTTGTGGCAGGCTGCGGCACCTTCGCGGCTCTCGATCCCAGCGGCAGGTCGCGTGACCATCCGGTGCCATCATGCACCTGCCATGCCCCGCTGTGACCCCATAAATTCATTTGCCCACCCCCATCGCCTGGATTCGGCACTCCCTGTATGCTTGGCCTACATGCAGACCTTCACGGAAATGAAGCATATAGCGGTGTGCTCCTAATTTCAAGTATATTGTGAAGTCACTTGCACTAACGTATTGACAAAAGGTACGTTACGGCCGCATCCCGATCTGGATCGGTAGCGGTTTTAGGGCAGTATTGAGCGGGCAGTGACACGCAATGCTCCATCAATCCGACAGGCGGACCCCATGTGGTGCCCCACATCTTACTCTGGAACCGGGGGTGGTTTTGATGTTTCAATGGCGTAATTTTCAGGTAGGATGGATCTCTTTTCAAACAGATGGTGAAAGAATCATGATTAGGTTTGTTGGAACCCTTGCGCTTGTTGCTGTCCTGTTCGGATTTACGCCCGGGACGCTCTCGCTGTCCGGCTCGATTGGGACCGGACCAGGTCAGATCAGCCCGCGCAAGGCATATGCGCAGGGTAAATCGTTAACCTTCAAGGTGCTGGCCTGCCGGGGATGCCCCCTGGAGAAATCCGAATTGGATCGGGAGCGGGCGATCAGCCTGGCTGCTAGCCTGGAGGCGGTCTACGCGGAGGAAACGACCGGAACGCAGGACGATGAAGTAGTCAGAAATCTGTGCGGCCCGGATACAGAGGATTGCGGGATCCGCATGGAGGTCGTTCATTACTTCCTGACGCGCCGCTATAAACTCCAAGTCCCGATCCGGGGCATTCAACAGGAGGTGATCGAATGATAAAGCAGAACACCATTTTTCGGGTATCTCATGTCCGATGTGCGGTTGTGGCCGCATTGTTCGGTTTGGCTGGCTGGCAGCTGGCAAATAAAGCCTCAGCCCAGGGCACACCATGGATCGCCGAGCCGCGAACAGGCAGCCTGACCGTTTCATTTTACAATCAGTCCGCCACGGAATTTTACCGAGGCTCCGAGGTCACCGAGGGACCACTTGCCGGTGGCGATCTAGCGCAGAATACGGTGTGGCTTCACGCGAACTATGCCCTGAATGACGCTATGGCAGTGGACCTGCAGACAGCCTATGCGCGGAGTTTTGTAGAGGGCGCTCGTGGTCCGTCTGGTGGGGAGGAGAATTACAGCGGCCTTTACGACACCAGTATCTCTCTGACCTGGAGGTTTGTGGATGAGCTGATCAGCAATGCCCCCAGTGTCGCTCTGCGGGTGGGGGCTACCATCGCCGGCGGCTATGATACCGGGTATATCAACTCTATTGGAGATGGGGCCAGCGGTGTGGAAGGAGCACTCATTGTCGGTAAGTTCTGGGAAATACTCGGCTTATCCGCCGAGGTCGGCTATCGCATCCGCGGTTCCACGGAGGTGAATCCTGATGCAGTCGGTGCGTCCGGTTCGGAAGATGTGGATGTGCCATCGGAAACGTTTGTAAATCTGTTGGCCTTTGTGCCCATCGGCAGCCGCCTGAGTATCGCGGGCAATTACCGCGTGGTTAACGCGGCATCGGGCCTCGAAATTGGTGGCGAAGGGTTCTCACCCAGCCGCTTTCCCGGATTGGAAGACGACAGCCAGATCCTCGGTGGCCAGTTGTTGGCGGATGTTTTCAGCAACGTTAGTGCCAATGTGTTTTACGGACGGGTAGTCGGCGGTCGAAATACGGCGAAGTCAAGCGTTATCGGTGTTGGCCTTTCCATTGGAATTGGCGGCAGCTTCGGGGGTGGACTCTAGGCGGTTGCAGGACGGGCGCTGAAGCTGCGGTGCATCGCCGAATGAGTAGATGCGCGCCTGACTGATTCTGACGCAGATCCATAGAGAAAACTCTCAATACTTGATGCTCACAGCAACAGTAATGCCCAGGCGGGCGCAGATCCACATGGGGCTTCGGGGAATGCTCTTGGCAGCGGTTGGACTTGCGGCAGTCGCCCAAACGCCCGGATTTGGCCAGGATGCGGCGAGTATCTGGGACCAATCCGACCCAGATAACACGGCTTCCATTGATCATGGTGACTGGCAGGCTGTGCTTGATGCCTATCTGATCACTGACGATCCTTCCGGCGTGAACATGTTTGACTACGGAGCGCTGAAAGCAAGTGAAGCGGATCGGCAGCGGCTCGCCGGATATCTGACCGACCTTCAGGGGATGGACCCACGCGAATTTGCACGAGACGAGCAGATGGCGTATTGGATCAATCTCTACAACGCGATCACCGTACGCGTCGTAGTGGATGCCTATCCGGTCGAGTCAATCATGCTTATCTATGAAGGAGAAGGACCTGCTGCTGGTCCGTGGAAAGCAGTTAACGCGCATGTGGCCGGGAATCCGCTCACACTTGACAACATCGAACACGACATTCTGCGTCCGATCTGGCAGGACAACCGCATCCATTATGCGGTGAATTGCTCCAGCATTGGGTGTCCGAATCTGGCTCCAGAGGCTTATACGGCCGCGAATCTGGACCGCCTTATGGATCAGGGGGCGAGAGAATTTGTCAATCATGTACGCGGAGTTGAGCTCCTGGACGAAGCTTTCGGAGTTACGTCAAGCATTTATTTCTGGTACATGGAGGATTTTGGCGATTCTGAAGAGGGCGTGCTGGAACACTTCCGCAAGTACGCGGAGGGTGAACTGGCAGATCAACTGGCCGCATTTGATGGCTCGCTGGATCACGAGTACGACTGGAGGTTGAACGCTCCAGGTTCCGAATAGGCAGGAGGGGGCAGACCTGCGGACGTTTCCGCATCCGTCGATGGCATGTGCTCTCCTCGTGCCGGTAGGCCCGATCACGCCTGCCAGGGTACGGGCCATCTATCATCGCTGGTCCGAAGCCTGACCCGGTCGATGGCTGCGCGGCCGAATGGTTGCGCCTCCGTAGACTTGTTCCGAGTTGGCGGCCATTCTATGCACATTCGGAGCAGACCCGGAGCGGTGGGCTGGCAGCTATACCGATTCCCGGCCGTTTTTTTGCGCATAGTGGAGCCTTCCGCATGTTGCCCGGCGGTCAAGGCTACCTCAGAGAGGCTTGAAACACCGACAATTCGTCCAGGATTAGTGCTCAACCTCCGGTGATTCACGGGCAGACCGCCGCCGCACAAGTGCTTGGCGCAGCGGTCTCAGGGCCAATGCCTTGCATCCGGTCCCCAGTGGGCCCAACGCATTGCTAGCAGGGAGCCTTACGGAATTGCCAGCTGGTGTTAATCGCCCCAGCCAGCGGCTGACTGCTGAGCCCGTTACCCGAGACTGAAGTGCGGGGAGACCAAGGTGTTGGCATCCAAAGCTATGGTGACCTGCACGAATCGGGCGGTGTCGGGATTAAAAATCGTGACACTTTTTTCCGCCAGCGGGTCATCCGCGACCGGCATATGATCAATGGCCTGCCATTTATCTCGTTCAACCTTGGTCAGAACCGCCGCGTGCCGAATCCCGCCGGAGTCCGGTGAACTGGAGACTGATGCCTCCCGGTCCGTGCCCACAATGTCAACGGCCTCCATAGGAGAGGTCTTGACGATTCGCTGCAAACGGAGGCGAAGCTCTTCGGCAGTCCAACCCGCCTGCTCTGCATAACTCACCAATGCATCCACCAGACTGGCGTGCACAGCCAACTGTCTGCTCATGATGGAGTCAAAGACCTCTCGGATTTCCGCAACCCTGGAGGTGAATCGCTGACTTAGGAGGTCATTTTCGCCAAAGGCGGCCAGTACAGCGGTCATTACCGGAGACGCATAGGTATTGGCGAGCAGTCCCTGCTCCTCAAAGGCCAGCGCATTGCCCACCTGAACGATTCGCTTCCGGTCCACTCCGCTGACCCCGACGTACTTATAAATGTCCCACGATATTTCGCGTACCTGAGCTACCTGGGTAATGTAGTCGTCCGCATCCGTCTCCGAGTCCAGGAGCGGGCAGAATGCAGATGCCTGAGGCTGTTTTTCCTGGTCCGGCAGGAATCGGAAGGGGATCGGCAAGCCATCTTCCCCCAGCACATTGGTCAGGTACGCAAACCCGGTCCCGTCTGTAATCCATAACTCGTCCAACACGGTCTTGTCGGCGATACCATCCATCTTAGCAATAATCTCTGACGGACGGCAATCTGCGGCTTCGGCAGCGGCAACCATATGGGCCGTGATGCGCGCCTGGCCGATCATTAAGTCGTCCAGCATAGCGTCCAGGCCATCCGCGACCTGCTTGAGCGAAATCTCCTTCATGCTGTATGTGATTCAAGAAATGGGTCTAAGCTGATTGTGCCCGATTCAGAAAGGCGACTGACACCGATTGTGATCGCAAGTAGACGCACCTACGGTCCTGTACCATAATACGACTCGGGCGCGACTTCGTTGCCGGACGCAGATCCGTTGCGATCCACGCCCGGCAAGGGCCGAATGCGTGGTCAAGACCGGACACGACATGGACCTCCGGTTGCATCTGCTCGTAACGGCACGATACGTCTGGAAGCCAGTTCCCAAAATCTGGCCGACGGTAGCATTTGGGCGTACAGCCGCAGCTTGGATGAAATCTGCAGATGGAGGCGGTCCGGGTACTCAGATTTCCGCGATTGGGGCCGCATCGATCAGGGTTCACCACCTCCAGATAGGTGCCTTTAGGCCGTTCGTGTCGGTCCAGTTTCCCAGTGGACCGCTGCGAAATTGCTGTCCCGGCTTACCTCCCAAAGCAGCCTTCTACAAGATGTTCAGGCGACGCAGGACTTCCAATCCGACGCGCCTCCGTACTTGGTGACCCATCACCACATTCTAACCCATCAATGCTCCGAACCGTGAGTCACCAAGCGGGTGCGCACCCGGAAGTAGTTCCGGGTAGCGGACGGAAATCCCCTCGATTTTGGCCGATACCGACCCCTATCGCGCCCGTTCTGGGGCGGAAGAGGGGACACTTTTAAACATCGGGCCGGTCGGCTGCACAACTGCGGCACGACCGTTTGACTCAGAACGTAAAATACCCGCTCAGCTGCAATAGGACGATGTTCGTACCGTTGGAGGCCTCGCCAACCTGCACGGTGAGGCGCGCACCATAGGACCGCCCGAACGTCAGGCTCGCCCCGGCAGTCGGTGAGACGCTGCCTCCATCATACTCCATGCCCGCACGAAGCGCTGGGCGGATGAGCCAATTGTTACGGCCAAGACGGATCGAACCACCGATCCGGTTGGCGGATCCGACAACGTTTAGGCAACGGTAATGCTCCACCATCCCGTACAGCGAAAACGGCCCAGCCACTCGCCCGCTTAGTCCCGCAAAATGACCTGGACAGGCAATGCTGTTGCCACCTACGATCCCGGCTTCAAGCATGAAGCGATCCGATGAATCCTGCGCCTGAACCTGCATAGGCAGCAGTACCAGGCAGGTCAGCACGCATCCTGCCAAAACAAATGGAACTTGAGGCGTTCTCATGGGCCTCAAGAAGACATCATGCTGGCCTCTGGAGAACATCTGGGCACGGCGGTTTGGAGTTTCAACAGATGCATGGCGGTCAAACGCAATTTCAACAGGCCTAACGGCGGTTACGTTTCGCCGCTTGGCGCGCCGCACATGATCCGCAAGCCGATTCCGGTGGAAGGTGCCCAAACGCTTAGGTGAACATGAGCAGTTGCCGGGTGACTGCCGGAGTGTCAGTCGAGCCCGGTGCAGCACCGATTGGCGTTGAAATATGAGCGGGTCCGCACCACCCAGACCTGACCACGCCTTTTGCCCCGCGCGAATGGGCCGAGACTGCCGAGTGCTTCCCGACCGTGCCGATCGTGACTGGAGCGAACGGACCCCATTCGACCCACCGCAACAGCACGCATCCGGGATATCGGCCTTCCTGATCCAAGCATCACGGGTACTGAATTAGTGGATTTAGCGATAATAAGTCGGACTGCCGGGCCTGCAGCATCATCCCGGGTTACGAATTCATCCCGGGCCACAATGAACCTATAGAGAGGATCGGTGCCTTCGTGATGCACCCTTAACACGACCAATGCATCAAAGCGGCCATGGCCATCCGGTCTCAGACAGCTCTTGTTCCTGCGGATAGGCCGAAGAACAGGATTTTCTTCCGGTAGCGTTCAAATCAGCGGTCCGCGGGGCCTGGAAAGTCCAAGCCATCCTACACCTCCAGAGGCAATCCTGCATATGTGCCTGCCTCGCCCGAAAGTCCACCTTCTCCAAGGCAGCGCGATCGTTGACCGTGATTCCACTGCGCTCGATTGCGATGCGGAATGAACCCTGCCGGGGCCTTATCTTTGTGCGGTGATGGGAATAGTTTGCCATGATTAGATTCCTGTTTACAGTGCGCCATTCCAATTGGTGTCTGTTTACCGCTGCAGTACTCCTGGCGATGGGATGCCGGGGAGGTGGGCAGGGCATCCAGGATCCTGTTGTCGTCACCGGCGGCCTCGTATCGGGGGAAGAAATTGCCGGTACCGCCGTACGGGTCTATAAGGGTATCCCGTTTGCCGCCCCTCCGGTCGGAAAACTGCGATGGCAGCCACCGCAACCGGTGGTCCGGTGGGACGAAGTCCTCCAAACCACCGAATATTCCGATGCCTGCACGCAGGAGCTGCAGCGATCGCGACCGCCGTGGACTGAAGCCTTCATGCACCAGGGGAATGCCAGTGAAGACTGCCTGTATCTTAATGTCTGGACGGCTGCCGAGAGAGCCGATGCACAACGTCCGGTCATGGTTTGGTTCTACGGCGGTGGATTCCAGGAGGGGTCAAGTGCGGTCGCCGTGTATGATGGCACTGAGTTCGCCAGGAACGGGGTGGTCTTGGTGAGCATCAATTATCGGGTGGGACTCCTCGGGTTTTTGGCCCACCCGGAATTAACCGCAGAGTCTCCTAACGGCTCGTCAGGCAATTACGGCTTCCATGATCAGATTGCGGCCCTCAAATGGGTTCAGGCGAATATTGCGGCCTTTGGAGGCGATCTGGAAAATGTCACCGTTTTCGGCCAATCCGCTGGTGCCATGTCGGTGCGAATCCTCCTTGAGAGTCCGTTGGCTGAAGGTCTGTTCGCGCGTGCTATCCTGCAGAGCGGGGCGGAGTCTATACCGCCGAGTTACACGCGAACGGTAACAACGCTCGGTCAGGCAGAACAGGCCGCTCTGTCAGTCCAGGAGCAGCTGGGAGCCAGCGCGCTGGCGGAACTGCGCCAGTTACCTGCCGAAGACTTCCTGATTCCAGGTGCACTCAGCCTTACCAAGTTGGAAGACGGATGGCTTATTCCCGTGGGAGGAGCGGAATTGCGGGCGATTCCGGTTGTTGCGGGCATGGTTGATCGCGACTGGACATCGGGCATCGATCCTGCTGAATCGGCTGAATCGTATGATCGCAGTGTAAAGGACAGTTACGGAGTTCTGGCATCTGAATTCCTTGATCTGTACCCGGCTCCGTCCGATTCACTGGTTATGTCCGCTCGGCGGGATGCAATTAGAGATCGCGGCCGCATTGCACTAAAGAGCTGGGCAGACCGCTATTCAGAAAGTTCGGCAGCCGTTTACACTTACTATTTTGACCGCGCCATTCCCTGGCCCGCACAGCCGCAGTTCGGCGCATTTCACTCAGGCGAACTGCCGTACGTCTTCAATACGTTGGATACGCTGGATCGACCGTGGGAGGATGCAGACTACAGGTTGGCCGATCAGATGATGGCCTACTGGACGAATTTCGCTCGGATTGGCCACCCCAATGGGGATGGACTGCCATACTGGCCTGGCTATAGGGAGGCTCCCGGCCGATTGTTGCGATTGGGGGTGGAGCCGCAGCCGATCATGGCGGGAACTGATAGAAAGGTCCGTCTGTGGGAGCAGCTGCTGGAAGAACCCAATCCGTAATGACCGTGAGACTTAGCATCTTGCCCGGAATGCGAGATTACGGGGCTCGTAGTGCGGTAAACTATTGCAGCTCACGATGGCCGTATTCGAGCCGCCTAACAGACTTTTCGGGCAACTGTCCACGCACGGCTGAGGAGGTGACCTGATGTTGGGGTCCGCAAAGCTGATTCCTCTATGAGCCGTTTGGATAAGGCAGTGGACGTACTCGCTGCGGCAAAGGTGTGGAAGGAGAAATGTCTGGTCGGAGGGGAATCTCTATTGAGCTCCAATGACCTGTGGACACGCCAAAACCTGGAGAGTCTTCAGCGGCTCCTGGCCGAAGAGAAAGGTGCCGGCGATGGAACATTCCACGAACAGTTTAAGGGTCGCCTTCGATCTGCTGCCCCTGAGGTAGCGCGCCTCTTCGCCGAATGCCTGTGGGTGTACTACCTGCTGATTGATACGGAACCGGAAGTCACCAAACGCGAGCGTATCCGCACCGTCTGGGCGCGGTCAGGTGAAGAGCTACCTGATGATCAGACGAAGCTGGGTCGCGTGCTCGGGAAAGGCCTCATTAACCCCGGCAAGACCTATAGCGCGAATCTGCACCGGGAGACCGCTTATCTGGTTGACTTGGTGCTGGCATGGCACAATGAATCCCAAAAGGACCAAATCAACGATCCGTGGAACTTTGCCCGATGGGTGGACGGGCAGGCCGCAAGTGGCCGGGCCCAGTTGCGCCACGGCGTACTCTACATGCTGTTCCCGGATGAATTTGAGCCCCTGATGTCCAGCAGCCAAAAGCTTGGGATGCTCAAAACGTACGGAATGGGAGCGGGCAGCCGCAGCAGATCTGACCAGTGGTCCCGGGTTCAAATTGATCAGGAATTGCTGTCCACCAGACGCAAGCTCACCAGGCTATATGGGGATCAATTTGAATTTGATCAGATCAAAGGTGTCCACTATAAGACCTGGTTGCGGAAGGAATTTGGCGATGTAAAGGTGTGGGTGCATTCCGCAGGTACCAACGGTCGCAACTGGGACCTAATGCGCCAGGCTGGCATGGCTGCTTTGCACGAGCCATTATTGGGCGACTTGGGCCAATTTGACTCCAAGGAAGCCATCCGGCAGGCGCTCATCAAGGCCGGTGCCGGGGATAACCCATACAATCGGACGCTGGCCTGCTGGCAGCTTCTCACAGAGCTGAGCATCGGCGATGTGATGATAGCCTTTCACGGGGCGGGAAATTGGCTGTTGGGTTGGGGCCGTGTCACCGGAGAGTACCGCTATGCCTCGGAACGCCGTGTCCTGCAGCATTGCCGCGAGGTTGAGTGGCATCCATGCCCCAAGCCAGTCAATTTTGGTTCCGCAATTGCCGCTAAAACTCTAACGCTGACCACCAGCCAGTGGTGTGGATGGGTGCCGCGTGCGTTCCTGAAGATGGACCTGATCGGGCTGGAGCCTGCCCCTGCCTGGGTAGAGCCTAAGGAAGATCTTTTCCTGACCACCGAGCAGTTTGACCGGATTGTTGCCTCGCTTACCCTGCGTATGAATGTCATGCTGCAAGGGCCGCCCGGAGTTGGCAAGACGTTCATTGCCAAGCGAATTGCGTGGCATCTGGCAGGCATCAAGGATCCCGACATTATCGGGATGGTCCAATTCCACCAGTCGTACGCCTATGAAGACTTCGTACAAGGGTGGCGACCCACCGAGGCAGGCGGATTCACGCTCCGCGATGGCGTATTCCTGGAATTCTGCAAGAAAGCCCGCCAGCGGCCGGATGTGCCGCACACATTCATCATTGACGAAATCAATCGCGGCAATCTGTCAAGGATCTTTGGGGAGCTCCTCATGCTGATTGAAGCCGACAAGCGTGGTGATGAGCATGCGATCGCGCTCACGTACGGTGCAGCTGGCGAGCGCTTCAGTGTACCTGCGAATGTGCACATTCTGGGGCTGATGAATACGGCCGACCGCTCGCTGGCAATCGTGGACTACGCGCTGCGACGCCGATTCGCCTTCGAATCACTCAAGCCGGAGTTCGGCTCGGATAAATTCAGGAAATTCCTGCTGGATCATCAGGTGGAAGAGAAGCTGATAGCAACCATCGTGCGCAAGCTCAATGCCCTCAATGACACCATCACCAGTGACGATGATCTGGGGGAAGGATTCCAGATCGGACACAGCTATTTTGTTCCGGCAATGGCCAACGAGTTGGTTGAATCCTCCTACCGGAACATTATTGAAACGCAGATCGCGCCGCTCCTTCGGGAATACTGGTTTGACCGGAGCAGCAGAGCCGAACAGGCCATAGAGGATCTACTCCCGAATTGAGCCGCATCCCGATTCTTAATGTGTACTATCTCCTGTGCTACGCCTGGAAGCACTGGGAGGCGGGGGATACCGTTCGGCGCAACAGGCTGGACCGGCTTGAGACCGTTCAGGATCTCCTCGCAAAGATCCTGTCCCAAGGTATCTTTCAACTGATTCGTACCGGACTGGACCGCGGTTTTTCGGAAGTTCACGAAGACATAGCCCCATTTAATTCACCACGGCATCGCCCTGACCTTCTGAGGCGGCATCGGATCACCCGGGGGTAAGATGGCCGCAAGGAGCCAGAAACTTGGGCCATTTGCGGCTGCAAGGAAGGGGAATTGTGGTGTTTTGCAGCCGGAATCGACTGGATTTCGGTGCCGGATGTAGCGTATTTGCGCACCAATCCCGCGCGTGGGTACGCGGTCGTTCGCACAAACTCGGATTGCGCCTCAGCTGAGGCGAGAAAAGTTACAGGTCGGGCAACGTCTGCCAGTGAAACCGTTCAAAGTTGGTCCAAAAGCGTTCCCATGCCGCTACCGCCGTATGGGCGATATAGAAGGTAACATAGCGGCCATGACGTACCAGCAAGGCACCGACTTTGAGCACTTCCAGCCTGAATGTACGAATCTGCATCTCCTTGTCATCCTCCTCAACAGCCCTGCTGTCTGCGCTGTCGGTCTCCTGCATGTCTGCCTCCAACATGACTGAGTCGCTGGACGCAGCCTCCTCCTCAACAGCCCTGCTGTCCGCGTTGTCCGTCTCCTGAGTATCTGCTTCCAACATGACTGACTCGCTGGACGCAGCCTCTTCCTCAACAGCCCTGCAGTCTG
>JAPPNA010000057.1 GCA_028873925.1 Bacteroidota bacterium | reverse complement strand
CATAACACGGGACTTGCACCCGCCGTATTCTGTCAGTTAGCCTGACGCACCGCCCTCTGATCCCGCACAATTGAGACTGCCGAGACCCGTTGAACCCGCGCCGTTACTCTGCGGGGACCTACTGTGCGCCAAAAGGGATTTTATCAATGACGTATCTGTCGTGAATTGGCAAGGCGATGGCAGAATGCCGCTTGCTAGCAAACGGACCTGCGTGCAGGGCCTGAACAACCGGTACCAAAGGGGGATCCTCATACGGGCCAGGGTCCCGATACCGCATACGGCCATCTCATCGGCACCCACACAACAAATGGGCGGATCCGAGTGACTCGATCAATCTTAATTCGGTCCGACTGCTTGACGACCATCGGCTGTGATTCCTTTTCCCAACACGTCCAAAGGTCGCTCGATCCCGGCTCAACATGTGAGGGAAGGTCGCCCGGCGGGCCGCAGATCTCGCGCAGCAGTGCCACATCCATGGCCGCGAGTTCATGCCACAGCGTACGGCCATAGCCCCTGCTACCGGAAATCTCACGAATGAGCCTCATTCGGCAACCCTGTATCATCCATTTCCCAGTGCCGACACACAGCCCGTCAATGTACACATGCCATCGGGGCATCCTCCGCCTGGATGGGCTTGGTCCCGCAGGACGGACCTATGGCACAGCCTTCCTACCGCAGGCAACCTACGATAGCCCGCAGTGTATGAGATAGGCCACGGATACAGGGTCCGCGAATGCGACCGGAAGACGGGCAATGTGTTGATCTGCTGGTAGGTGACGAGCCGATCCTGCGCGCAGAGAAGGTTCGATTTGAGGTAGCCGTTGGCAGTTTGCCCCGTAAGGCGCGCGCACTGTCTACGCCCACCCGGCTGCTGCTCTATTCGCGCACCCCCATGGGGCTGCAGCTGACCCTGGTTCGGTTTGCGGAGGTGGACCATGTGACCGCAGGCCGGCGGAAGCACGACCCCTACCTGCAGCTGCTCGGCGATGCTTCACGCATTCTGCTTATATTCAAGTCGAATAAGAAACGTGATGCGTTCCGGCAGTTTCTGGAATCCCAACTTGAGCACGCGCAGCCCGTTGCTAAACCGCGCAGGATTGCCGTGGGAGCCTGAGGTCCACTGATAATTCGGCACTAACCCATTACCGCCCAACCTGCAGATGCCTCCTGAGCGCTATCGAACGATCTGGATTTCGGATTTTCACCTGGGGACCAAGGAGTGCAAGGCCGAATTCCTGCTTGATTTTCTGCGGCACAACGAGAGCGACACGCTGTATCTGGTCGGAGATGTGTTTGATGGCTGGGCCATGGCCAAAACCTGGCACTGGAACCAGCTCCATAATGACGTAATCCAGAAACTGCTCCGCAAAGCGCGCAAAGGAACCCGGGTAGTCTACCTGCCCGGCAATCACGACGAATTCGCTCGGGATTACCTGGGACTGAGCTTCGGGCGTATTGACGTAGAGCAGGAGGTGATTCATGAAACCGCGGACGGACGCAAACTGCTGGTTTTTCACGGGGATGAGTTTGATGGTGTCATCCACCACGCGCGCTGGCTGTCCGTCCTGGGGGCCCACGCCTACCGAATTCTTATGCGCATCAACCGCGGGCTCAACTGGCTGCGGCGCGTCCTGGGCCTGCCGTACTGGTCCCTGTCAGCCTATATGAAGTATCAGACCAAGCGGGCCGTGCAGTTTATCGCGAACTTTGAAAACACCATGGTTAATGTCGCGGCATCCAGGAATGCCGATGGGGTCGTGTGCGGCCATATACACTATCCGGAAATCCGTACCATCGGCAAATACCTGTATGCCAACTGTGGAGACTGGGTGGAGAGCTGCTCGGCACTGGTGGAAAATCATGACGGTTCGCTGGAACTCATACGCTGGGTCACCATGGACCACCGCCCACGCCTGACGCGACTGGATCCCGGCATCGGTGATGGCCAAGGCCGCGGCATTCCTGAACTGGCCGTGGATATACCAGGCTGAATGCAGCCGCTGAAGGTCCTTTTTCTGGTGCAGGGCGAAGGACGGGGCCACATTACGCAGGCGCTGGCTTTGGGCACAATGCTTAAGCGGGCCGGACATGTGGTGTGCGCAGCAATTGTCAGCCGGGGAGGCGACAGTAAGATCCCAGCCTACTTTGAGGAGAATCTTGACGCACCCATCACCTATGTCCCCAGCGGCCGGTTTATCGTGGACAACAGGTCTCGTGCCATCCACTGGGGACGTACCCTGATACACAACAGCTTTAGGTGGCGCAGGTTCAGCCGAAGTTTTGACACAATTCGCGCGCACATTGCCACCGACAGACCTGATGTGCTGATCAATTTTTATGAGCCGCTCGGCGGACTGTTTATGGTGCGGCACCGCCCGGCTCTGCCCATGATTGCCGTGGCGCATCAGTTCATGTTCATGCACCCCCGCTACGTTTTCCCTGACGGATTCGGCGTGCAGCGGCGCTCCGTCAGGTTCTTTACCCAACTGACCGGCCTGCGCGCCTCGCGCAGCCTTGCGCTGTCGCTGTTTGATGCCGAGCGGCTTGAGGAAAAGAAAATAACAGTCGTGCCTCCGATCCTGAGAGACGAGTTCCTGCAGCTGCCCGCTGCCCGACAAGAGCCGTTCTACCTGGTCTACCTCTATCACCACAGCCTCTCAGCAGACCTGATCCAGTGGCATAGGCGGCATCCCGACGTTCAGATTCACTGCTTCTGGAACAATCCCGATGCCGAAGAAACCCGGCAGTACAGTCGGAACCTGACCTTTCACCGGCTGCACGGTCAGCGATTCCTGGACATGATGGCCCGCTGTCGCGGGATGGGTACTACAGCTGGCTTTGAAACCCTCGCGGAAGGCATGTATTTGGGCAAACCCCTGATGCTCAACCCGCTGCACCGCCATTTTGAACAGCACTGCAACGGGGTGGACGGAACACAGGCCGGTGCGGCCATTCAGACATCAAGCTTTGATCTGAGCCGGCTGATCCGCTTTGCCAAAGAGTACAACTACGATGCCTCAGCGTTTCGGAAATGGGTCGATCAGGCTGAACGCATGGTCGTTGGTGAAATCGAATCCACCGTAGCGGAATACCGGCGGCGGTAATGTCAGCCGTGCGGCCCGTTACCGTATCTTGGGGCCAGCCTAAAGCTGCTCACATGCGTGTCTGCCTCCCTGTACTGCTGCTGATGCTGGCGGCCTGCTCAGCCGGCCGCTCCGCACCTGAGGGGCCGCCCAATGTGGTCATCATGTTCACCGACGACCTCGGCTATGCGGATATCGGTGCCTTCGGCCACCTGGACTACCCCACCCCGCACCTCGATCGGATGGCCGCGGAAGGGGTGCGCTTTACGAATTTTTATGTCAGCCAGCCGGTATGCTCTGCGTCACGGGCCTCGCTGCTTACCGGCAATTACGCCAATCGCATCGGCATACACAACGCGCTCGGACCCGGCAATACGCATGGGATTGACGACGCTGAAGTTACGCTGGGAGAATTATTCCAGTCCAAAGGATACGCCACCGCCATTTACGGCAAGTGGCATTTGGGACACCATCCGCCATTCTTGCCTCTGCGGCACGGGTTCGACGACTACTATGGACTGCCCTATTCGAACGATATGTGGCCCTTTCACCCGGAAAGCCCCCATGCGTGGGGAGATCTGCCCACCATTGACGGGGACTCCATCGTTGGCTACAACACGGACCAGACACGACTGACCACCGATGTCACCGACCGCAGCACCGCCTTTATCCGGGCGCAGGCCGAAGCAGGACGGCCGTTCTTTGTCTATGTGGCCCATCCTATGCCCCATGTACCGCTCTTTGTGTCCGCCGAGCGTGCCGGGCAAAGCGGCAGCGGCCTGTTTGGTGATGTGATCCATGAAATCGACTGGTCCATGGGCCGGATCATGGATGTCCTTGAGAAAACAGGTCAGGCGGATAACACGCTGATCCTGTTTACCAGCGATAACGGGCCCTGGCTCAGCTACGGCGACCACGCCGGTTCCGCCGGCCCGCTGAGGGAAGGTAAGGGTACTTCCTTCGAAGGCGGTGTGCGCGTACCATTCCTGGCCTGGTGGCCCGGAGTGCTCCCGGCCGGTTCCGAGGTCAGCACGCCGGCCATGACCATTGATATTCTCCCAACACTCGCCGGGCTGATTGAGGCTGAGCTGCCGCCCCACCCGATAGATGGCAAAGATATCTGGCCGCTCTTCACCGGGGAAAGTCAGACTTCACCCCATGAGGCCTATTTCTTCTGGTACCGGATCAATGAACTGCAGGCCGTACGAAGCGGGCCGTGGAAACTGTATTTCCCGCACCGTTACCGCACTATGGATGGCCAAGAGCCGGGCAGCGCTGGTATTCCCGGCAAGTATACCCATCAAACCATCGGCCTGGAACTGTTTGATCTGAGCCGGGATATCGGGGAGTCCGCCAATGTGGCCGACGATTATCCGGAAGTGGTGAACCGGCTGACCGAATTGGCCGACAGCATCCGCCTGCAACTCGGTGATGCTCTAACAGATGTGGAGGGTGCGGCGACGCGCGAGCCGGGCCGCATCGCGGTTGACCGTTAACGGATGACGTGTCGGACTCGTGTGCCCCGGTGACCGCATTTTACACGCAATCATGACACAAGCTCAGGCTGAAATTGGTGTGATCGGACTGGCCGTAATGGGACAGAATCTGGTCCTGAACATGAACGACCACGGCTTTACGGTCGCCGTGCATAACCGTACGCTCAGCAAACTGGAGGCCTTTATGGCCGGTCCGGCGCACAACAAGACTATTCTTGGGGCCCGATCTCCGGCTGAATTCGTACAGCTGCTGCGGCCGCCCCGCCGGGTCATGCTCATGGTAAAGGCCGGCAGACCCGTTGATCTTGCCATTGAATCGCTGATGCCCCTCCTATCCGAAGGCGACATCATTATTGATGGCGGCAACTCCAATTTTCAGGACACGATCCGGCGAACGGCTGAGGTGGAAGCCCAAGGCCTCCATTATATCGGTACGGGCGTTTCCGGCGGCGAAGAAGGGGCCCGCCGCGGTCCCAGCATCATGCCCGGTGGCAGTGCGGCAGCCTGGCCGCACGTAAAACCCGTATTGCAGGCCATTGCCGCTAAAGTCAATGGCCGACCCTGCTGCGACTGGATCGGCTCAAATGGTGCGGGGCATTTTGTGAAGATGGTGCACAACGGGATTGAATACGGCGATATGCAGATTATCGCTGAGGCCTACCAGGTCATGAAAGAGCTGATAGGGATGGACAATGATGCCATCAGTGAGGTCTTCGGACGCTGGAATAACCGTAAGCTCAAGTCCTACCTGATAGAAATCACCCGCGACATCCTGGCCTATAAGGATGCCGATGGCGCGGCGGTGATTGACCATATTCTGGACAGCGCCGGGCAGAAGGGCACCGGCAAATGGACCGCAGCGGCCGCACTGGACGCGGGTATCCCGCTAACTTTGATCGGAGAGGCCGTCATGGCCCGCTTCCTTTCCGCGCTGACGGACGAAAGAGCGGAAGCGGCCAATAGGCTCCCGGGACGCGGGCAGGAGTTTGACCAGACCCCTTCCTTTTTTTTGTTTGACCTGGAAGAAGCAGTCTATGCCGCAAAGATCATGTCGTATGCGCAGGGCTTTATGCTGCTGCGTGCGGCGGCCCGGCATCACGACTGGGACCTCAACTACGGCCGGATCGCGCTCATGTGGCGGGGCGGATGCATTATCCGTTCCGAATTCCTGGACCGGATTCAACAGGCATTCGCCGCAGACCCGGACCTCCCCAATCTCTTGCTGGCCGATTATTTTGCGCACCAGATTACCGGCGCGGAGCCTGCTTGGCGCCGGGTCGTCTCCACAACTGTACTGTGCGGCGTTCCGACCCCGGCGATCAGCAGCGCCCTTGCCTTTTACGATGGATATCGCAGAAAGCGTGGCAGCGCCAATCTGATTCAGGCGCAGCGGGATTACTTCGGTGCACATACCTACGAGCGTACCGATCAGCCACGGGGGCAATTCTTCCATACCAATTGGACCGGAGCCGGCGGCGGGGTCACCGCAGGCACCTATGATGCCTGATGGACTCCATCCCCGTCATTGTGGACACGGATGCGGGTCTTGATGATCTGCTGGCCTTAGGCTATCTGCTCGCCCATCCCGCCGTGCAAATCAAAGCCGTAACGATGGCCTACGGACTGGCGCACGGGCCGGAGGGGCAGCGGAATGTGGCCCGGCTGCTGGCACTGTGCGGGCGCAGCCAGGTGCCGGTCTACCCGGGCATCGCAGAGCCGTTACAGAAAACCTCTCCCTTCCCTGAATCGTGGTGTCAGGAATGCCGGACACTTCCGGGTGTGGCGCTGCCGGACGATGGCCGACAGCCGGAATCTGAATCCGCCGTGTCCTTTCTGCAGCGTCAAACCGGCAATAGCCTAAAATCTGTCCGCATTCTCGCGCTGGGTGCGCTGACCAATCTGGCAGCCTTGGTTGACTGCGCCGCCCCCGGACTCCGAGAGATCGTCTCAATGGGCGGCGCGTTTGAGGTGGCGGGGAATCTGGTGCCGACACCTAGCTTTGATCCGCCCAATGCTACGGCGGAATGGAACTGTTATGTGGACCCCTTGGCCGCGCATCGGGTCCTGACTTCCACGCTCCCGGTGACCCTGATCCCGCTGGATGCCACCTGCCACGTGCCGGTGACACCTGCATTTATTGATCGCTTTGATGCGTCCGCCCGCGGGCCCCATGCAGAGGTGATGTCCCAGGTGCTGGGGCTCATTCGACCCCAGATCGACATCGGCGGATTCTATGCCTGGGATTGCCTGGCCGCCATGTATCTGACCAACCCGGAAGTGGTCAGCCATTCCCAATTCCCCATTGAAGTAAAAACTGCGGGGCCTGATGTGGGCACCACGCGGCAGGCCGACAACGGACCGGTCAAGCGGATCGCATACCGGGCCCACGCGCAACGCTTTGAGCAGCTGTTCCTTCAGGCGTTTGCCTGACGCGTGACCTCACGGCGCAGGAATAGGTAGACCGCGCTGAGCCCCCGCATCCGCTGCAGCCCCAGCATCCCGGAAAGACCCAACTGATGAATCAGATCCGCCGGTGCCCGCCGGACCGCGTTGACGGGCTGGCCATCAAATGCATCGAGAAGGATGCCGACAAAACTGCGCGGTGTCGGTGCCTCGTGCGGCACATCCGCGATAATGCGAACCGTACCAGATCGTACCTCCACGAGCAGAAACACCGGGGACCGGCACTCATGGATCAGCCCGATACCCGCATCTCGGAGGGTATGATAGGCTTGAGGTAGCGGAGGGACCCGGTCAGCGTATTCCAGCAGCAATTCCAAGCGCGTCTGGCCATCAACTTCTGCGAATTCCTCCACAATTTCCTCAATGCGCATCCACTATTTCTCAATCGGCACACCGACGAGATTCCCCCACTCGGTCCAGGATCCGTCGTAATTGCGCACTTTTTCAAAGCCCAACAGATACTTCAGCACAAACCAGGTGTGACTGCTTCGCTCACCGATCCGACAGTAGGCTACGGTATCTCCGTCCGGGCTCAGGCCCTGTTCATTGAGATAAATCTCCTCAAGATCCTCTCGGCTCTTGAACGTCGCATCTTCTTCGGCTGCGCGGCTCCAGGGGATACTTCGCGCCCCGGGAATATGGCCGCCCCGAAGGGCACCTTCCTGGGGATAGGCCGGCATATGCAGCAGCGTGCCCGCGTACTCTTCGGGCGAGCGTACGTCTACCAGCGGCAGACCGGCGTTAATGTGATCCAGCACATCATGGCGGAAGGCCCGGATCTCAGTATTCTCGGGCTGTGCCTGGTAGTCGGTCGCCGAATATTAGGCGACCTCAGTTGTCATCGGATGCCCCTCGGCGACCCACTTGGTGCGGCCACCGTTCATTACGACACAATTCTCATGGCCGTAGAGCTTGAATACCCAAAATGCGTAGCAGGCCCACCAGTTGTTCTTGTCCCCATAGAAAACAACCGTGGTGCTGCTGCTGATGCCCTTCTCCGAACACAACTGCGCAAAGCGCCTGTGTCCCACATAGTCCCGAACGGTCTGATCGTTGAGATCATTGACCCAGTCAATGTGTACGGCCCCCGGGATATGGCCAGTGCTGTAAAGCAGCACATCCTCGTTAGATTCCACCAGCCGAATATCGGCATCATTCAGATGTTCAGCCACCCAATCGGTTGACACCAGCACATCGGTGCGAGCGTATGCTTTGGAACTCATTCCTCTCAGTTTGAATCAAGCCTGCTTATACCCTATGCCGGCAATCTTGTTCGTCGCGCTCTCAACGGTGCCAGACCAATGAAGCCAGCACGGCCACCACCGCGGTGTATAATGTGCTCGCGATCCACAACTCCACAACCAGATGGCCGGAACGGGCACCGGACTGCAGCAGAATCAGCAGCACCAGCAGACCGTTCTGCACCAAAGCCACCACAAACCCGGTCGCAAACGAGCTCAGCGGTGTCCGAATAAAGGCAGTGCCCTCTCCGGTTGCAAACAGGCCCGTGACAAATCCCATGATGGTCTTAACAATCATCTGAACGCCCCAGGAACCGTACAGGGCATCCAGCAGAAATCCGGTCGCAAACCCGGTCAGTGACCCCGACAGGCGCCCCGTGCGCAGGGCCACACCTGCGACATAGAGCAGCACTATATCGGGAAAAGCACCCCAGATAATCAGCCGTCCGAAAAACAGCCACTGAAGCAGCACGGCAATCGCGCTGCCGATGGCAATTCCGATCAACTTACGGACAATCATGGGTCATAAGAAACATTGATCACTCTGCGGGGTGCAACGAGTCCCAGAAAACGGTCCGCATGGCTAATTCCAGAAATAAGCGCCGCCGCAGGCGTACGGTCTCCGCAGGCAGACCTGCGAGACGCAAACGGACAATGGTACTGTCTTTGCACAATTATACGCTAATTGCGATAGGAGTATTGGCCATCATCACCGGCTATGCCCTGATGCGGATTGACAACGAAGTGGACGGCTTCATATCTCTTTACATCGCCCCGCTGATCATTCTGGGCGGCTACCTTGAGATCATTTACGCGATTCTGGCCCGCAAGCGTCAGTCGTAGAGGTGGTAGAGACGTGCCACACGGCTGAATGCCTCCACTTCCTGCTGCCAGGAATCCACAATAGCCGCCGGACCGGCAGTACTCAGCATCTGCTCAAGGCGAACGGTCCCGGAAAGTCGCGCCAGCCAATGAGGGCGTGACAGGAATTGGTCCGGGTTGGGTGCGGCGCGGTAGAATGTGTGAAATATGTGAATTCCGGTTTCCACCGGACGGTAATCCCGGCGGCTGGTCACGGTAATCCGGAGGCCGCCGAGCAGCTCACCGGAAAGCTTGGGGTTGGTGTCCATGCCCTCGGTCGGCTCCGGGGTAAAGGTCACCCCCTCAAATGACACCCCAGGCAGTGCATACCCGGTCAGCGTTCGGACCAGGGCGGCCGGATCCGCCCAGGGGGCCCCCACCAGCGTAAAGGGGGTCGGCGTGCCCCGGCCTTCGCTGGCCGAAGTGGATTCAAAAAAACAGGTGCCGGGATACACCAGCGCTGTCATGAAATCCGGGATGTTGGGGCTCGTATTGACCCAGGGCAATCCGGTATCGGGCCACTGCATATGCCGCTCCCAATTCTCCATCCTGATCACTTCCAGGTTCAGCGAATCCAGTCCGGGCATCAGTGCTTCTCCCCGGATCATCTGCGCGAGTTCTCCGATGGTAAGTCCGTGCGCAATCGGAATCGGGTACATCCCCACAAAGGAACTCTGGTCAGGCTCCAGCACAAAGCCCGATACATAACTGCCGGAAAGCGGATTGGGCCGATCCAGCACGATGAACGGAATACCCGACTCCGCCGCCGACTGCATGGCCAGGCCCATCGTCGAAATGAACGTGTAAAACCGGGCCCCTACATCCTGAATGTCAAATACCAGCACATCCACATCGGCCAGCATTGCCGGGGTTGGCCGGCGGTTTGTACCGTAAAGGCTGTAGACCGGAGCACCGGTAAGGTCATCTATCCCATCGGCAATGGAAACGCCATCCTCCTCCAGTCCTCGCAGACCGTGTTCCGGACCGAACAGGGCCGCCAAACTCACCCCCGGCGCGGCGTGCACCAGGTTGATGAGGTGCTCTTCGCCTACACGGGCCGTATGGTTGACCACCAGACCGACACGCATCCCCTGAAGCCGGTCAAATTGCGCATCCGCCAGTACCATCGCGCCCGTGCGGACCGACTGACTGTAGCTGGACGGCACCGTGATCAGACCCAGCATCGTAATGATTGCAGCCCGAAGGCAGACTTGGTGTGACATGGCTCTTGATTAATCGGCTGAGAGGTCCCCAAAGAAATAAGCGATTTCGGTGCGGGCGTTTGCCGGTGAATCAGATCCGTGGACGATATTCTCGCCCTTATTATCCGCGTGGGCGGCCCGAATGGTTCCCGGGGCCGCTTCAGCCGGGTCCGTCGCCCCGATAACAGTCCGAAAGTCCTCTACCGCATTCTCTTTTTCCAGCACGAGCGGCACGCAGGGTCCGCTGATCATGAATTCCACCAGTGACCCGAAAAACGGTCGATCCCGGTGCACCGCATAAAAGCCTTCCGCGCGTGCTCTGGAAAGGTGCTGCATATGGAGCGCACAGATTCGGAATCCCGCCGCCTCCATGCGGCGCAGTACTTCGCCGATCAGCTGCTTGCGCACGCAATCGGGCTTCAGGATGGCAAGTGTTCGTTCCAAGGCCATAGTTCATTCATTAATCCGGTGCCAAAGATACGACCGGGCACCGGCGTATTCGTGTGAAGATCTCGTGGCGGCGATAAGCCTGCGCGTAAATTGCTATCTTCCCTGCGCACCCGACTGTCCGGGTGCACAGCTTCAGATGATCCAAGCCACATGTACATAAGATTGACTCCGCTGTTGCTGGTCCTCGCGGTGGGTGCCTGCAATACGGCACCTCAGGAAGCCGAGCGCCCCAATATCATATTCATTTTCACTGACGACCACACGACCCGCGCATTGAGTGCGTACGGATCGCAGGTAAACGAAACCCCACACCTGGATCGCATCGCCGAGGAGGGGATGCGCTTTGACCAGTGTCTGGTGACCAATTCCATCTGCGCACCCAGCCGTGCGGTCATCCTGACCGGCAAGCATAGCCACCTCAACGGGCAGCTTACCAACGGGCAGCTGTTTGATGGCGCGCAGCAGACGTTCCCCAAGCTCTTGCAGCAGGCTGGCTATCAGACCGGGATTGTCGGCAAGTGGCATCTTCGCAGTCAGCCCACCGGGTTCGATTACTGGCAGGTGCTGATCGGACAGGGCCCCTATTACAATCCGAGATTCCTGGTGCCGAATGATACGGTGCGCATGGAAGGGTACACCACCGACATCATCACCGACCTGGCGCTGGACTGGCTGCAGACCGGCCGGGACACGGAGCGTCCGTTCATGCTTATGTACCAGCACAAGGCACCCCACCGGGGCTGGCATCCCGGCCCGGACCATTTTGAGATGTACGCGGACCGGGAAATCCCGGAGCCCCCTACGTTGTTTGATGATTACAGCGGACGCGCTTCACCTGCCGCTGAGCAGGGCATGACCATCGCGCGCCATCTCAATGTGAATGATCTGAAACTGGTCCCTCCGAGCAGTATGAATGAGGCACAGGTGGCCCGGTGGCGAGAGGTCTACGACCCCCGCAATGAGGAATTCCACGCGGCCGGACTGGAAGGCGACGACCTGACCCGGTGGAAGTACCAGCGCTATATCAAGGAATACCTGCGCACGGTAGCTGGCGTTGATGACAATGTGGGGCGGCTGCTGGACTATCTGGATGCAAGCGGCCTGGCTGAGAACACCGTGGTTATTTACTCATCGGACCAAGGATGGTATATCGGCGAGCACGGCTGGTATGATAAGCGCTGGATGTATGAGGAGTCGCTGCTGACCCCGCTGCTGGTGCGGTGGCCCGGACAAGTTGAGGCGGGCAGTGTCAGTTCGGCCATGGTTTCGAATCTGGACTTTGCGGCTACCTTCCTGGACCTGGCCGGTGTGGAGCCGCCTGCTGACCTTCAGGGACGCAGTCTGAAGCCCATTTTCCTGGGTGAAGTGCCCGAAGACTGGCGGACCAGCCACTATTACCACTACTATGAGTACCCCGGCTATCACTGCGTGGAGCGGCATTACGGGATCCGAACGGCCACCCACAAACTGATCCACTTCTATACCCGCGATGAATGGGAGCTGTTTGATCTCCAGGCCGATCCCATGGAATTGAACAGTGTCTATGCGGATGCGGCTTATGCGGATATTGTTACGGAGCTGAAAGAGGAACTGGCCCGGCTGCGCATCCAGTATGCGGTGCCGGAAGATGAGCGGCCGACTGGACCCTGCATACCGGACGAGCGTGGCGCACCGATCCGAAACAGCTGATGATCCGAAAACTGATACCGGGGTGTATTCTTCTGGCCGCGGTCCTGACCGGGGGTGTGCAGGCGCAGACTGCCGTACCGCATCCGGCCGATGTGCTCGGCTTCATGCCCGGAGATGACTACAAGCTCGCCCGTTACGACCAGCTGCTCAGGTACTTTGAGGCGCTCGACGACGCATCCGAGCGGGTTGTTATCCGCGAAATCGGCGAATCGGTACTTGGGCGGCCATTGATCCTGCTGCTTATCTCCAGCCGTGAGAATCTTCAAAATCTCCGGCAGTGGCGGCAGATAAGTGAGTCACTTGCGCGGGCCCGCATTGACGAGGCCGAAGCCCGATCCCTGTCCGAATCGGGCAAAGCCATCGTGTGGATTGATGGCGGCCTGCACGCCACTGAAGTGGCCGGTGCTCAAATGACTCCGCTTCTCGCGTGGCGTGTGGCCTCCGAGGAATCTGATGAAATGCGTCATATTCGTGACAACACCATCCTGCTGCTGATGCCGGTGATGAACCCGGACGGGCTGGATCTGATCGCGTCCTGGTATGACCACACGGTGGGCGGTCCGTACGAGGCGACCCGGCCGCCGTGGCTGTACCACTACTACACCGGCCACGACAACAATCGGGACTGGTTCATGAATAACATGCCGGAGTCAAAAGCAGTCACGGAGGTGCTGTACAACCGGTGGTACCCCCAGATTGTCTTCAACCACCATCAGACCAGTCCGAGTTGGACGCGAATATTTCTGCCGCCCTTCACTGATCCGGTCAATCCACGTATCCATCCCGGCGTTACGACTGCGGTCAACCTGGTCGGCAGTGCCATGGCCAATCGGTTTGCCATGAAGCGGATGCCCGGGGTGATTTCGGGGGTAACCTTCAGTATGTGGTGGAACGGCGGGATGCGGACGGTGCCTTATTTCCACAACATGGTGGGGCTGCTGACGGAGACAGGCCATGCGACCCCTTCTCCGCGTTACTTTGATCCTAACTCCATCCCCAGCTATGTGGGCGGGCACCATCCCACCAGCGGCACGAACATTTTCTATCCCTTTCCCTGGGAGGGTGGCTGGTCGCATTTTGCCGACCCGATCAATTATATGGTGACCGCATCCATGGCGGTTTTGCGGGTGGCTGCGGATCGGCGCAGCACCTTCTTGTACAACATCTGGCGAATGGGCCGCGATGCCATTGAGCAGTCGGAGGGCCCGGCGGCTTATATCCTGCCCGCCGATCAGTGGAATGCCGGTGAGGAGCTGGCGCTGGTCAATCTGCTGCGCACCGGAGGCATAGAAATTCAGCGCGCCATGGAGCCGTTCAGTGTTGGAGATACAACCTATCCGACCGGGTCCTATGTGATCCCTTCGGCCCAGGCATTCCGGCCGTATCTGACGGACCTGTTGGAAAAGCAGGTCTATCCTGACCGCAGGGCGGGACCGGATGGTGCCCCGCAGGTACCGTATGATCTGGCTGGCTGGACATTGCCGATGCAGATGGGCATTCGGGTGGATACGGTGTCACACTGGCCGGATTCGATGGCTGCGGTGCCCGTTACGGCCAATCTGGTCCCTGCGCCCGGCGAGCTTCATGGTGAAGGCACCCATGGCTATGTTTTTGATGCGCGGCCCAACCGCAGCCGCTATGCACTGAACCTAGCGATGGCCGGCGGTCTGGAGGTCGGAGTGCTGCGGGATACGGTGATGGCCGAAGGGCATGCCTGGCCGCCGGGTACACTGAGGGTGGAACGCAGTCGGCGGCTGGGTCGGATAGCGGGTGCCACCGGCGTGGACTTCCATAGTCTGGAGGAAGCCGCAGCGGACACGCAGCCGGTGGCTCCGGCCAAAATCGGGCTGTACAAGTCCTGGATCAGCAATATGGACGAGGGATGGACACGCTGGTTGCTCAAAGAGTATGCGTTTGACGCGGACACGCTCCACGATGCGGATATCCAGGCGGGTAATCTGCAACGGTATTCCGCAATTATTCTCCCGCACCAGAGTTCTGGCGGGCTGCTGCACGGCCACCGCACCGGCATGATGCCCGAAGAGTATACCGGCGGATTGGAGCTCAACGGTACTTTAGCGCTGAAGGAATATGTGGAGCAGGGAGGCACGCTCGTTGCCTTGGATGCGGCGAGTGATTTTGTGATCAATCAGTTCGGGCTGCCTGTTGAGAATATTGTTGGCGGAGTCTCATCCCGGCAGTTCTTCATTCCCGGATCGCTGGTCCGCATCAAGGTGGATACATCCCATCCGGTAGGCTGGGGCATGGAGTCGGAGGCTGCGGCCTCATTTGTACGCAGTCGTGCCTTCGGGACAGTTCGGCGCTCGTCCCGGCAGGAGGGTGGCCGCATGGAATTCGCGCCCGGGCCTGAGCTGCCGGTTGAGGTTATTGCGCACTATGCGGAAGAGGGTATTCTTATGAGCGGATGGGCGATGGGTGAGGAGTCTCATATTGCGGGTGAGGCGGCAGTGCTGCGCGTCGGCCTTGGGCAGGGTCATGTGATCCTGTTCGGATTCCGGCCCCAGTTCCGGGGGCAGCCGCGCGGCACTTATAAGCTCTTTTTCAATGCGCTGCATTTTGGCCATCTGGCCCGCACGAATTGAGGGCTGACCTTGCTCTGCACGTACCCCCACTTTTTTGAACTGACATTGTGAATTATGCCACATAGTCTTGTGGTATGTTCAGGCGGAGTCAGGTACTCAGCGCGCCGGAATCACGGGATCGGCTTGAGGCCGTAGCGGCTGATCCGCGGTTCGCCACACGTGGGGCGATGGCCCGTGAGGTGTGCATGGTCTTCAAGTTTGTGGATGCGCGCGGACGTTTGCAGATAAGCACTTATGTACCGATCCGACCCACGGGCCGTTGAAGCCGAAGGCGCAGCGTTGGCTGGATGCCTATGAGGATACCTGTGCGGCGGCCCAGGAGCTGTCCCGCAAGATCCAGGTGATCACCGTAATGGACCAGGAAGTAGACAGTTTTGCGCTGTTTGACGCGCAACGACACCTTGGGCGGGTACACCTGCTGGTGCCGGCGAGTGCGGACCGGAAATTGAGCAAAAAAAAGAAGATGTTTCAGACGATGTCCGGCGGCAAAGCCGCTGGGCGGATCACGATTGAGGTTAAACGCCGGTCGGCGCGCCCGAAGGCGCGTGCCCGATGCCATCGCTCAGCCGCGGCCGAACTACGATACTGTCAGGTGACCCTGCCGGCGACCCGAGTAGTTCCAGATGCGGATCCGGTGACACTATCTGCGGTGCATATCAGAGAGATATCGCCGCCGCAGGGCGAAGAAGCCATAGAATGGTACCTGCTGACGAGTCTTCCGGTGTGGTCGGTCAGCGACGCGGAGCAGGTATTGGAATATTACCTGAAGCGGTGGCGGATTGAGGATTTTTTTCGGGTGCTCAAAAGCGGCTGCAAGGTGGAAAGCCGTGCACATCGGTTTGCACTGCGGCTGCAGCGGTCGCTGGCCATCCACTTGGTGATTGCCTGGTGCCTGATGGTGCTGATGCTGTTGGGGCGGACTATGCCGGATTTGGATCCAGAAGTCTTCTTCACCGAAATGGAGCTTGCTTTATTGACGGAGTTCGCCCGCATCTTGGGCTTATCCGAATGCAAGACGCTGGGGGCTTGCACTTTGCTGCTGACTATCCTCGGCGGCTACCAGAGACGGGGGCGGGATCCGCCTCCGCCCGGCCATCAGACCATGTAGACTGGAATACGACGACTTTCCATAGCGCTGTTGGGCTACAAGGCAGGCCGTGAACAGGGCTGTTGGTGCGGAAAGTGCTGACTCGCGAAACAAAATAGCTGTCTCATTGTGCTGCGCCGAAAGCACGCCAGCACAGGTCCGGTGCGACCAACAGCCCGACAAATCCACGGCCACACACAGGGAGCCGAGAGACAACTCACTCACCGGCCTCAACGGACACACATGACAACTTGAAAGACCGGAAACACGACACCAGATCCACCTCTAAAGGTTTTACTAAGCAGCAACTTGGGGAAACGGCAGGCCAAGCTTGCTAATCGTCCCCAGTACTGCGGCCACATGGCCGTGGCGCTTGCTGGCAACAACTTCAAAGGCATCTTCAAATTGCTTGACCGCGCTACCGCCCTTCACCAGGATCTCAATTTGGTCAACGAGCTCCGAGCGTAGCCTTGACAGGTTGGCATGGGTCACCTTGAAGGTCTTTTTGCCGACGCGTCGGCTGCTGCGCAGCAGGATTGTGTATTCAGATTCAAAGTGGCCACCCATTCAGATTGATGGTGGCCACCCTGAGGGGCCTGGATTTCTGCAGGAATCTGCAGGATTCGGGCCCAATTTGCGGCTCGGGATTCGGCGTTGGTGCTTGTACCAACAGCTACTTGAGATCAGAACAGGCCTCATTCAGGCGAAAAGAAAAGGGAACATCCGTCAATACCAGCTCTGCCTGCCGGTCCGGTTAGCAGACTTGCTCCGATGCTGCTGAATAACTTGGTGTCAGTTTAACGGGACGGGAGACGACTTGGGAATAAGCAGGATGTGCACGAAAGACCGTACCTTAATTGAAACCGGTGCGCGGAACCCGGCAAGACCCGATGCCAACGACGCGTAAGGATGTCAACGGCAGTCAGACTTGCAGCGCCAAAGTCTTGCGGTTGCCCACCGAGCATGAAGTCCACTTAGCAGTGCGCCGGGGGTTATAAGCCCGTACTCCGCGCCGCCTAACCCTACCATATGAATTCCTAAACAACTATTCGATGTCAGACGCGACACTCAATTTGCCGGTAGCCAACGATACGCCCGGTCTGCGCCAGCGACCGAACTTGGTAGGCTGCAATGGACGTTTCACGGAGTCAGCTGAGATTCCTGCACGAAGCGCCGCAAGGATTCCAGCCGCTTCAAGATAAT
>JAPPNA010000023.1:13051-17724 GCA_028873925.1 Bacteroidota bacterium | reverse complement strand
CGCCCATTAAAGCGGCACGCGAGCTGGGTTCAGAACGTCGTGAGACAGTTCGGTCCCTATCTACCGCGGGCGTTGGAGACTTGCGCGGATCTGCTCCTAGTACGAGAGGACCGGAGTGGACGAACCTCTAGTGTACCTGTTGTGGCGCCAGCTGCACCGCAGGGTAGCTATGTTCGGCAGGAATAAGCGCTGAAAGCATCTAAGCACGAAGTCCACCGCAAGAATAGGTCTCCCTGAAGGGCCGTCCGAGATTAGGACGTTGATAGGCGGCAGGTGTAAGCATGGTAACATGTTCAGCCGAGCCGTACTAATCGCCCGTTCGACTTAACTCCTTTGAGCTTTACACAGCTCAGGGCTCGTGTGCGTGGGCGCGTTATTCTGGCGATGTCAGCGGTCAGAATTTTTTTGGCCGCTTTTTGACGGCACACAGGATTTCCTGGTGCTTATTGCGCGGGGGATACACCTCTTCCATTCCGAACAGAGTCGTTAAGTCCCGCAGCGCCGATGGTACTGCCCTTTGTGGTGGGAGAGTAGGACGGTGCCAGGAACCATGCTGGTGTCAGTGCCCGGTCCGGCTGGACCGGGTGCTGGCGCTGTTATTCTTCACCTGTGGGGGTGCCTCTGAAGGCAGAGGCTGAGATCAGACCCTTAGAACCTGACCCGGCTAATACCGGCGTAGGGAAACAGCAGTGGCCTGCAGGGTAGCCCCACCCAGTGCGTACACTTCGTGCCATGCCATTGCTTTTGTTGATTTTCCTACTGCCGGGTTACACGGCACAGCTGACCGGTACGGTCACCAACACCCACGGCCAGCCACTTGCTTCGGCTACGGTCCGGCTGCTGCAGCCTGATTCCGATCAGATGATAGCCGCGACCACCACGGATGCCGCAGGGGCGTTTGCTCTTGAGGCACCCCTGGGACGATACATCCTGGAAGTGCGCCGGCTGGGTTACCGTACGGCCCGGGTTGAGGCAGACGGGTCAACCCGACATTTTGAGATTGTGCTTGAGCAGGCAATGCTCTACGGCGGAGAAGTTGAGGCAGTTGCTGGCCGGGCGCAGGCCGGACTGACCCCGATGACGCATACGAACATTACCGCGCGCGATCTGGAAACACTCCCCGCCATGAAGGACATCCCGGCACAACTCGCGCGTACGGTATCCATTACACACTACAGCGAAAACGGCAACGATCTCGGGTACACTTATCTGCGCTTGCGCGGATTCGGGCAGCGGCGCGTGGCGGTTGCGATAAACGGCATTCCCCAGAATGACCCGGAAGAGCACAATGTGTTCTGGATCAATTTTTATGACCTGCAGGGAGCCATTCGCGACATCCAGATCCAGCGCGGCGCTGGAGCCTCGTTCTACGGATCCACCGGCATCGGCGGTGCCATCAATATCGTGACCGACCCCTTCCGACCCAACCTGGAGGCCGCAGGCGAGGTGGGCTACGGCACCTACAACACCCAGCGGTACACCGCTCAGATCAATACCGGACTGCTGGGCGGCCGCTATGTAGGGTTTGCAAGGGCGAGCCGCCTGCTCAGCGATGGCTACCGCAACTGGTCCTGGTCTGAATACTGGCGCTACTTTGCCGGCATTCGCCGCTACGGAAACCGGCACACCCTAACACTGCAGTCTTATGGAGGTCCCCAATATGATGGGCTGGCCTATGTGGGGATTCCCAAGGCTGCGAACAATGCGTCTGTGACGGACGAATTCGGGACCGTAATCAACCGCAGGTACAACTTCAGCGCATTTACCGCAGATGTGGAGCGGTTCCACCAGCCGCATGTGGAGCTGCTGCACGACGGGTCAATCAGCGACAATGTCCGCCTGCAGCAGGCTCTGTTCTGGATAAAGGGGATTGGGGAGTTTGATTTTGGGGGCACATTCCGCTCCGCCGACTACCTGCGGTTGCCGGAAAGCTGGCGCGACCTGGACACGGCCGCGCGGCAGTTGCCACTTTTTGTTGCCGCCCCGGATGCGGCCGTGCTGTTCAGGGCCGCGCTGGATCAGTGGCAGATCGGATGGCTGCCACGCGTCACCCTGACACGCGGCACACGCGAAACCGCTTTCGGCCTGGAAGGCCGTCTGCACCGGTCGTTGCGCTGGGGGCGTGTTGAGGAGTCTGCGCAGCTGCCCGCCTCGGTGGTTGGCCCGGAAAGCGATTACCGCGTCTACAGCGTGCGGGGTGAAAAGCTGGTCACGTCCGTGTACGGAAGCCACCGAATGCATTTGCGGCCGGATCTGGTGGCGCAGGGAGAGGTCCAGATGACCTGGCGCCGCTATCGGATTTTCGAAGAGCGGTTTTTCGGCAATGCGTTCGATGTGGACTATTTGTTTGTCAATCCCCGGATTGGTCTGACATTCCACCCGAACGCACCGGTCAGCGGGTACATCAGCGTTTCGCTGGCCAACCGTGAGCCCCGGATGAAATCCCTGTATGATGGCGAAGAGGCGGGTGCGGGATTTGCGCCCCAGTTTGAGTTGAACGCGGCCGGGGACTACGACTATGACCGCCCCATTGTCAGGCCGGAGCGGCTGGTCGATGTGGAGCTCGGCGGCCAGGTGCGGCAACCCCGGTGGCATGCGGCGGCGAATCTGTACTGGATGGACTTCCGCGACGAGATCGTACCGAGTGGCGGACTGGACCAATTCGGCGTACCCAGGACGGGCAACGCTGATCATACGAGGCATTTCGGGTTGGAAGCAGAGGCGGCGGGCACCCTGGCAACGGGGTTGGAGGCTTATGCTAATGCTACGATCAGCAGAAGCAGATTTGTACGATTTGTGGAATATGTTACCGCTGCGGACTTTTCCATTCGGCCTGCGGAACGGGCGGGCAATCCCATTGGCGGCTTTCCGGCCCGTTCCGGCAATCTCGGTCTGTCGTATACCTGGCGGGGCCTGACGCTACGCTCACATGCGAAATATGTGGGCACACAATACATCGACAATAGCGGCGGCAAAGACGCTGCCGGGCAGCCGGTGGACGATTTGACCGTGGACCCGTATGTGCTGCTTTCGGCCCAGCTGCAGGGATCGTGGCAGGGCTTACGCCTGTCGTTGGATGTGAACAACCTGCTCAATGATCGCGTGTTGCTATACGGCAACGCCGGATTTGGGGCACCGCAGTTTTTTCCGGCTGCGACGCGCCACATATTTCTGAGCCTGCGGTATCAGTGGAGATAGAGCCTGAGTTTGCCCGTATTCGGCCGGCACTGATGATCGGAATGGTCAGTACGTGGCCAAATCACGGGATTTGCCGGGCGGGCCCGAACCGGTGGAATCCGTTCTTTTCGGATCAGGCTTCAGACCAGAAGAGGGGCCTTTGAGCAGTCAGTTGGAGTTACAACGCGCATTTCCTGAGCGTACCGAGCGATTTTGGTGGCTATGCAGTTCTCCGCCGGCGTTATGTTGCCAGAGTCAACGAGAATGATAGAAGTCAGGGGTGCGGTAACGGATAGGCAAATGGGTGTGCATTCGGATCAAGATCCCCACCGAATGAGATTGATGATGTCCGTCAGTTCAGATTGGTGGTCCTCAACCTGGGGCTGCACCGCTCCTCGGAACTCCTGGAAGTCTTGACGGAAACACTCCCCTGTTCCCAGCGTCCTTCGCGGCATGAGAGTTGGTGATTTTTTCAAAGCACCTCCGGCACGGTAGGCTGGCAGAGCTGGCCATCGAGGCTTATATCACCCTGATGCTGAGGAGCTTGAACGCCTGCTGTTGGGTGGACCGCTTTACTGGCTCAATCGCGTTTTTGCGCTGCGCGTTTTTGCGCTGCGCTTTTTTGCCTTCAGGACCCTCTTCGGTCCATAACATTGAAGTCAGCGCTTTGCGCAGGTGATACTCCGAATAGTAAGCCAGCATGCACAGAAACACATGACTGATCATCCGGCGGTGAAATCGGGCGCACTTTCAGTGAGACCGACTTCAGCGTCCGGAATGCGGTCTCCACCACCGCGAGCCGCTTGAAGTACGCCACTATAACGGTGTCTGTCGGCTGCTGGTCCAGGGTCGTGCGGAGCGCGTACATCCCATCGAATGCCTCCTCGTTCCGCGTGTACGAGAAGTGATCCTCCTGGAAATCACGGTCAAAGATCTTCCATTTTCCCACCCACTTGCCGAGCCGCAGGCCAATGATAGACTGGCCCGCAACGAACTCTTCTCACGGCAGCTCATCAAGACCACCTTGTTGAGCTGCTGTTCTGTTTTGCGAAGCAGCCTGGCCCGTTTCTCGGCGCTTTTCGTAGTCCGATGCGGTTCTAGGCACAGAACTAACCTTTCATCCGGCTACAGATCACATTCCTCTTCCGCCAGATTGATTTCATCAAACAAGTCCGGCAGCAACCCTTTGGCACCACCGTTTTGCGGATCTCGGATCTCCGCATGGTGGTCAGCCAGCTCAGCCCCAACGGATTGCGGTCATTACAGATTAACGCATGCGTTAGCAGCCCACGATCGTCCACTACGGTCACATGCCTGACGTTGACGTTCTGCTGTAGCTTCTGCGCCTGTGATCCGACACTGGCGGAATCACTCGAACTGCCCTTGAACATTTTCACGGGGGGGCCCCCCCCCCCCCCGCCCGGGGGGGGCGGGGGGGGGGGGGGGGGGGGGGGGAGGGGGTGGGGGGGGGGGGGGTGGGGGGCGGGTGGGGGGGG
>JAPPNA010000023.1:0-13041 GCA_028873925.1 Bacteroidota bacterium | reverse complement strand
CCTTCTGCGCCGTGTTACCGCCCATGGGGTAAAAAACCTAAAGCCCTTTTTTTTTTTTAACCCCCCCCCCCCCCCCCCGACAGCCCTCTTCGCCGGGCAAGGAACGGGAAAGTCCGGTAAAATCAGAGGGGCCTTGGAACCAGCCCAATAATCAGTCGTAAACAGGGGTGTTTTCGCCAGGATGAGTTAGGACATGATTTGGAGACAGCTCAACGGCTACCGCGATGGTACCACCACATTGACGGAAGTTCGCGAATGGCACACAAAGGAAGAACTACGGTGTAGAATGCGGATATAAGGAGGCGTGACTGGCATGATTGAATGCATGACGAGACATCTGAAAAGGAGCCGTATTGGTTCGGTCACGCGCAAGCTGTCGTCTGCCCGTGACGAGAGCAGTTCCATGTGCGACACACTCGTCTACGAATCGATCCGAGTTCATATGATAGGTATATCGCATAATTCGGAAGACATTCGAGCCAGGTGAAGCGGATTGTTGAACAGCGAATGCGAATAGGATGGATTGCCATAACACTGGTCGGGCTTGTATTGCCATTGGGAGGGTACGCTTCAGCGCAAAACCCGATTGAGTCGGAGGAGGCGACCATCAACGGGTTCGTTAGAGATGCCGAAAGTGGGGAATTTCTGTTCGGTGCCCACATTCTTGAGCCAAATAACAAATTGGGCACATCATCAAACCAATATGGTTTTTTCAGCCTCACTGTTCCGGCGGATTCTGTGACAGTCCAGATTTCATACGTGGGATATGCAATGTGGGTATCGGACCTATATGTGACAGATGATATCAGTCTGAGTGTTGAATTAGTGCCCATCTGGAAGATTGCCGACAGCATCACGGTTGTAGTGGATCGGATACAAGAGCCATCTGAGGGGTCGCCTCTAAACGTAATGCATATCCCGATCACCCAGATTCAATCACTTCCTGCAATTTTAGGAGAAGTGGATCCGCTGCGTTCCATGCAATTGCTGCCTGGCGTTCAGGCAGGCTCGGAGGCTTCAAGTGGTTTGCACATTCGTGGCGGCAGTGCAGATCAGACGCTGACCCTGCTTGATGGTGGCCGTATATACAGCATCTACCATCTGTTTGGGTTTTATTCTGTGTTTAATTCCGATGCTCTGGGTCATGTCAACTTGCTCAAGGGTGGGATTCCGGCCAGATTCGGAGGCACTCTTTCTTCGGTCCTGGACGTAGGTATGCGGGAAGGGAATTCAACGCGCCACGCAGGATCATTCGTTCTCGGTGCAGTGGCTTCAAGGATAGTGCAAGAAGGACCGATAAGGAAGGGATTGGGATCCTATCTCGTCGCCGGGCGACGGACGTATATTGATGTCCTTGTTAGACCGTTTATGGAAAAGGAGGTCGTTGGCTACAGGTTCAGTGATGCAAATGCCAAAATCAACAGTCAATTGTCAAAGCGCGACAAAATATACGGCAGTTTCTATCAAGGGCGCGATGGGTACTCGTATCAGAACGAACGAGAATGGAGCTACAAGTCAATGTTGAAGTGGAGCAACCGTATTGCGACGGTTCGGTGGAACAGGCTAATGACCAACAAATTGTTCAGTAACATTACGGCATCTTATTCCCATTACACGTACCGTTCAAGCGAGGATTACAGAAGTGATCTCAACGGGCAGTATGCCTACCGTTATACATCCCGTATTCGGGAACTGCGGTTGAAGGCTGACCTGGAGTACAGTCACAGTCCTCGCCATCATATTAGATTTGGTGGTACGGCTGCCACCCAGGAGTTCACGCCCGGAGCCATTGGTATCAACAACGATTATGGGGGAGATCATAATTGGGGAACCGGAGGCACGAGACTAAAGGGTGTCGGTGTTGCGTTATATGCCGAGGATATGTTTATTGTGGGTGGCCGGTTTAGAATCAACATGGGCATTAGATGGGCTGCGTTTTCGGTAAATAGCAAGCTGTACCAGGTGGCGGAACCCCGTGTGTCGGCTCGGTATTCGGTCTTGAGTCGATGGCGTGTAACCGGGTCGTATGGTAGGATGGCCCAATTCATATATTTGCTCCCAAATGGTGGGCTGGCGCTGCCCACTGATCTGTGGCTACCCGTGACTGATCAAATCCCCATGCAGACGGGCAATATCTTTACGGTGGGTCTATCACGAGCGTATCTGTCCAATGGTATTGAGTTTAGCTCGGAAGGGTATTACAAGACGATGACACACTTGGTGGAGTACAAGAACGGCGCCCAATTTCTAAACCAGGGCGCAAGTTGGGAGGACAAAGTGGAGCTTGGCAGCGGGAATTCGTACGGTGCGGAAGTCTTGATTCGTAAAAGCGGCACCAGCACCAACGGATGGATCGGATACACACTATCCTGGACAAATCGTACTTTCCCGGCATTCAACGGGGGTAAGCCGTTTCCCTACAGGTATGATCGGAGGCATGATGTTGCTGTGGTAATGAATCAGGAACTGGCAGAGGGCCTTGAGCTGTCAGCGGTATGGACATTTTCCACTGGGGCAGCGATTTCGTTGCCGACTATGGTATACCAGGCCTGGTCTGTAGCGATCAGTCCATGCGCCGCATGTAACATTGAACACTTCGGTCAACGAAACCAGTACCGTATGCGAAACTATCACCGCATGGATCTCGGAATCAACGTGTCCAGGCCACAGAGAGGTGGCGAACGCACGATCAGTATAGGTGCGTATAACGCCTATAACCGCAAGAATCCGTTCTACTTGTATAGGGATGAGGAACAAGGACGCAACGTGTTCAAGCAGGTAAGCCTGCTGCCTATTGTACCCTACATTACATATCGGCGTACCTACTAATATATGTTTAACCGTGTGCGTTATCTTGTTGTATTGTCTGCGGCCCTCGTCGGCTGTGAAACGACGCTGGAAATTGAACTTCCGAGCGTAAACCCAGCGACCGTTGTGAACAGTTACTTCACGCCGGACAGTGTGTGGAGTGTTCACCTCAGTCGCGCGCAGAGCCTACGGGCGGAGCAGGCCCGGTTTATCGGGATCTCGGATGCCCAAGTAACCATAACCAGTAAGGACGGGAACTTAGAACTTATTCTAGACCATTTTGGCGAGGGAGTGTATCGGGCAACAATGACACACCCAAAACCAGGTACGGAATATCAACTTAACGTTGAACGGTTCGGCCACCCATCCCTTCAGGCTCACGATTATGTGCCGACAGAGATTGAAGTCGAATATACCTACAAGTTGGTGGAAGCGGCTCATCTTGCTGTGTTTGAGACAGTGTATGTAGAAGCACATGTGACAGTAAGCCTTAAGGATAAGGAGGAAGAGCGAAACTATTATAAACTGGTGGTGGTCCCGGCGGCGGCGAACAACGATTTAAAAAGGCCGCTATTGTTTGAAACGACGGCCGGATCGATAGTGGGTGAAAACGCCCCCCACTATGATATCAGTCCGTCAGGAGAGCGATTGGGACTGCGGGATGCCATCTTTTCGGATAGAACCAAGAATGGCGAGCGGATTGAGTTCAGTATTAGTTTCTCTTTTGCCCTGCGTGAGGATTGTTATTGGGCGTATATTGATGCGAACACAACGCTCGCTGGAGGTTGCAGCCCAGCTGCGTACTTGATGCACATCTCCAAAGCGTTTTACGATTACGCACTGACATATCGTTTGCAACGCCATCTCTCAGCTGAGCCAAATAGCGAGCCGATCGCGGTCACGTCTAATGTTAATGGCGGAGTCGGCGTTTTTGCGGGCTTTGTAGGGTACAAACTCGACTTGAAATAAATGAATAACTCACTCAGCGGAATCGGTCATTGGGGTAAAGGAAAGAATCCATCGGCGCGCGATGTGCTTTTCTGTGCGCTTGCTACTTCGTGGATTGTCACTTGTGTGGGGCCATCTAATGCTAACGCTCAAAACCAAGAGAATTACTTTGCTCGTGGCCTGTGGTATGTCGGCGCGTCGTTTGGAACGGATCTTGATGCGAAGGCCAATTATAAGGAAGTGCTTCCACGGGCTTCAGGCGCGTCAGACGACAGCAGTGTCTTGACGGAGGGAAGCAGGTGGGGTTACTACGCGAATGTTCCTGCCGGGAGAATGTGGAGCGGTCATGTGGGGCGGCATCTGGCCTGGTTACGACTGGAGCTATCAGCTGAAGATAAGAAGCTGTCTTACGAGCAGAAAGCTGTGACGTTTAATTGGAATGCGGACAGGTCTCAACTATTCAAGATTGAGACAAATGTCGGCTCCCACGGTAGCGTTAGCTCAACCAGTGTTATTCTTGGCATCTCGGCATTTAAGGTGGTGGAGCATACGCAAGCCGTGGTTGGAATAGGGGTGGGTCATATGCGCGCGAAAGCCACAAATCCCCTATACGATGACGCGAACCACTGTCTGCCCGGTCATGTTTGTGAGCGAAATGTGATCGTCAGGCCGCGTACAACTGAGCACACCTACAGTGATACGTCAATGCTGTTCCAAATTACGGCGGGGGTGAACTACCACATTGGCCATAACATTGTGATGGGGCTGGGCGGTAATTACAGATGGTTAGGCGGGATAGCAGGGGAGGTGGTTTATGAACAGCGTACGGACATTGATGTAGCGAGGGCCGTGATAACTGGGGCGAAGAGTATTGCAGGCGAGGTCCGGCTGGCGTACCTGTTCAATTTGTAGTCACCTGCTGTGTCGTGTATCCGTATAGCCTGACATGCGGTTATCTGAGAATAGGAGTTGCCCAACGACAACTATAGTGGTCGTTGGGTGGAGGGCCGCCTATGGGATTTAGACCTGATGTACCAGATTGTGGGGCGGGAATAAAAGCAAAGGCGTTTATACGTTAGCATTGTCGGACTCGGCTGAGTGTGGGAACAGGGTTTACTACAATGGAGCTGCATATTGGTAAATGGGAGTATTTCGCACCAAGGTGTTATTGGAATGAGGCGAATATTCGCGGCAGAGTGTGGCCAACTGTTCGGTGTCACAACGTCGTGGTGAGTTTCAAGAGTGTGTGGCGACAATCATAATGGAGGGCAGCGACAGGCAGAATGGGAGTCTTGAAGCTGTTGTGTTCGTTAGCATACTATTTAGGTGTCACACGAACAGGATGGTTACGTACAAGCAGGTAAGGCCATTCTTTATTTGGGCGGATGTACAAGCAGGTTGGTCTGGTCACGACAGGAGCGGTAAAGGCGGGCGTGGGAGAGATGACAGCGCGGAGGTTTTTGGGGCGGGGGAAGCTGCCGAGTGAGCTTAGGCTGCCGTACACTTGGCGGACGCGCGAGGATCCGTTTGCGGAAGCGTAGGAAGAGGCGTTGGTGTTTCCAGAGGTGAACCCGGAGTTGGAGGTAAAGGCGTAGCTTCAGCGGAGGTATCCGGGCGAGTGTCAGCCGGGTCAATTGCGGACGTTGCAGCGTCAACTCACGCACTGGAATACAGCGGAGGGTCCTGCTACGGAAGTCTACTTTGCTCAGATGTATCAGCCGGGCGACCGTGCAGAGTTGGACTTCATGCGCATGAGTGAACTGGGGTTACTATTCAGCGGGAGCCGTTCAAGCATTTGCTGTATCACTTTGTGCCGCTCTTTTCCAATTGGAAGACGGGCACAGTCTGCCGGTCGGAGAGCGTTGAGGCCCTCTCTGAGGGCCTTTCGTAGGCGGTAAATAGCTGCGGGGACGTGCCGAACCTGCACCAGGCCGACTTGATTAGTTGCGCGGTTCGCCGGCTCACAAGCGGTGGCCGGGATGAATGTACTGGGCGGTATCGGGCACTGCTGCGTCATTGCGGAATGGAGGCCCTGCTTGCCATCCTGTGCGTGTGAAAACCAAACGGCCTGTTCACGCACAAGGCCCCCATTCAAACGGTCGCTGACATCCATTGTATTAGTCGCCAAATAAAGATGATATCACAAACCGGAACGCACAATGATGCACATAATGCTGAACGGGCCGGAGTGACCCGCATCAGTCGGAATACGCACAACTGCGACTGTGATCTGGATTCACAGGCAGGGCCCGCCGGATCAATCGCAGCTTACAGGACTTTCATCCGCTACGGGTTTTGGCCGGATTTCTGGACGCATGCTGGTCCGGGCACCCGTTATCAAGGAAGCCAAAGAATCAGAGAGCCAATGCCTTCGCTGCTGAACAATGATCACGCGTTTGAAGGTGCCAACCGCCATCAGGTCGTCATAATCGGATCCGGCCCGGCGGGCTACACGGCTGCATTGTATGCGGCGCGAGCCAATCTCCGACCGCTGGTCTACACGGGTCTGGAACCCGGCGGTCAGCTTACCACGACGACGGACGTTGAGAACTACCCGGGTTATGTGGACGGGGTCATGGGACCCGACATGATGGACGATTTCAAGCGCCAGGCGGAGCGTTTTGGCGCGATTGTAGAATTTGGTATGGTTACGGGTTTGGATTTGTCCAAGCACCCGTTCAGGCTGGTCGTTGACGATGCCACCCTGCTGCTGGCGGACACGGTAGTTGTAGCGACCGGGGCTTCGGCCAAGTACTTGGGCCTAGAAAATGAGAAGCGGCTCTTGGGGCGCGGTGTTTCGGCTTGTGCCACCTGTGATGGAGCGTTCTTTCGCGGAATGGATCTGGCGGTCGTCGGGGGCGGAGACACCGCAATGGAAGAATCCCTTTTTCTCACCCGATTTGCAACCAAGGTCTGGGTCATTCACCGCCGCAATTCGCTTCGAGCCTCAAAGATCATGCAGCAGCGCGCGTTTGACCACCCGAAGATCGAATTCATCTGGGATACCGTGGTAACGGATGTTATGGGAGATGAGGAGGTTTCTGGAGTACGTCTGCTGCACCGCCCCAGCGGAGCCGAGCGCACATTGCACGTGCAGGGCCTGTTCATTGCAATTGGCCACAAGCCGAATACGGAACTGTTCAAACCCTGGCTCCCGATGGATGATCTTGGGTATCTGCTGACACGGCCTAACTCAACGCATACGGACATTCCGGGCGTGTTTGTTTGTGGAGATGCCCAAGACCATGTCTACCGGCAGGCCATCACCGCGGCAGGCACCGGATGCATGGCTGCGATTGATGCAGAGCGTTTTCTGGCCAACGGCTAAGCCCGCACGGCTCTCCGCCGGAAGGCATCATTTTCTTGGCCAGACGCAGGAGTCTGGCAGCTGCGCGAAAGGCGCGGCCGAGGCTGTCCGCCATAAATCGGAGGCTTCTACAACTGAATCACGGCACGCCGCGATGCAGTATCGGCTACCGCGGTCACTCTGGCTCAATCACCAGTTCGGCAATGCTGAGCACATAGAAGCCATGCTTATTGGGCCGACGCGGGTAGACTCTATTGTTGCCATCAATCCAGAGGGCTTCAAACTCGTCCAGTATGGCCTCGTTACGGTTCAGCGCAGGATCATCAAACCTGATGGGACCATAGCCCAGCACCTTGCGAGGACGCAGGTTGATCCGGTCCTGCATCAGACGCACCTCACTCGAATTCAGCCCTGTCAGGCGGTCGCCTTTGGGAAAATATTCCCGTACCAACCCGTTCGTATGCTCGCTCAGTCCACGCTGCCACGACGCGTACGGATCCGCAAAGTACACCGCAGCGCCCAGCTGCTTGGCGAACCCTTCGTGCTTCGCAAATTCCGCCCCGTTATCCGCGGTAATCGTGTGTACCCACCGCTTGTATGGCTTGAGCAGCCGTATAATGGCCCGCCTTACCGTATCGGCCTGCTTATTGGCCAGTTGGCACATCAACAAAAGCTTCGTCTTGCGCTCTGCCAGCGTAAGCAGATAGCCCTTATGCCGCTCACCCACGATCAAATCTACCTCCCAGTCCCCCACGCGTGACTTCTGATCCACAATCGCTAGGCGTGACTCAATCCCCACCCGGTTCGGCATCCGGCCCGCGTCCGTCTTCATACGGCGCTTCCTGCCCTCGCGACGCAAGCACAAATCGCCGCCGCGGGCCCGGTCCTCGGCGATCAGCTGATAAATGCAACGGGGCGATACGGAGACCCCCTTCTCCTGCGTGCGGAGCCAGCCCGCCGCCTGATCTGGGCTCCAGCCCTCCCGTAGCAACGGACAGATGCTTGAGGCCCATACGTCTGGAAATACCTTGTTTGGACGCTGTGGCGCTGCACGCGGCACCTGAGGCCCATTCTGGAGGCCTCCTCGGGGTCATAAGCGCCATCTGAACGCTTATTGCGCCGCAATTCGCGCGAAATCGTTGAGGCCGACCGCTCCAACTGCTTCGCTATCGCCCGAATTGACAACCCCTGCTCCCGCAAGGCGTATATCTGGTGGCGTTCACCCTCGCTCAGGTGATGATGCCTGATCTTGGCCATGGATAATCCGGTTTTTCAACACACCTATTATCGTCATTACCTGGGCCGAACGCCACCCCTTCACGAATTCTTTATCCGTCGGTACCCCAAATGCCAGTTTCAGGGGTGTTGCGTTTCGCACTTCACAAGGCGATTGGACGGGCCCGTCCAGAGAGGCAGCCGCGACCCTGACTTCCCGCGATTGCCTTTAGATTTCCCCGAGGGACACCCGGCAAATCCGCCCTTTGTTGCATCGTTCCCGTCGGCGCTGGACAGGCCGTTACTGACCTACCTGCGGAACAGGTTGCGCAGCAGGAACAAGATGTTTTCGGGACGCTCGCGCAGCCGGCGAGAGTAGTACGGCAGCCACATGTCACCAAACGGAATGTAGACCCGCATGTTGTAGCCCTGCTGTACAATCTGCAGCTGCGTCCGGGGCCGGAGGCCGAACAGCATCTGGAACTCAAACCTATCCGTAGTGATGCCAGCAGACCGCGCAAAGGACCGGGTAGCCTCGATCATCAAATCATCATGGGTCGCAATCGCCGGATAACGGCCATGTTGCAGCAGAGTGCGCATGTGAGCGACAAAGTGCTTCCGAATGACGGACATGCGCTGCGAGGCCAGATTCGCAGGCTCCTTATAAGCTCCCTTGCACAGACGCACGCGGGCCCGCAGGTCGCACATCCGATCCACATCACGCCCGGTACGCTTCAAGTAGGCCTGCAACACGACCCCCACATGGTCGCGATAATCCGGGTAGGTGGCCTCAAATATCGCCAGCGTGGAATCAATCAGCCCGGTGTCCTCCATGTCCAATCGGACAAACGCACCCGTTCCCCGGGCAACCTCCAATATGGCCCGCAAGTTGTCCAGGCAGAACTCCTCGCTGATGACCTGGCCGATCATCGAGAGCTTTATGGAAATATTGCGGTCCAGGCCATCGGATGCCGCCAGCGCCCGCAGGAGATGAATGTACGTGTCTCTCCCGGCCAGCGCCCGTTGTTTCCGCTTCACATGCTCGCCCAGCAGGTCTACGGTGGTCAGCAGTCCCTGCCGATGTATCCGGTCAATGACCGGAATCGCACCCTCAAAGGATTCCGCGGCCACAAATCCCTTGGCGAGAAAGAAGGGCAATCGAAGCATCAAGCCGAAAAATTACTGTGCCTCACGCGAAATAATGGGATTCATTGCTTCCCCCGAACCCGACCGGCCGGGTCGCACCACCCAGATAAGGGCAGTAAATGCTACTTTCCCGACAAATTCGTGGATCAGACAGCAATTTATTGCAGGCGGCTTTTTATGTTCAGGCAAACGAAGAGTATTGGTCTCCCCAAGCCCACCCCAGCGCGGGTCACACAATCATGATGCAGGAAGTTCTGGTCGACGAGGCCTTGGCCCTTGAGCACGGCCTGACATCAGAGGAATACTCATGGATCACCGACAAACTCGGCCGCACGCCCACCATCACGGAACTGGGCATCTACTCGGTCATGTGGAGTGAGCACTGCTCCTACAAGAATTCGATTGCGCTGCTGAAGACGCTGCCGCGCGAAGGTGATTCCCTGCTGGTGGCCGCCGGCGAAGAGAATGCCGGCCTGGTGGATATCGGCGATGACATGGCGGTGGCCTTCAAGATTGAAAGCCACAACCACCCGTCCGCTGTAGAGCCCTATCAGGGTGCCGCTACGGGTGTCGGGGGGATCCACCGGGATATTTTCACGATGGGTGCCCGGCCCATATGCGCTCTCAACTCTCTGCGGTTCGGATCACTCAGCAATGCCCGTGTCCGATACCTGTTCGATGGTGTGGTGCGAGGCATCGGTGACTATGGCAATTCTTTCGGCGTACCCACGGTAGCCGGTGATGTGTACTTTGACCCGGCTTATGAAGGCAATCCGCTGGTCAATGCCATGAGTGTGGGAGTGGTGAAGCCAGGCCGGACCGCCTCGGCAATCGCCATCGGCACCGGTAATAAGGTGTTCATTACCGGCGCTTCCACCGGCAGGGATGGCATCCACGGTGCCACCTTTGCCTCCGAGGAGATTTCAGAGGAAAGTGAAATGAAGCGCCCCAGCGTGCAGGTCGGAGATCCGTTTACCGAAAAACTGCTGCTGGAAGCCACCCTGGAAGCCATCGCCGCCGGATGTATAGTCGGCGTGCAGGACATGGGTGCGGCTGGTATAACCTGCTCATCCTGTGAGATGAGCGCCAAAGGCGGTGCCGGCATGACTCTGAACCTGGACCACGTGCCGCTGCGTGAGCCCGATATGACCGCCTATGAAATCATGCTCTCCGAAAGCCAGGAGCGCATGCTGATTGTGTGCGTGCAGGGCAGGGAGGATGAGCTGGTTGAGATTTTCAATAAATGGGACCTGCGTGCCGATTGCATCGGAGAGGTGACCGATTCTGATCGCGTCAGGGTGTGGCATCATGGACAACTGGTCGCGGAGGTGGAAGCCGAGCACCTGGTGCTTGGAGGGGGCGCGCCCGTTTACCGGCGGGAACGGCGGCAACCTGAGTATCTGAAGGAAATCCGGGTGATACCTGACGTACCGGACCTGGACCCTGCATCAGCCGGAGCCGCACTGCTGGAAATGCTGGCAGCGCCCAATATCGCGTCCAAGGCATGGGTGTTTGAGCAGTATGATACCATGGTACGGACCGGAACGGTGCTTGGGCCGGGTGCCGGAGATGCCGCCATCATCCGCCTGAAGGGAACAGATAAGGGGCTGGCGGTGAAGACCGACTGCAACGGCCGCTACGTCTATCTCAATCCCCGCCGGGGAGGGCGGATTGCCGTAGCGGAGGCGGCCAGGAATGTCGTATGCGCCGGCGGACACCCGCTTGCGATCACGAATTGCCTAAATTTTGGCAATCCCCATAAGCCGGAAGTCTACTGGGCCTTCCATGAGGCAGTATCCGGTGTGGGCGAGGCGTGCAGGGCGCTGGCAACGCCAGTAACGGGCGGCAACGTATCCTTTTACAATGAGAACCCGGAAGGGGCCGTATTCCCAACCCCGACGATCGGGATGCTCGGGCTGGTGGAGGACGTTGAGGGCTGTACGACTCAGGCGGCATTCCGGAATGCTGGCGATGAGATATACCTGCTGACCCCCAAGTCATGGGCCCACAGAACGACGCTATCAGAGCTGGGGGGAACCGAGTACCTATCGGTCAGACACGGATTATTGCGTGGAGATGCCCCGCATATGGATCTCTCGGAAGAGTTGGCCACCCAGCAGGCAATGCATGAGCTCATCCGCACCGGAAAGGTAAGCAGCGCACATGATGTGTCAGATGGCGGATTGGCCACCTGTCTGGCGGAAAAGGCACTCGCCGGTTGTCTGGGCGCAGCGGTTGATCTGGATTGCCCCCAGCCATTCAGGCTGGATGCACTGCTCTTCGGCGAAGCGCAGTCCAGGATCGTATTTACAGCACCCGCGGGATTGGAACGGACCATCCGCGGAGCAATCAGAGGTTTCGCGGCACAGTGCAGCAGAATCGGCACCGTGCAGGGAGATCGGCTGCAAATCACGGTAGCCGGGGCAACAGTGATAGATATGCCGGTTTCGGACATGCATCAGGCCTTTTCGACCGCAATTCCGGCCATAATGGAGCAGGCACATGACATGGCGACATGAGGATCGGCCACATTGACCCTGGCACGATTATTTGAGTACAAGCAGTACACAGCTGATACAAACAGAACATGGGTGCAATCAAAGTAACAGACAGCAATTTTCAGGAGGAGGTGCTCAATTCTGACGTACCCGTCCTGGTGGACTTCTGGGCGGTATGGTGCGGGCCCTGCCGCGCCATTGCGCCCGTGATTGAAAAACTGGCCGAGGATTTTGCCGGGCGTGCCAAAGTCGCCAAGTGCGATGTGGACAACAACATGCAAACACCGATACAGTACGGGATCCGCTCAATTCCGAGTCTGCTGTTTTTTGTTGATGGGGAGGTGCGCGACCAAGTGATTGGCGGCGTATCGGAGCGCGAACTGGCTAAGCGGCTGGACGCGCTCGTAGGCCAGGCGGCTTAGGATTCAACTGCTTCGGGGTTCTTGCTGCCCGCACGGTCGTGCCCCGGTAGCTTGCAGGTAGCCCTCGGGCGTGTCCACATCGCGGATAACCGCGGCATGATTCCACGGTATCTGCTGCAGATGGTTGGAATGGCATTGGATCACGCTCCGGCCCTTGGGCCTGCCGGGCAAGCTCAGGATGTCACGCCGCAGCGCCACGGAGATTACAACGGGATGGCCGGGAGTGCCAGCGTAGGCGGGGCGGACAATGGCGCACGTATCCTGGCTAAGGGCCATTTCAAATGCACTCATGATGCGGTTGTAATCCTCAACCTCAAGTCCGGGCAGATCGCCGAGACAAACCATGTACCCGGTTGCGGCCGGTGAAGCGGCTCGGATTCCGACCTGGACAGATGAGGCCAGGCCCCGCGCATAGTCCGGATTCTGAGCATATGCAACCTCCAAACCGGCAAGTGCGGACCGAATCGCCGCTTCCTGGTAGCCGCACACGACAATGACTTCACGGGTATCGGACCCCAAAACATGTTCAGCAACATGCCTGACCATTGGGGAGTTGCCAATGGGGAGCAGGAGCTTGTTCTGACGACCCATGCGCCGGGATTCGCCGGCGGCCAGCAAAATCGCCGTGACCATCCGTCTATGCGTAAGCGTACGGTAAAGTACGTCTTGACGGGGGGCTGAGATCTCAGGAGATTTG
>JAPPNA010000083.1 GCA_028873925.1 Bacteroidota bacterium | reverse complement strand
TGAATTCGGGCCGGTTCCGAGTGCTAAGCCGCAGCTCTGGGCCACATTCGGTCAATCATCAGTTGGGGTTCTTCGCGCTGCAACCGAAAGTGTGCCCCGGAAGTCGGTACCAGCCTGTTCTCCGCCGCAAACCGCTGCCGACATCGCGAATGGTTGGAAAGCCTGCAGACAGCTTGGCCCGGATATCGGTCACGCCCTGAATGGCCCGATATCCGGTCGGATCCAACGGTGTGGTCACGAACAAAGTGGCCGCGTCACGCTCTCGATTCATGTTCAGTCGCATATGAGCATCCATCAGTCCTGGCCTCACCGCGGCGAGGTCGCTGGCTGGGTGTGTCGCGGCAGGGTCCGGTCCGTCAGCCCAGACAATGCCTTCGTCTACCAGGAGGCCCTGATTGTAGGCTGCCGTGCGGGATCAATGAGTCGGTCTGCAGGAATTGCGGACGACTGCGCGCTCAGGTTCGGATTAATGAGTACTGCGAACAAGCAGGATACGGGCTGTCGAGAAACGCCTGGGAGCTGCCATGATCCAGGACAGGAAATAAACAGAAGCAATGATACAGCCTGAGGAGCTTTACACCGGTCATGGTAACCCGCACTACAGCGGGTGACCGGGTCAGGTCGTACGCGACATGGCTGCGTAGTACCTGCATCGCGGAATTATCAGAAATCCGCGCGCAATTACGTTACTCCTTGGGATACCCGGCGGACTGTGGCCACAGATGTGCGCCAGGCAGCGTGGAAGAAGTACCGCCCTCCAACGGCTATCCACTGAGGAGAACGAATGCGGCTCCCGCAAGGAGCCCACCCGTAATCGGCCCCAGTAACGGTATCCACGCGTAGCCCCAGTCACTGTCGCGCTTGCCGCTGATCGGCAGGATCGCGTGCATCACGCGCGGACTTAAATCACGAGCTGGATTGATGGCATAGCCCGTGGTCCCGCCCAGACTCAATCCGATTACCAGGACGACCAGAGCAACAGGTATGGCATCCAAGGCACCGAGGCCAATGTCGGGCTCCGCAATGTAAAGCACGGCGAAGACGAGCACGAACGTCCCCAAAATCTCAGAAATCACATTTGAGATCGGATTGCGGATGGCCGGGCCGGTGCAGAAAACACCTAACTGAGCATCCGCGTCCGTAGTGGCCTCAAAATGATCCCGGTACTGGAGCCATACGAGGAATGCGCCCGTTGCCGCCCCCAGAAACTGAGCCCCCAAGTACATAGGCACCGATGCCCAAGCAAACTTGCCTGTCAGGGCCAGCCCAAGCGTAACGGCAGGATTAATGTGGGCACCGCTGAATGGAGCCACCACAAAAACACCCACAAATACCGCAAGCCCCCACCCTACGGTTATCGCCACCCAGCCCGCGCCGTGTCCTTTAGTTCCGCGCAGCAGCACATTGGCTACCACGGCATCTCCGAGATACAGCAGCAGGGCTGTACCGATAAACTCTCCCAGGAATGGACTCATGGCATTCATTTTCTGTAAAGGTCTACCGGTGCCAGTTGCGGGATCGCTCAACCGCCCGTTTCCATCCGTCCATGCGCGCACCGGCTGCGTCACGGCTGATCTGCGGCTCAAATGTGCAGTCAATCTGCCACAGGCCAGCAATATCCTGCACACTGTTCCACTGGCCTGTTGCGAGTCCGGCGAGATAGGCCGCGCCCAGCGCCGTAGTCTCTCTGACCACCGGGCGTACCACCGGAACTCCCAGCAGATCGGCTTGGAACTGCATCAGAAGATTGTTGGCGGTAGCACCACCATCCACGCGGACTTCGCTCAGGGCCACACCGGCATCCGATTCCATAGCATGCATTACCTCTGCACTCTGAAAGGCAATGCTCTCCAGTGCAGCCCGCGCGAGGTGAGCGGCGGAGCTGCCTCGGGTCAGCCCGACTACCGTGCCGCGGGCCCTTGGGTCCCAATAGGGTGCTCCGAGCCCGGTGAATGCAGGCACAATCATCACACCATCCGCATCCGGCACCTGAGCGGCCAGGGATTCAACTTCATGGGAGGCCTGAATCAGCCCCAGGCCATCCCGCAGCCACTGTACCACGGCACCGCCGACAAAGACGCTGCCCTCCAATGCGTACTGTGTCCCTGAAGAGGTCTGCCATGCGAGCGTAGTCAGCAGTCTGTTCCGGGAGTGTACAGGTTCGGCCCCCGTGTTCATCAGCAGGAAGCATCCGGTGCCGTAAGTGTTCTTGACCATTCCGGCGCGGGTGCACACCTGACCGAACAGAGCCGCCTGCTGATCGCCCGCAATGCTCGCAACAGGAATGGAACCACCCAGAAGCTCAGTGCGGCCCAGTATCCCGCTTGAGGCCACAAGGCCAGGCAGCAGAGAAACAGGGACCTCAAGAATATTGCACAAGTCCTGATCCCAGTCGCCGGTATGCAGATTATACAGCAGTGTTCGGGAGGCGTTGGAGGGGTCGGTGCAGTGCCGTGCGATCAGGTTCCAGATTAGCCACGCGTCCACCGTGCCGAAGGCCAACTCACCCCGTTCAGCCCGCGCCCGCGCCCCATCTACATGATCCAGCAGCCAGCGCACCTTCGTGCCGGAGAAGTAAGGATCCAGCAGCAGCCCGGTCCGTTCCTGAAACACGGACTCGTGCCCATCGGCCCGCAGCGATTCACAAAGGTCCATCGTGCGCCGGTCCTGCCAGACGATGGCATTATGCAGGGGCCGCCCTGTGTTCCGATCCCAGACCACGGTGGTTTCCCGCTGATTGGTGATCCCGATTGCGAGAATATCCCGATAAGTTAGACCGCAGTTCTGTAACACCCGACGGGCCACCCCGATCTGGGAGTCCCGGATTTCGACCGGATCGTGTTCCACCCACCCGGGTTGCGGGTAGATCTGTGTGATTTCCTGCTGTGCGGTGCCGACAATCGTGCCTTCGGCATCAAAAATGATGGCACGGGAACTCGTCGTGCCCTGGTCAAGCGCGAGTACGTACGACATGCGTTGAATATAGGCAGATTTCAAGATAAGTGACATGCATGCAACACGAACATGCTGGAGATCGTACTGGATCAGGAAAGATTTGCAGCAATGGATTGGCCACTCTTGATCACGGCCCTCGGTTTTCTGCTGATTGCGATTGGCGTAAGCAGCCGGGACACGGGTGCATGGTCTATGCTGTCCGGGATGGGGATGATTGTCGTGGGGGTTGTCTGGAAGGTGATTGCGGGGGAAGGGCTTTTTGGTGTGCTGTTGGGCCTTCTGTGGAATGTGGGTCTGGGCTTTATGGTAGCCGCGATTTGGCTCGGAATTCGCAGATTGGGAACCCGTGCGCGCCCGCTGCTGATTCTGGGTGCGGCCTGTCTGGTGCTGGCTGCGATACTGTTAGGCGTTACCCATCTGTGGCAGTCCCTGTGGCATCGGACCGATATCTCAATTCTGGTGGAGTTGGGCCCCGACGACACAATGGATGAAATCGTCCCTGTGCTGGCGGAATTCGGTGCTGTCTGGGAAGCGGCTTTTCCAACCGTGAATCTCAACGTTAACGAAGATCTGGCCCAGACCTACCTGGTCAATGTAAGCCGGTCAGGCGCTGGGTCGCTGATCGACGCGCTCCGGGAGGATGTGGAGAATGTCGATCATGTGGAGCTGAATGTTGAAGTGGCCCTTCCGCCGATGGCTCCTGCGGGCATGAAGCACGGGACATCCCGGCGGATCCTGGAGAATGATCCCTATGCCCATCGGCAATGGGCGTTGGAGGCCATTGCCGGCCACGGGGCGCACGCCTTGTTGCAGGACCGGCTTCCGGCCCATCGGGCCCGCGTTGCGATCCTGGACACCGGTGTTGAGTCTGCTCATGAAGACCTTGCGGCCGCGTTCAGCCAGGTATTGACCGCGGATCGGCACGGTCACGGCACCCATTGCGCCGGGCTGGCCGGGGCGGTCACCAATAACGGACTGGGGGTAGCATCACTGAATTGGGAGGGCCGGTTCATTGAGCTGCTGGCTTTTCAGGCATTGGGGGAGGACGGCACCGGATCCCTTGAACAGATAGCACAGGCGATTGTGGACGCTGCGCAGGCGGGTGCGGACGTGATTTCCATGTCATTGGGCAGCACTGCCGATTCGCCCCCGCGCGTTCTGGTCGCCGCGGTGCGCTTTGCGTTGAACGAAGGGGCTATAGTGGTGGCATCGGCGGGCAACAGTGATGCGGATGCTGTTAACCATTATCCGTCCAACATTGAGAGTGTGATTGCGGTGGCGGCGGTGGATTCACTACTGTCCAAGGCTCAATTCTCCAACACGGTCGGCCGACTGTCCCGGCCTATCGCAGCGCCGGGCGTGGATGTGCTGTCGTCTTACCTGAACGGTACTTATCAGACCCTGAGCGGCACATCTATGGCGACACCGATTGTGGCCGGTCTGCTGGGCGTACTGCGGGCGATGGACCCCTTCCTAACGGCAAAGGAGGCCTATGCCATTCTGCACGACACCGGTACTGAAGCGCAGGATTTATCAACCACCGGACGCGTGATTAATGCTCAGGCGGCGATCCGGGCGGCGGAACGGCGGGTTACTCGGTGACTTCCACGATCATTTCGATTTCCACCGCAATGTTGATCGGCAATGAGTTCATGCCGATGGCGGAGCGTGCGTGTTTGCCGCGTTCCGGCCCAAACACATCCACCATCAGATCTGAAAACCCGTTGATGACTGCGGGATGATCGGTGAAGTCCGGTGTGGTGTTGACCATGCCGGTGGCTTTGACAATGCGCACGACTTTGTTCAGGTCGCCGATTTCGGCCTTTAGGGAGGCCAGCAGCGCGATACCGGTCAGGCGGGCGGCTTCGTAACCCTCTTCCACCGACATTTCGGGACCGATCTTTCCCGCGACGTAGCCCCCCTCGGGCAATCTGGGACCGTGGCCCGCCAGGAACACCAGGTTACCGGATCGCACGGATGACACATAGTTGGCCACCGGCTGCGGTGGCGGCCCCAGTGTGATGCCCAGCTCTTCCAGGCGGGTTTCGGGATCGGCCTGTTGGCCAAGGGCTGGCTGAGCGGCAATAGCTACGGCGAGCAAAGCAAGGGTCACAATGAGCGTGCGCATGGTTATCAGTTCGGACCGTTTCTCCAAATCTAATGCTGCACAGGCAGACGGGCAATGGATGTACCTAGGCGCGCTGCCTTGGAATTAGCAGCAACACTCCGTTTTCCGTACTTCCGGCTCCATCCCTGAATCAAGCCCGCATTTTGCCTGTAGCGGATGGATGCCAGCTCAGGGCCGTGTGCCACCGGGTCTTAACGAACCGCTGGCCCAATTGCACATATGTCGTCCAACAGAAGTCAATATCCTGCTTACTTCTGCGAGCCGCGAATAAAGCGTTACTGGCCGGGAGGGGTGATTACGGAGTTGAAATTCCGCGGTGCAATGTTGCCGCCGCAGAGGATCACTGCGCAGTGTGCTTCTGCGAGCTCCGTTCGCATCTTGAGCAGGCCAGCCACTGCGACACCTGCCGCTCCTTCAACCATAAAGTCGTGCAATTCATACAGGCGCTGCATAGCCGAGGCAATCTCGTTTTCCGTGACCGTGATCCATGTGTCCACCAGCTGCCTGCAGAGCGGCAGCGTAATGGAACCCGGCTCAATACCTCCTGCGGTACCATCGGAAAGCGTCGGCTTGACCGGCAGTTGGACAATTGATCCGGTGCGTATGGATTCATGCATTACCGCCGAAGCCTCCGGCGAGCAGCCGACGACCTGCACATAGGGGCTATGCGCCTTCATGGCCGCTGCAACCCCAGCAATCAGCCCGCCCCCGCCCACCGATGCAAAGACATGGGTAATCCGGCGCAATTGTGACAGCATCTCCAGTCCGATGGTGCCCTGCCCGCCTAGAACGTCCCAGTCATTGTACGGGGATACAAACACGCCCAGTTGGGCCGCGGCTGCCGCACGCGCGGCCTGCTCCGCTTCCACACCATCCTGTCCCGCGATCATAAGCGGCACACCCGTGGCGCGAAGGGCATCAACTTTTTGTCCCTCCGAGGTTTCGGGCAGGAAAATCGTGCCGGTGTGGCCTGTTTCTGCAAGGGCCCGGGCCATCGCCAACCCGTGATTGCCCGTGGATGCTGCGGTGATTGGCACGCGCGAAGACTCAAGTCTTGTCATCCGGCTTAGCGCCCCCCGGAACTTGAAAGATCCAGTCTGCTGCAGGTGTTCCAATTTGAGGAAGGCTTTGCCGCCTGTCTCCTGACCCAATACGGGCGATTGCAGTATCGGCGTGGTTAGGTCGTAATTCCGCAACCGTCGATCAGCTTCCATTACCGCCCGGTATGCCTGCCAAGCTGCCTCCCGGTGCAGAGCAGGCACATGGGTTCCCTTTAGGTAGGCCTGCCGGCGGTCTTTTGCCAGCTGCTCAATGGCGCAGCGCAGCATAGTGCGCGGCATGGACCGGTAATGCAGGTCCAGAAAATTACACGCCACCTGCAACAATTGTCCCAAACCTGCGTATGTTGGGGCAGGTCGTAATTGTGGTGCTCGTTTGAACTTTTCATTTATGGTATAATCCATGATTAGAAACACTCTGACAACCACTATTCAGGCCCTGTGCGCCAGTAAGCAGCACCTGCTGCTTGGTGTCGCGGGGCTGATCTGAGCTCTGATGTTCTCGGCATTCATTTACCCAGCGCTACTCCCCCCGACCAATAGTGGCGGTGTGGATCTTGCGAGCGCAGTGGGGGACAGGAAAAAGGTAGAGCATTTTATGCCTATTCAGTGCCGTAATTGTGATTGGGGCATCGGGGAGGCATGCACGACCGATGACTGTGGGTGGTGGTACGATTTGTGGAATCCCTGCTGTGATTCAGAGGATGCCAACACTTTTTCGTTCGCATGTTTCGGTTGCGGGAGATAAGCACCATGCGCCATCGGACTGGCCATTGGCCTGCATACGTGCTTGTGGCGGTAGTGGCTGGGTGCGCATCCAAACAGCCCCAGCCGCTGCCGGTGATTGAGCCGCCCATTGTTCCGTTCGCTCAAGTGTTCACGCTTGCGGACACTCTGCGCTTAGATAGTGCCGTGGTGGTAGGTGGAATTGAGTACATAGATGTCAACTCGGACGGGGACATTCTCGTTTCGGATGGCTTTGCACCCGAGGCGTACGTGTTTGACAGGCGTGGGCGGGCAAAGCACACTTTCCGCCCGTCCGACTGCGTCCCTAGCTGGACAGGAACTTCTGGCATCACCAAGTGGGGGCCTCACGGCACCGCCGTCTATCGCGGCCCAGTAGGCATTGTGGTATTTAATGAGATGGGCCAGTGCGCGGAATCCGATACGGAGATTGGGAATGTCAGAGCTGCATGCACCATCGCGGACACCATATACACTCTCCCCGTGTACGCCCGACTCATCTTCCGCAAAATCCGCGCGTATTCCATGGAATTGGACAAGCTGTGGGCTGTGGCTGCTGTTGATCCTAAGTTTCCAAATCTAAATGAGATTGTCAGGCCCAATGAGGGCTTTGCAATGGCCTGCTTCACTGATGGCCCATACTATGTCACAGTAGGCAGCCCCGATGCACGGGCTGTGTGGGGACAGGGGGGCATGCAGTTCAAGGTCCACCCGACATTTTTTGACACCCGCCCGCAGGATTTACCCCTGACGCGAGACAGAGATGAGAGGCTGCGCGAACTCGGTTCCCACCCTGTTACGGTAGGGGTCATTGCTCTGGATGCGGAGACGCGCTTGGTCGTTTATGGGTGGTTGCGGAAAAAATGGATGACAGATCCGCAGGCCAGCCCGCCTGGAATAGGGCTAGGCATTGCTAGTAACACCAACCTTTTTTCGGCCATCAGCACGGTGTCTCCCGTCTGGCCTTTCGGAGGGTCAGATGGGGTTCTGTACAGTGTTGGGGAAACTGAGAAGCTTTCCGATGGGGACATAGGCAATCCGGTAATCATTCGATACAAATTCATTCCTCCGTCAGATGCAGCTCCGTAATCATACTCGCGCTGCTCTCTGGTTTACCATCCCATTCCTGGTAGGGATAGGGCCATTCACGGGAGTCATGGCAATGTTCATGCCGAAATCAGTAGCGCCCCTCAATGGCGCTGAAGGCTTCATGCATCCACTATTGGGGCGGGAAATTCTGACCGACCATCTCATCGCGCCGCGAACGCGGGTGTCCATGTCAGGGCAGGACTGGACAATGCCGGACTCCTCCATTGTTGTCCTTCTCGGCGGTGTCGGATGTTCGGGAGATCAAGTGGCGGCCCTTCGGCAATGGACTGAGATCCCACAGGATTCACGATGGCGAGATTACCTCGTCATAGCCATCTACGCTGCCCCCTTGGTAGGTGAAGAAAATGGGATTCACGAGGCGTTGATTCTGCGCAGGCTCAGCCGGGCACGCTTCTCGTTTTTCGTGTCATAGGACTCATTGTTCAACCCCAGGGGACTAGGAGTACGCACCCCGCAGGTGGTCGTTACGAAGTCTGGCGTGATCACGGAAATCCTACCGCCCGCACAGCGGGAATGATGTTAGGATCGTCAATCGCGGGGGTCAATCCTGACGCGTGGCACGCCCTGCTACGGATTCTACCGCATGAAGGACTAAAGTGCGGGGCATCCTATTATGTGCGGCCTTATCTGTTTTAGAACTAACATGGGCCCTGCCGCATTCTCCCGTCTGCGGCGGGGCTTATGTATCCACCACTGTGTAGTGCGAGCCGAGATTCTGCCAGCCTAGTGGCGTTGAAAGCCTTACCTTCATCCTTCCAGTCCTGTCCCTCGCGCTCCGTCAGAAGGAATCTATCTCGGTAGCAGATATGAAGAATTGTGGTGCAATGTTGCCGCCGCAGAGGATCACTGCGCAGTGTGCTTCTGCGAGCTCCGTTCGCATCTTGAGCAGGCCAGCCACTGCGACACCTGCCGCTCCTTCAACCATAAAGTCGTGCAATTCATACAGGCGCTGCATAGCCGAGGCAATCTCGTTTTCCGTGACCGTGATCCATGTGTCCACCAGCTGCCTGCAGAGCGGCAGCGTAATGGAACCCGGCTCAATACCTCCTGCGGTACCATCGGAAAGCGTCGGCTTGACCGGCAGTTGGACAATTGATCCGGTGCGTATGGATTCATGCATTACCGCCGAAGCCTCCGGCGAGCAGCCGACGACCTGCACATAGGGGCTATGCGCCTTCATGGCCGCTGCAACCCCAGCAATCAGCCCGCCCCCGCCCACCGATGCAAAGACATGGGTAATCCGGCGCAATTGTGACAGCATCTCCAGTCCGATGGTGCCCTGCCCGCCTAGAACGTCCCAGTCATTGTACGGGGATACAAACACGCCCAGTTGGGCCGCGGCTGCCGCACGCGCGGCCTGCTCCGCTTCCACACCATCCTGTCCCGCGATCATAAGCGGCACACCCGTGGCGCGAAGGGCATCAACTTTTTGTCCCTCCGAGGTTTCGGGCAGGAAAATCGTGCCGGTGTGGCCTGTTTCTGCAAGGGCCCGGGCCATCGCCAACCCGTGATTGCCCGTGGATGCTGCGGTGATTGGCACGCGCGAAGACTCAAGTCTTGTCATCCGGCTTAGCGCCCCCCGGAACTTGAAAGATCCAGTCTGCTGCAGGTGTTCCAATTTGAGGAAGGCTTTGCCGCCTGTCTCCTGACCCAATACGGGCGATTGCAGTATCGGCGTGGTTAGGTCGTAATTCCGCAACCGTCGATCAGCTTCCATTACCGCCCGGTATGCCTGCCAAGCTGCCTCCCGGTGCAGAGCAGGCACATGGGTTCCCTTTAGGTAGGCCTGCCGGCGGTCTTTTGCCAGCTGCTCAATGGCGCAGCGCAGCATAGTGCGCGGCATGGACCGGTAATGCAGGTCCAGAAAATCTGACAGCAGCATTTCATCACGTTTGCCAACCTCCCGGAGCATCCAGCCTGCGGCCTTATGGATCAGATCATGGGGATCGCCAAGGAGGATTTCACTAAGCGCAAGTGTATCGGCGAACTGATTGCGCCTGATGAAGTGGTAGGTGGCCATGATGGCTATGCGGCGTTCCCATAGCGAGCGGCTTACAGCCAGAGTATACAGCGGCCGGCGGACACGTTTGAGCAGGTAGGGCCCCACAATTTTGTGGGCACTTGTGTCCACCAGGTCCCAGTTGTTTACATACCGCGTATAGCCAAGATAGGCCTGAAAGACATCCTCTCTGCGGCCCGCATTGTAAATGTGCACCAGCACGCACAAGGCGACAAACCGGTCTTCGTGGAAAGGTGATTGGAGCAGCGCCAGAGCTTCACTAAGCGGCAGCCTGCAAAATTTCCGCGCTATCTGCCGAAGGACCGGGACGCGAATACCCCGAAATAAGTCGCCCTCACCGTACTCTCCAGGCCCGGTCTTGAAGAATTTCTGGGCATGCGCGGCCTTCACCGGATCCTCCCGCGATGCCAGGACGGTTTGGATTTCAATGGCGGTCATGGCGAATTCTCAGGAACAGGTCCCGGACGTTCAACGTTTTTTGGGGCTATTTGTACATGCTGCATTGCGCATGAACTCGGAGCTTAAGGCCGATGCTGAAAAGCACATCCCGGAAGGGTATGATCCTCAGTTATACAAGCTGAGGCACTCCGCGGCTCACATTATGGCCCAGGCGGTGGTGGAGCGTTTCCCGGAAGCCAAGCCGACTATTGGCCCGCCCATCGAGGACCGCTTCTATTATGACTTTGATATGCCGAGGGCACCACAGGCGGATGATCTGAGCTGGATAGAGGCGCGCATGCGCGAGATTATCAAGGGGCGGCACCCATTCCGGGTACGGGAGGTCAGTGCAGCTGAGGCCCGCGAACTGTTCCAGAACAATGCCTATAAACTGGAGCTGATTGACGACTTGGCCAGCGAAGCCCCAAACGGTCGGGGCTCCCGGCTGACGGTATATGAGCATGACACGTTTGTGGACCTGTGCCGGGGACCGCATCTGCCGCATACGGGCTACCTCAAGGCCAATGGTGTTAAGCTGCTTACTGTGGCCGGTGCCTACTGGCGAGGTGACGCAAGCAAACCGCAGCTGACGCGCATCTACGGGACCGCCTGGAAGAATCGGACTCAACTGGACGCGTACCTGAAGCGGCTCAAACTGGCACGCGCCCGAGATCATCGGGTGCTGGGGAAAAAGCTGGGTCTGTTCATGTTCAGTGAAAAAGTCGGTGCCGGACTGCCGTTGTGGCTGCCGAGGGGTGCCGTACTGCGCAATACTCTGGAAGAATTTCTTCGTAACGAGCAGCTGCGGAGGGGCTATGAACCTGTTATTACGCCGCACATCGGCAACTTAGAGCTGTACAGGACCAGCGGGCACTACCCGTACTACAAGGAAAGCCAGTTCCCGCCCATGGTACTGACGGAAGAGGACGGGTACCTGCTCAAGCCCATGAACTGCCCCCATCATATTCAGATTTATGCGCACCGGCGCCGGAGTTACCGGGAACTGCCCGTCCGCCTGGCGGAGTTCGGGCATGTGTACCGGTACGAGCAGACCGGTGAGCTGGGCGGGCTGACCCGGGTGCGCGGCTTTACGGTGGACGATGCCCATATTTTCTGCCGGCATGATCAGGTTAAGGCCGAAATCCGAGATGCCATCGATCTTGCACTGGGGGTGCTGGGTGCGCTCGGGTTTGAGGATTTCCGGGTGCAGCTGTCCCTTCGCGATCCGGCGGATTCGGATAAGTACGCGGGTGAGGTGGAAAACTGGGACAGTGCGGAAGATGCGATACGCGAAGTTGCGCGCGAAATGCAACTGGATGCCTATGAGGCCCTTGGTGAAGCCGCCTTCTACGGGCCTAAGGTTGACTTTATGGTAAAGGACGCATTGGGGCGGCAGTGGCAGTTGGGGACCGTGCAGCTGGACTACAATCTGCCCGAGCGGTTTGATCTGTGGTACACCGGGGCGGATGATGAGCGTCACCGGCCAGCGATGATTCATCGGGCCCCGTTCGGGTCGCTGGAGCGCTTTATAGGCGTGCTGATTGAACACTGCGGAGGAGCTTTTCCCGTCTGGTTGGCACCGGAGCAGGTGCGTGTACTGTCCATTTCCAAACGTTATGAGAGTTACGCGCGCCGGATACATGCGCGGCTGATCAAAGCCGGACTCCGAGCGCATCTGGATACGCGCAGTGAAAAGATTGGGTACAAGATCCGGGAAGCTCAGCTCATGAAGATTCCCTACATGATCATTCTGGGCGGCCGGGAGCAGGAACATGAACAGGTGGCCATCAGATTGCGATCCGGTGAGGATCTGGGAAGCGTGCCTGTTGAGGCATTCCTCGAGCGGATCAATTCCGAAATCACCCGGAGCACCACAATCGGCCGGCTGGCCGACGCTGCCCGGCAATCCTGACCACGTTTACGGGCGGCCGCTGCGTGTTTCCCAGGTGGGCAGGTCAACCAGGCGCTGTGCCAGGTCATCAAAACACGCCTGAATTGCCTCCTGAATGCGGGCTACGGCCTGAGCCGCCGGCACAATTTCCCACTGGCGGGTTCGCCGCCGCCCGAATTCAACCCCGCCCCGACTGAGGGATCGGGTGCTGACCGTACATCTTAGTGGAATTCCGCGGAGGTCCGCATCGGCGAACTTAACCCCGGGACTGGCAGTGCGGTCATCATAGAGCACCTCAACCCCCGCGTTGAGCAGGTCATGATACAGCGCGTCAGCGGTTTGTCGGACTTCTCCCGTGCGTCCCAGCGAAATCAGTATGACATGAAAGGGAGCCACCGATATGGGCAGGTCCATGCCGTATTCGTCACTGTACTGTTCGGCTACACAAGCCAGCGTGCGTCCGACACCGATGCCGTAGGAACCCATAACGATGGGCTGGTCTTCCCCGTTCTCATCCGTATAGGTGGCCCCCATGCTGGCGCTGTAGCGCGTGCCCAACTGAAAAATATTGCCCACCTCAACGCCCCGTACAATATTCAGGGGTCGTCCGCCCAGAATATCCGGGGCTCCGTCGTAAGCCAGGGCAATCGGGCGCACTAGGTCAGCCTCAAAATCCCGTCCGTAGTTGGCTCCGGTATAGTGGTAGTCTTTTTCATTGGCACCCATCACCAGATTGGAGGAACAGGACACAAGGTCATCGGCCACGACGAGGGCCCGGTTGCGGTCAATGTCCCGCGGTGAAGCGTAACCGGGCACGCAGCCGGAGCTGAGGATCTCTTCGGATTCAGCGACGCGCAGGGTCTGAGCCTTCACCGCGTACCGCAGCTGCAGCTCATTGACTTCCATATCTCCGCGGACCACGGCGGCAATCAGGCGGCTTGGTTCGTCCGGGCCGAATTCACCCGTATAGAACACCATTTTGGCGGTCTGGCGGGTGCTTACCCCGCACCAGGCGGCAACCTTGGCTATGGTGGACTGGCCGGGCGTGTGCACCCGCTCCAGCGGTTGTGGCGGACCATTGTCATCCGGCGTTTTCTGAAATTCTGCCACCTCAAGATTAGAGGCATAGCCGGTTTCTTCACACAGGGCCAATGCGTCTTCGCCGATGGGTGTGATGTACATGAACTCGTGGGCCACCTTGCCGCCCATCATCCCCGGATCACTTTGCACAGCAACCAGGTCGAGTCCGACCCGGGCACCAATGCGGTGGTAGGCATTGTAATGGGCGATATACTGCCGATGCAGCCCGTCGGCATCCAGATCCAGCGAGTAGGAGTCTTTCATGACGAATTCCCTGACGCGAATAAGACCGCCCCGTGCGCGCGGCTCGTCGCGGAATTTGGTCTGCATGTGGTAGACCATCTGAGGCAGCTGGCGGTAGGACCGGACCTCCGTCCTGCACAGTTCCGTCACAACCTCTTCATGTGTCATGGCCAACACCAGATCGCGTCCCCGGCGATCCTGCAGGCGGGCCATTTCCGGGCCGATCTCGTACCAGCGTCCTGACTGCTGCCAGAGCGTTGCCGGGTGCACGACGGGCATGCACATCTCCTGACCACCAATGGCATCCATTTCTTCACGCAGGATCTGCTCAATCTTGCGGAGAGCGCGATGTGCCAGTGGCAGGTAGGAATACAATCCGGCGGCGAGTTGCCGGATATAGCCGGCCCGAACGAGCATCTGGCTGGAGGCCGAATCCGACTCGGAGGGGGCCTGTCGCAGGGTCTGACCAAAGAAAGCGGACAATCGCATCAGCAACTACTACGGTGCAAACGCGCAAATTACACCGCAGGACGGTACTGGGAGGAATTGGGGAGCCCAAATACACACGTAATTCACAGGGTGTGTGAATTTTCCCGGGCAGTGAACCAATTGGATCCGTATTATTTATATTGAGTCTAAATTGGCCAGGCCGCCGGAAATCGCATGACACCTGTTCCCTTGTCAAACTGCCCGTGTTCCAACCGGACCGATGTGGTCGTGTGTCTGGTGGCGGGGGATGCCGAACATAAACTGCGGGATATTGGGGTGCGCGAAGGAGCGACTCTTTCGGTGCTCAACAACGACAGCAACGTAATTGTGCGGCTGGCGGGATGTCGCATCGGGCTGCGGCGGGAGGTGGCCTCGTGCGTGATGGTCACGCCTGCCAAGCGATGACCCTGAAGGATTTGCGCCCTGGCGAATCCGGGACTGTTACGGGGTACAGGGGACACGATGCTCCGGTTCGGCTGATGGAAATGGGCCTGATCCCCGGCACGGAAGTCACCGTGGTCCGATTGGCCCCCTTGGGTGATCCCATGGATCTGAAGGTGCGCGGCTACCATCTTTCAATCCGTAAGCGGGAAGCAGCGGATATCTGTGTGGTAAAGGCCTGACGCTCAATGGCCGATCCGCAGCCCTTGCGCGTAGCGCTGGCAGGCAATCCGAATGTCGGCAAGACCACCCTGTTCAACAGGCTGACGGGGCACCATCAGCGGGTCGCAAATTTCCCGGGCGTAACGGTGGAACGTGTCAGCGGCAGGCTGACCTGTGCGCCCCACATTGACATCATTGATTTGCCCGGGACCTACAGCCTAACGCCCCGGTCGGTGGATGAGCGAATAGCCTATGACATCCTCACCGGACACCTGGAGCGCAAGCCGGATCTGGTGGTCTGTGTCGTGGATGCCGGAAATCTTGAGCGCAACCTCTACCTGGTCAGTCAGATTATTGACTTAGGGCTGCCGGTAGTGGTGGCATTGAACATGGTGGACGCGGCGGCCCGCAACGGACTTGAAGTGGACGCGGTAAAGCTGTCGGACGCGCTGGGCGTACCGGTAGTGCCGATCGTGGCGACGCTGGGACAGGGCGTGGAGGTGCTGGAGGTGCAGATGCAACAGGTACCCCCGCTGCCGGATGCCCGCCAGTGGGAGCTTATGGATGCGGTAAGCAAGCGTGTGCCGGAGCTGTCTGCTGCCTTGGCACATGAGGCACCGAATCTGCCGGAGCCGCAGGTGTTCATGGAGGTGCTCCATGCGCTCGCCGAAGATATGGTGCTGGAATCCTGGCGGACGGTTGCGCCGGCCTTTGCCGCCAAGGTACAGTCGGCCAGAGAGTCATTCACTAAGCGCAATGTGGCTTTCCGTCACGCCGAAGTGGCCGGGCGATATGCCTGGCTCGGCGATATTGTCCGGCAGGTCACCACGCGCAATACCGGTCCCTCGACCATCAGTGACCGCATTGATGCGGTGGTCACGCATCGGGTGGCTGGGCCAGTGCTGTTTCTCCTTCTTTTGCTGTTGATCTTTCAGGCCATTTTTTCTTGGGCGACCCCCGCGATGGATCTGGTGGAGGCGGGCGTAGGATGGCTCAGTTCCGCAGCGCAGTCGGTGTTGCCGGGCCACATGCTTACCGATCTGCTCACCGATGGTGTAATCGCGGGTGTGGGCAATGTGGTCATTTTTCTGCCCCAGATCCTGCTTCTGTTCTTTTTTTTGGGTCTGATGGAGGATACCGGGTACATGGCGCGGAGTGCGTTCATTATGGACCGCATCATGAAGCGGGTCGGCTTAAGTGGAGGGTCGGTGCTGCCGCTATTGAGTTCGTTTGCCTGCGCGATTCCCGGAATTATGGCTGCGCGCACGCTGGACAATGAGCGGGACCGACTGATTACCATCATGGTGGCACCGCTGATGAGCTGTTCCGCGCGGCTTCCTGTATACGCACTCTTCATCGCGGCATTTATCCCGCAGCAGCAGGTGCTCGGGCTGGTCGGGCTGCAGGGTCTGACCATGTTCAGCATGTATCTGATGGGGATCGCCATGGCGTTTGCGGCGGCGGCCATTCTTAAGCGGTATGTGATCAAGGGCTCGCAGAGCTATTTCGTGATGGAGCTTCCCCCGTATCGCCGCCCTCGGCTCCGGCAGGTAGCGGGGCGTATGGTTATGCGCTCGGGTGTTTTCGCGCGGCGTGCCGGCAAGATCATTTTCGGGCTCAGCATCGTCTTGTGGTTTCTGGCCAGTTTCCCCAAGGTTCACCCGGAGGGTATGGCCCCGGAAGCTGCGGCTGCGATTGAGCGGGATGCCTTGTTGCAGCAGGCTGACAGTCTGATGCGGCCGCATACGGATGCTGCTGGCGGGCTGATGGTGGGCGCGGAGCATCTCAACCTTGAGTTGGCCCGGTCTCTTGAGGCGCAGGCTGCTGAGGTGTACGGGACTGTATTGGACAGTCTGCGGCAGGCGGCACAATCATATCAGATCAGAAACAGCCTGATCGGCCGATTCGGGCACCTGCTTGAGCCGGTCATGCAGCCTTTGGGATTCGACTGGAAGATTTCTGCGGGCCTGGTTACGGCATTTGCGGCCCGTGAGGTTATCATTTCCACGATGGGCATCATCTACAGCGTCGGCGATGGTGAGGATTCTGTGGCCTTGCGGGACGCGTTGAAGGCGGATCGGTACCCGGATGGTCGGCCCGTCTTTACGCCTCTGGTCGCTATGAGCCTGCTCGTCTTTTTCGTCTTTGCACTTCAGTGCATGAGCACATTGGCCATTGCCTGCCGCGAAACTGGAACCTGGCGTTGGCCGGCGGTGATGTGGCTCTATATGACAGCCATAGCGTATGTCGCATCCCTGATGGTCTATCAGGGCGGACGCATGTTGGGGCTGGGGTAGCTGCCCGATATGCCACCGGCAGACAAGGCCGGCCAAGGCATCATAGTCAAAATTGGCCTGAATGGTGACCCGTGGCAGAGTTGAGTCCATCATTGATCCTTCAGGAATCCTGTATCCGCAAATCGTCCGGTAATTTTCTGGATGCATCAGTTATCGGGGCCAGCTCAGGGAATTGGCCCACTGCATTGCCGGGGAGCGGTAAACCATAGTTGGGGTGGCAGCACACACTGCAACGGCACACTTGAACAGTTTTTTTCAGCCCAATTTCTGGGGTGTCCATACTTGCGAGCCAACCTGTCCTGAGCGATCGGTGGTCGGATTGGCCTGAATTCCTTCTGATGGGGGCAAGCCTGAATCCGTCCCTTAGGCACGGCTGCGGTGACGCGGAGAGGGTATTTGGGCTGGCACCTTGTGCGGAGTTGGCCTGTAGAGGGTAGTGCTCTTTTTGAGTACGGACTTGTGCGGCCCGGCAGGTTGGTTGTCCTAATCGCGTTCCGTAACTTGACTAGAATGAAGGTGTTCTACCCCGAGGGAATCGGAAGCGGCTGAAATTGATGCGGGCATGAGTTGGTATGGAATTGGTTTGAATACCTCAGGCGGGCTGCCCAAACCGCAGCGGGCCGTTTCCTTGATGCTGCTCTTGATGGTGTTCGGGGCTTGTGCGATAGGATCCTGCAGATCCTCTCCCGACTTGGGTCGGAAGATTGAATCCGAAGTTATGGATTCCCTGTTGGAGGCTGCACCGCAGACCCTGATCGATACGGACGGGCTGGCCGTGCAGACCCTGTATCCTGATGGGATCGTGGCTGAGGCGCGGGATTCGCTTGCGCTCGGACCAAAGTTCTCGTTTACGTTTGCGCAGGACAGCCTGTACATAACCGACTTTGAATCCAGCGAAGTCTTTTCGGCCGGGTTGCGTGGCCAGCTTGAGCGGCAAATTGGCCTCAAGGGGGAAGGGCCGCTGGAACTCAATTATCCGTGGGGCAAAGCATTCAACGGGACGAGCCTCTTGCAAAATTCCCAATGTAAGGGATAATTGATGGATATAGGGGTGCTGCGGCCTCTGTCCACAGCGGGGCATACGAGCAGCCGATTAAGGGCGTGAACAGACTGGGGAACGGCCGAGAAGACTGGGACTGGCACCCGGGATTGTGGTGTCTTGGGGGTGCTCAACCAACAAGCAAACGAACACTTCCTATGTCCCTTCGCAGTAAAGTACAGAATTTCTGGGTCAATCGCCAACCCGATCTCTTCCCCTAGGTGGAGGAGGAACTGGGCCAGTTGTCCGGGCGCTATAAGCAGTTGCTGCATGTTCTGGCGGTGGTGCCGGTTGAATGTCTGCTGCCTTCTAAACTATTTCGCCGTCCGGGTCGTCCGCAGAAACATCGCACCCTTCTTGCGCGGGCCTTTTTGGCCAAGATGGTGTTGGATATTC
>JAPPNA010000141.1 GCA_028873925.1 Bacteroidota bacterium | reverse complement strand
CCTGGCACGCCGAAAGGCGGCGTAAAGCCGCCCGCGGGCACCCGGCTTTGTTGCACCAACACAAACACTGGTCAGAAGTGCGTCCACTCGGCTCATTTGGCACTGAAAATTCTGGCCGAAACTGACTCAAAACGGACGTTCAGTGAAAGCAGAGGCTGCATTAAGCTAAGTCTGCGCTATCACGCCTCAAAATGCCCTCCAAATTCACCCAAATGCCGGCGGTCGCACCTTCGGATTTTCGAAATTTCGCTTTTTCTGGCAAACACTAAATTAGGAGTTTTGCAAGAGGCTCATTATATGAGTAAACAATTCCAGATGCGCAGATTTCTTGTGATCACTGCGGCAATCCTGGCGGCTGGGTGCCTTGAGAGACCGGATCCGGCAGTTTCGGGCCTTGAAAGCCCACCCAACATCATTATCATCTTCGCGGACGATTTGGGCTATGGCGACCTGGGCGTATACGGGAATCCCACCATCCGCACGCCGCACCTGGATCGCATGGCTTCCGAGGGTATGCGCTTCACGCAATTCTACACGGGGTCCGCCGTCTGTACCCCCAGCCGGGCCGCCCTGCTGACCGGCCGGCTGCCGGTGCGCACCGGTATGGCCCATGATCGCATCCGGGTCCTGTTTCCACCCTCGGAAGGAGGATTGCCCGCCAGCGAAATCACAATTGCCGAGGGGCTTAAGCAACGCGGCTATGCCACAGCTGCCATAGGCAAATGGCATCTCGGTCACCGTGCTGAGCATCTGCCGACCCGGCACGGATTTGATGAGTTCTTCGGGATCCCCTACTCCAATGACATGAGCCCGGCTAACAGCGGCGGTGCGCGTGCGCAGACCTATCCGCCGCTGCCGCTGATACGCGGCGAGGACGTTATTGAAGAGGAACCGGACCAGCGGCTGCTGACAAGGCGGATTACAGAGGAGGCACTTTCGTTTATCCGTACACATCGGGATGAGCCGTTCTTCCTGTTCATACCGCACCCCATGCCCCATATCCCCATTTTCGCTTCAGATGCGTTTGAGGGCAACAGCAGCCGAGGTCTGTATGGGGATGTTATTGAGGAGTTGGACTGGAGCACCGGTGAAATTCTGAATCTGCTGCGCGAAGAAGGTCTGGACCAGAAGACCCTGGTCGTGTTTACCAGTGATAATGGGCCTTGGCTCACGGTAGGGTTGAATGGAGGTACAGCAGGCCTGCTGCACGATGGAAAAGGGACCACCTGGGAAGGGGGGATGCGCGTACCCATGATTGCGTGGTGGCCCGGACGGATCGCCGCGGGCGGGATCACGCAGTCCTTGGGTACCACAATGGATCTGCTGCCCACTGTATTTGGCCTGGCGCAAGTCGCACTCCCGGGGGACCGTGACTTGGACGGAGTGGATCTCGCCCCGACATTTGAGGATCCTTCGGCGACCGTCCGGGATGTGGTGTACTTTTATCGCGGGACGCGCCTGTTCGCCGTGCGGAAGGGGCCCTGGAAGATGCACTACATCACGCAGTCCGCCTATGTGGGGGACACCCCGGTAACGCACGATCCGCCTGCGTTGTACCACCTGGAACGCGATCCGTCAGAACGGTTCAATGTGGCGGCCGACCATCCTGATATCGTCCGCGACATAGAACTGGCGGTGGCTGCACATCAGGACGATTTGGTTATCGCGCCCACGCAGTTGAGCATCCCGGCATGGGAAAACTGAGCGCAATCCTGGTCCTCCTGATGGCAGGCGCGAGCGCTTGTTCCACCGCGCCGCCCCCTCCGGCACCCGAAGGAATGGTCTATGTGCCCGGAGGGACCACGCGTATTGGGGCCGAAGACGGACAGCCTGATGAAAGGCCCGTGTTCAAGGCGCGCGTTGGGCCCTTCTTTATGGACAGGCACCCGGTTACGGTGGCCCGGTTCAGAGCGTTTGTTGAGGCTACCGGCTACGTTACGCAGGCGGAACGATTTGGAGATGCGGCGGTGTTCAGCATTACGGACCGGACCTGGGAGCTTAGAGACAGTGCCTATTGGGCCTATCCCCTCGGGCCGCGGGCTGCACCGGCACCCGATGACCATCCGGTCACGCAGGTATCCTGGAATGATGCAGTGGCTTACGCGGAATGGGCGGGCAAGCGTCTTCCGACAGAAGTGGAGTGGGAACACGCCGCACGCGGGGCCACAGACAGTCCCGATCCGTACGCCTGGGGCAGCAGCGTGGTTGAAGATGGTACCTATCGGGCCAACGTATGGAACGGGCGGTTTCCGATGTTCAACACGAATGCGGACGGGTATGAGCTCACCTCACCGGTCGGCATTTTTGGAGAATCCGGCCTGGGACTAACGGACATGGGGGGCAATGTCTGGGAATGGGTCCAAGACTGGTACCGGTTCTATGAGCACCGGGATAAACCTTTCCAGCCGAGCGAGGCAAGCGAAAAAGCCCAGCGCGGGGGCAGTTTTCTCTGCGAGCCCGGCTGGTGTCATGGGTACCGTGTATCCGGGCGCAGCCATTCAACCCCGGAATCCGCGCTCTTTCATGTTGGATTCCGCTGCGTTAAGGACATTGAGTAGGTGGTATAGGAGCGCGGCGTGGGCTGTCCGGTGAACAACGATTACGGGGTCACCCTTTTCCCAACAGGGTGGTGTCGGCGGGACTTCAGGAGCGCCCGGACTGCTCTGCGAGCCATCGCGAACCGCTGATCCCAATTGCCACTGACCAATACCCGGGGCAGTTCAAGATGGTCCAATTCCTGCAGGAGCAGCTCGTGCACCACGTCGCGTTCTTCGGGGCTTGACCGCTGTATTCCGTCCGGCTCCCAAGGGATATCCGGCTGGGTAAACAGATACAGATCGGCACGAAAGTCTGAAGCCATCTGCTCAATCTGAGCGGGGCAGCTTCCGAAGTATTTTCGCTGGTATACGCAGGTGGTCACCAGATCAGTGTCCAGAAACAAGACCCGGCGCGTCTCGGCAAGACGGGCGGCCACCAGCCGCAGCTGCCCCAACGCAATGATAGGTATCTCCTGCTCACGAGGTACTCTCTGGAAGTGATCGACGAATATTCGTAAATATTCCGGCACCCATTCCGTATCAAAATGTCTCGCCAGCGCAGTCGCCAGTGCGGTCTTGCCGGTGGATTCGGCACCGATCAGAGCTACGGTGACTATGTCGGCCATAGCCACCCGAAAACACCAGCGACCAGAAGGGCGTAAACCAGGCCCTCTGCCGCGCGGGTCCAAATCAGCCTCCACTGGAAGTTGTACCATATGCCGTACACAAAATGGGACGACGCATAGGCCAGCAGTGCTGCCGTACCGGTGATCTGGAATACCTCCAGATACTCCGCACCAGGTGCCAGTGCAGCTGAGGCCAGATAGGCCACAACAAAAACTATGAACAGATCAAGCACGAACTGCCGGATGAGCATCGGGGTCATGGACGCGGAATTGCCGGCAATCAACAGCAGGCCGACCGGTCCCTCCTTCATTTTAGCCAGCCATTCGGGCGACTTCATGGTCTCAGCTGAATCCGCGTATGGAAAGTAGTACTGACCCCGTGCGAGTCCTCGGCTCCGCACAACATCGCGGATCCCATCTTCATCGGGAATTGCACGAAAGTCCTTCCGGTGGTACGGAAGGACCATGTTGACGATCATTTCGGCCAGATATACCACGATAGTGGCCACCAGTATGGGCAGCCAGAGTGCTGTCAGCATGCTCAGCATAGCGAACCTCCAGAAACAGAATGGACGGAATTCCGGTAAATTAGGGCCATCCTGCGGACTTGGCAAGGGCACCCGGCGCATACTTGGCCTATGGGCTTGTTTGAAGAAGGAATCCAGTTTCTAAAGGGTGTGGGGCCGTACCGGGCCGCCGCATTCAATGAATCGGGGGTAGCGAACTGTCACGATCTGCTGCACTTTTTTCCACGCCGGTATTTGGACAACTCTTCCATTACCCGGGTCAGCCAGCTCAACGGCGAGCCTGCGACCATCGTCGGCACGGTCATAGCCGCTGGAGAGGTGCTCGGCGGCAGACGGTCCCGGTATGAAGTCACCGTCCGGGATGACGGGATGGGGCGAATCAACATGATCTGGTTTCATGGGTACGGCTGGGTAAAAAACCGATTCAGTCCTCGGGACCGCGTGGCCTTCCACGGTCGCCCGAATCGGTTTAACGGGCAGTGGTCTATGGTGCACCCGGAGTTTGACAAACTGGATGAAGTCGGTCCCCAGCTTTCCACCGGCAGGATCATTGCGCTGTATCCAGGCGGCATCAAATTGGACCGCGCAGGGCTGACCAGCCGGACCGTACGCAGGATTATATACGAGCTCATTAAGGCCAGAGGCTGGGACATTCCCCAAGTACTGCCTGCGTGGATTCAGACAGAGTACGACCTGATGGAAGGTCATGTGGCCCTGCGGGCGATTCATTTCCCGAAGAATCAGTCGGAGCTGCATCGGGCGCGGACGCGGCTCAAATTTGAAGAGCTGTTCTTTTTGCAGCTACTGCTAAAGCATATCCAGAAAAAGCGCAAACTGAGGCTGGGGGTAAAGCTGACCGTAGAGGGGGCAAAGTTGAAGCAGTTTATTATGGAGGTGCTACCCTTTACCCTGACCGAAGGGCAAAGAGCGGCGCTCAGGGACATCAAGAAGGATGTACAGGAAGGCAGGCAGATGCATCGCCTGATTCAGGGCGATGTCGGCAGCGGCAAGACCGTCGTCGCGGTGGCGGCCCTGCTGATGGCGGTCGACGATGGTTTCCAGGGGGCCTTCATGGTGCCGACGGAGGTACTGGCAGAGCAGCAGTACAAGAGTCTGGTCAACTACCTGGAACCGCTGGGAGTTAACGTGCGGCTGCTGGTAGGGAGCCAACGTACGAAAGAGCGCCGGGACATTCTGTCCGGTCTGAGCCAGGGTACGGTGGACATTGTCGTCGGCACGCACGCCCTGTTTCAGGAATCGGTTAAGTTCAAACAGCTGGTGCTGGCGGTTATAGATGAGCAGCACCGGTTCGGCGTACGGCAACGCGGTGAACTGCTGGCCAAAGGCAATAACCCGCATGCCCTGCTGATGACAGCCACCCCCATACCCAGATCCCTGGCCCTAACGCGATATGGAGATCTGGATATTTCACTGATCAAGGATCTGCCCGGAGGGCGCCGGCCGATCCGGACGAGACTGCGCTCGGAAAAACGGCGCGGTGAAATGCATGACCTGGTGAGCAAAGAACTGGCTAAGGGCCATCAGGTTTACATCGTGTATCCGCAGGTGGAGGAAAGCGAGATGACGGATCTCAAGGATGCGCAGCGCGGCTTTGAGGAGTGGAAGAAGCGGTGTCCAAACTTCCGGACAGCCTTGGTGCACGGCCAAATGCCAGCCGACGAGAAAGAACGGGCCATGAACGATTTCAAGGCGAATCTGGTGCAGGTTCTGGTCGCCACGACCGTGATTGAAGTCGGGGTGGATACGCCCAATGCTACGGTCATGGTGATCGAACACGCAGAGCGATTCGGACTCAGCCAACTGCATCAGATGCGCGGGCGCGTAGGCCGGGGCACCGCTCAAAGCTACTGCATTCTCATGGCCAGCTATGCTAAGTCCGCGGAAGCCAAAGTGCGGCTTAGGGCACTGGAGCGGATTACGGACGGATTCAAGATCAGTGATGAAGATTTGAGGCTGCGCGGACAGGGAGAGTTTTTCGGCACGCGCCAGAGCGGTCTGCCGGACTTGCGCATTGCCGATATTGTTGAAGATCAGACCATTGTTGAGCAGGCCAACTCCGCCGTAGCAACGCTGGTGGCCCGGGATGCCGACTTGGAAGATGCCGACCACCAGCCGATGCGGCAGTACTTTGAGCAGTTCTATGTGGCGAGACTGGAGGGATTTGCAAAGGCCGGGTGAACATGGAACGATATTGGGACATCTTTCTGAGCGGCTACGATGCCTATGCCCGCTATCTGTGGGCGGAAATCACCCAGCCGCACTGGCAGAACTACTTCTACTGGCTCATTGCCGTGTCCGCGGTTTTCTTTGCGCTGGAGCTCTTAGCACCGTGGCGTACCGAACAGAGGAAATTCAGGCAGGACTTCTGGCTGGATCTGTTCTACATGTTCTTCAACTACTTCCTGTTCTCGCTCTTTATCTTCAATGCGGCCAGTGACGTACTGGTCAATCTGTTCAGCGACCTGCTGGCTGCGGTCGGCATCACAAACCTGGTGGCGATCCAGGTCGGTGCTTGGCCGGTTTGGCTGCAGCTGGTCGTGCTGTTTGTCGTGCGCGACTTTATCCACTGGAATGTTCACCGGCTCTTACACCGCGTTCCGGCGCTTTGGGAGCTCCACAAAGTTCACCATTCGGTGGAGGAAATGGGGTTTGCCGCCCATCTGCGGTTTCACTGGATGGAGAATGTCGTCTACAACGGTCTCCAGTACATTCCGTTGGCCCTGATCGGCTTCGGCATTGAGGAGTTCTTCATTGTGTATCTGATCACGCTCGTGATCGGCCACGCCAATCACAGCAACATCATCCTACCGCTCGGTCCGCTGAAGTACATCGTCAACAATCCGCAGATGCATATCTGGCACCATGCCAAAAAATGGCCCGGGGAGTATCCCTACGGGATCAATTTCGGCATCAGCCTCAGTTTGTGGGATTATCTGTTCAGGACTGCGTCCATTCCCCATGACGGGCGTGACATTGAGCTGGGCTTTCCGGATGTGGAGCGTTTCCCCAAGACCTTCCTGACGCAGAGCCTGCACGGGTTGGGGCTGCCGGAAAAGTCCTCCGACCCATAGGGCGCGCCGCGAAGCTACTCGGCAAAATTCCACCGCTCGATCGGAGATGGGGTCCTGGACTGCATGATGGTCAGGAGTCGTTGCGCAATGTTCGGGTGCTGCGCAGCCAGATTTGTGGTTTCCTGCGGATCGGTTGCCAGATTGTACACCTCCACCGCCGCATCAGTGTCAATATGCCCCCCAAGGCGCACGCCCTTCCAGTTATCAATGCGTGCGGCCTGAGCTCCGTTCCAGCTTCGCCCGTGATACTCCCAGTACATCTCGCTGTGCGGCACCGGCGGCCGCCCGGTCAGTACCGGCAGGAATGAAATACCATCTGTTTCCGCCGCAACGTCCGCTCCCGTGACCTCAGCCAGCGTGGGCAGGACATCCCAGAAGGCCGACACATGGTCCGAGGTTGTACCTGCAGCAATGCGGCCCGGCCAAGCGGCAATCATGGGCACACGAATACCACCTTCATATACCTCTCCCTTGCTGCCGCGGAGGGAGCCGGCACTCTGGAACTGATCTGTATCAACCCCGCCCACGTAGGTGGGGCCGTTGTCGCTCGAAAAGAAGACCAGCGTGTTGTCCGTCAGACCAAGCTCATCCAGTACCGCCATGATCTGCCCCACATGTGCATCCATACGTGTGATCATACCGGCATAGGCGGCTTGCGGCCGGATATGGGGCAGGTAGCCGCGACTGCCATCGTACGGACTCTCGGTGACCTTGCCGGTGTACCGGCCCAGTTCCTCATCGGGAACCTGAAGGGCCAGATGGGGCACGGTGTGGGGCAGGTACAGAAAAAACGGCCCGTCGGCATGCGCGCGAATGAATGATTCGGCCGCATGTGCCATCAGGTCCGGCGCGTAATCGGTGCCCTTATATTGCACATAGGCATCGGGATTATCCAGATCGTCACCCATGAAGCGCTGGTGCGGATGGAAGTATCCGTTGGCCAGCGTGTCCCACATCGCGTTTTCCCACAAATGGGACGGATAATGATTGTGGGCCTGCTTCTGGTCCAGATATCCGTAGAAATAATCGAATCCCTGTGCGTTGGGTACCCCGGTGGACTCAGGTCCCCCCAGACCCCATTTGCCGACGATGGCGGTAGAGTATCCAGCATGCTGCAACATCCGGCCCAAGGTGAAGGTGCCGGGCGACAGGGGCAGTTGTCCCCGTTCGGTGCTGTCGGCAAATCCTCCGAGCTCAAAGTTGTCTCGGACCTGACAATGCCCGGTGTGACGGCCCGTAAGCAGCGTGCAGCGTGAGGGTGCGCAGACTGGGCTGCCGCTGTAATGCTGCGTAAAGCGCATACCCCGCTCGGCGAGCGCATCAAGGTGCGGCGTTTCGATGATGGACTGCCCGTACGAACCCAGTTCGCCATAGCCCAGATCATCCGCTAGGATGTAGACGATATTGGGCGGCTCCTGGGTCGTGCACCCGGCCAGCAGAACGGTCAGAATTGTAACGCGTAGCATGTGAGGTCATTAGGTCTGCCCCAATTTACACACCGGCGCGCCCAAATTCTACGCTGCAGCGGTCCTGCGTGACGCGGGCAGCAACCTGATCGGCGCAGCAAGGCACCAGAATCGAAGCGTCCTCCGGCGGCTGTTGGATGCGGATGTCAAATGCAGGCGCTTCCTGCGTGGATTTTTTCGCCTCATTTTCCTTTCTTCCTCTTATCCAATTATACGATTCAGGTGTGATCTGACTGTTGCCCCGGCTATATTAAATTGTTACCATTTGCCCCAAAACGGCGAATTTGCACCCTGCGCCGGGAATCGGCACAACGGAAACGGATTAAGCCCGGGACGGATCTTGGCCTGATAGAGCAATTCCCGCATGGCGGTGCGCACTCTTGCCCAGAAGCTCGGCCTGAAGCCCGGCCTGGTGGTCTGCGTGATTAATGCTCCGCGTCACTACCCCGATTTGGTCGCGGATGCGGAGGTTGAGCTTCTTGATAAGCTGCAGCCTTCCGCCGACTTCGTTCACGCTTTCGCTCGCGACGCGGCAGAGCTGTGGAATCTGATAGAGGCGGGACGGCATTGCCTGGCCGCTGATGGCGCGTTGTGGATTTCCTGGCCGAAGAAAGCCTCCGGGGTTCCTTCCGCGCTGTCATTCCAGGCGATCCGCGCCTGTGGTCGTAACGCGGGATTGGTCGATGTGAAGGTGTGTTCGGTGGATGCCGTCTGGTCAGCCCTGAAATTCGTCTACCGCAAGCGTGACCGCGCGAAACGCCGAGTATGATATGCGCCGTTGTGAGCGTCAGAACTGCGTACCGATCAGTTCGGACGGGCAAAGGACGCTCCCTGACGGGAGTGACCGTGTGACAGCCTCTGGAAACGGCGAGTGGCGTGCCGTGCCAAAATTCGGTGCGGCACGCTCCCTCCGTGCAGCCCGCCTCGGTCTCGGACAGCCTGCCAGGGAGCACCGCTCGCAGGATCCCCGATGGCCCGGGTGCTCAAATCCAGGTGAACGGCAAAACCGGAGCAGGAAGGTGGCCACCGGATCCTATCCCGCAGAAACTCAAGTGTGACCACCCGGGATGTGAAGGACTATTCGTGTCGGGCCGGAAAATAGATGGCCCGAATCTCCTCTGATTCGCCCACGCGGGTGCCCTGCCGGTCAAACCAGGTGTCATTACGGCGCAGCGCCACCTGGCGGCCGCGACCACTGGAGAATTCAACTTCATAGGGCGCGTTCTCGCGGGTCCATTCCGCAAGCGTGCGGCTGTGGAATGAACGATTCTTCTGCCGCTGATGCCGGCGGAAGGAAGGGTTGGACGGTTTTACTGCGGGCGCAGTTGCGGGCATGGTTTTGTCAACGGAAGTGTTACATTTGCCTTACAGATACGTAATATATGGGGAGTCACGGGCTCATCTATGCACAAATAATGAACAATCGGGGGTGGTTATCCACAGTTTTCCCTGCGGCTCGTTGGAGGTGATCTGATGGGCATTGCGGTGCTGATTGGCACGGAAAAGGGGGCGTTCCTGCTGCGAACCAAGGAGGCAGGCCGAACAGACTGGCAGCTTTCCGGCCCGATTTTCAAGGGCTGGAAGGTGACCGCCGCCGCACGGGCGCGGAACGAGCAGTTTATTGTGGCCACAGCCAGTCATGTATATGGTCCGATGCTGCATGTCAGCGGTGACCTTGACCGCTGGGACACGGTGGAAGACGGGCCGCGCTATGAGCCAGGCCGCAAACTGGATCAGATCTGGACTCTTGTGCCCGTATCCGGGGGGATTTATGCAGGCGTAAGTGAGGCGGGCCTGTTCCATGCCACATCCCCAGTGGGCCCCTGGAGTCCGGTAAGCGGACTCAATGACCATCCTTCGCGCAGCGCATGGCAACCCGGTTTGGGCGGACTGTGTGCGCATGTGGTGCTGGAGCATCCCGACAACCCGCGGCAGCTGTGGTGCGGGATTTCCGCGGTGGGTGTCTTCAGGTCAGACGATGGCGGCCAAACCTGGCACAGCAGGAACAACGGCATTCCGCGTGCCATCCCGGATCGGGATTTTCCTAATGTGGGCACTTGCGTCCACGGGCTGGCTGTCAGTCGTAACGGCATCCTGTATCGGCAGGATCACCTGGGCCTGTTCCGTTCCGATGATCTGGCGGACAGCTGGTACAAAATCGAAAACGGCCTGCCATCTGGGTTCGGATTCCCGATTCAAGTGGATCCGCAGTCGGGGGCGGTGTTTGTTTACCCGTTGCAGAGTGATGAGTACCGGCTCCCCGCCGACGGGGCCATGGCGGTCTACCGAAGCGGCAACGGTGGTAAGAACTGGGTTCGGCTGGCCCGCGGATTACCGCAGCGGCAGGCTTGGGCCAGCGTACTGCGCGGAGCAATGGATGTGGACGGACTCAATCCGTGCGGAGTATACCTCGGGACCACTAACGGGACTCTTCATCTGAGTGCGGATGGGGGCGACACCTGGCAGGGCGGCTTTGGACTGCTGCCCCGCATTCTCTGTATCAAAGCGTTCGTTCTGTAGTATGGCGCAGGTCACCGTTACCTTACCCGCGTTGCTTAAGCCCTTTGCGGGGCAGGCTGGAAAAATTTCGCTGAAGGCGAAGACCGTACACGGTGCTCTTATGGTGCTGTGCGGGCGCTTTCCCTCGCTTAAGCCTCTGATGTTTGATGAAGAGGGGGCGCTCAGGACGCATGTGTTGTGCTTCCACAATGAGAGCAATTCGCGCTGGTCTGAAGAGGGTCTTTGCCGACCGCTGAAGACCGGAGATCAACTGACGATAATTCAGGCCGTAGCAGGCGGATAAATGAGTGATTCTTCTCTGGACCCGATTTGGGTGGATTTAACGGTGACCAATGCACCGGGCGTGCGCGATTTCTATGCGGATATGCTGGGCTGGAAGCCTATGCCGGTATCCATGGGGGAGTACGAAGACTTTGCCATGGAATCGGAGGGTCAGGTCGTGGCTGGCATTTGCCACGCCCGAGGCGTAAACAGCGGGCTGCCACCGGTCTGGCTACCCTATTTTAAGACGGAATCGCTGGAGGAGAGCCTAAGAATTTGCCGGCAGCGGGGGGGATGTCAGCTGACCGCGATCCGCAGGATGGCAGATACGATGCGGTACGCCGTCATCCGCGATCCGGCAGGGGCCTATGCGGTGGTATGTGAGCAGTTCTGAAGACGAATGTGTCGCCCGAGAGTGCGTATCTTTGTGCAAAATTTGGCTGTAGAAGATGTTTGACATTAACTGGCTTGCCGTGGTCGTAGCGGCGGTGATTCCGATGTTGCTGGGCTCACTGTGGTACGGTCCGCTGTTCGGCAAACTGTGGATGAGCATGATCGGGATGACGGAAGCGGAGATACGGGAGGATTTCAATGCTCTCAAGTCATATGGCGGATCCACGGTCGGTGCGGTCCTTACGGCTTTCGTGCTGGCTGTCCTGATGTCGGAATCGGGAACCGTTAGCAGCGCGCTGACACTGGCGGGTCTGTGCTGGCTGGGCTTTCATGTGCCGTTTGGATGGCAGAGTGTGGCCTTTGAAGACAGAGCCTTGGGCCTGTATGCCCTCAATCTGGCCTACAATCTCGTTACTCTGATCGTAATGGTCCTTGTGATAGCCGTTTGGCCGTAAACCCGTGGAAGCACAGGCACGGATCCGAGCCCTCACGGGGCTGCTGAACGAGTTCAGCTACCGATATTATGTGCAGCATGCCCCCGCCGTGACGGACGTGGAGTATGATGCACTGTACCGGGAACTCCAGGAGCTTGAAGCCGAACATCCCGAGCTGATTGCGCCCGATTCGCCGACTCAGCGGGCTGGCAGCGACCTGTCACAGGATTTTCAGAAGGTGCCGCATATCCGGCCGGTACTGGGTCTGGCTAACGCCTTCAGCGACGAGGACCTGGCGACCTGGCAGACCCGCAACCGGCGACTGCAGCCGGAGGCAGCCTTTGCGTACACGATTGAGCCCAAATTTGACGGGCTTACGCTGGTGCTCACCTATGAGCAGGGTGTGTTGGTTCAGGCGGCCACGCGGGGCAACGGTGTCGTCGGAGACGACGTAACGGCCAGCGCCCGGACCATACATAGTGTTCCGCTGCGAATTCCTGTAGCGGATGCGCCTCCGCCTCCGCCTCTGCTGGTGGTGCGTGGAGAGGTGCTGTTTACCAAGGAGGCCTTTGCGGCATTGAACCGGGCGCGAATTGCCGCAGGGGAGCCAGCGTACGTAAATGCGCGCAACACCGCTTCAGGCTCACTGAAACAGAAGGATGCCCGACTCACAGCGCAGCGGGACCTCACCCTGTATGTCTACGATATCCTTCACGCAGATGGCCCGCTGCCCGCCAGTCGCTTCGATCGACTGAATTGGCTGCACCAGGCCGGCTTCCTGACACCGGCCGATGCGGTCCGGGTGCACGATCTGGATGCAGTCTCCGCCCGGGCGGAATGGTGGAAAAAGCAGCGGGAGAAGCTGCCGTATGAAATAGATGGCCTGGTGGTCAAGGTTGACGACATTGAATTGGAGGGCCTTCTGGGCGTTACCGGAAAGGACCCGCGCGGGGCCATCGCCCTGAAGTTCCCATCTGAGCAGGTCGGCACACGACTGGTGGCTGTTAGGCCCCAGATTGGACGTACCGGCCGGATTACGCCGACCGCACATCTTGCGCCGGTTTTTGTCGGCGGTGCCACCGTAAGTCGGGCCACGCTGCACAACTACGACCAGATTGCTCAACTGGACATCCGCATCGGAGACATGGTGACCGTAAAGCGGTCCGGTGATGTTATCCCGTATGTTGTCGGGCCCATAGCGGCAATGCGAACCGGCCGCGAGCAGGCGGTGGCTCCACCGGAGATCTGTCTGGAGTGCGGCGATCCCGTTGAGCGGAGGGAGGGCTTTGTAGACCTGTTCTGCCCGAATGCGGCCTGCCCGGAGCGGGTGTTCCAGAAGGTCAGTTTTTTTGCCTCCAAGGGGGCCATGGATATTGAGGGTCTGGGTCCAAAGACGCTGCATCAGCTGATCAGTGAGGAACTCATCACCGACGAGGCCGACCTGTTCGCCCTCAAGGCGGAGCAGCTGCTTCCGCTGGAGAGATTTGCGGAGCGCAAGACGAATGAACTGCTGAAGTCCATCGATCAGGCTCGCACCCGTCCGCTGCATCAGATTCTGATGGCCCTGGGGATCCCGGGCGTAGGCGGGGTAATGGCTAAGCTGCTGCTGGAATCCTTTAATTCACTGGAGACTTTAGCAGCTATGGCCAGCAAAGTCCGCAGTCTGGAGGCGGAACTCACCGCGCAGCTGCCCCCGATGGATGAGGCACCGCTGGCGCTGGCCCTGCGCCATGCCCATTTAAAGTCGCCGGAAACGGCCATAGTGCGCAAACTGGACGAGCTGTTCAACGTGCCACAGACTTCAGAGCAGGTGCTGGGACTGTTGCGCGGAATCCTAAAAGCGACAGATTCACTGCTGGCTGTGGAAGGAATTGGGCACATACTCGTGGAGCAGGTCATCCGCTGGTTTAGTGATCCGCAGAATATGCGTCTGCTGGAGAAACTCAAAGCAGCGGGTCTTGGACTGGAGCAGACTGCGAAGTCCAGGGCATCTGCGCAATTGGCGGGCCTTACCTTTGTAATCACCGGTACTTTACCCTTTATGTCACGCGCCCAGGCGCGGTCCCTGATTGAGGATCACGGGGGAAAAGTAACCGGCAGCGTGAGTCGCCGCACCAGCTATCTGGTGGCCGGCACCAGGGCAGGCAGTAAACTGACCAGAGCGCAGCAGTTGGAGATCCCCGTACTGGGTGAAGAAGCGCTGCAGCAACTGATAAAGGATGGCAACAATTGAATCTCCGCAGACGGGCCCCAAGAGGCTCTTTCTTCTGGACACGATGGCGCTGGCGTATCGCGCCTTCTATGCCTTTTTCTCCAATCCCAGAATCAACTCGGAAGGGGCCAACACTTCACCGGTCTACGGCTTTACGACCACGCTGCTGCACCTGATCAAGGAATACAGCCTTGAGTACTGTGCGATTGTGCTGGATAAGTCGGAAAAAACCTTCAGGAATGATCTGTACGCCGATTACAAGGCGAACAGGAAGCCGATGCCGGAGGCGATAGCCGCCAATCTGCCGCTGATCAGGCAGATTGCCCGGTCGCTCAGTATTCCGGTGGTGGAGCGCTCAGGCTTTGAGGCCGATGATGTTATCGGCACGCTGGCGCGCAAGGCGGAGGCGGCCGGTGCTCAGGTCTCAATTGTATCATCCGACAAGGATTTCAATCAGCTGCTTTCGGAGCGGATCCAAATCCTGAAACCCGGCAGGGGAAGTCAGCCTTTCGCAGTAATCACGCAAAAGGACTTTGAGCAGAAATACGGGTTATCCCCCGGTCAGTTCATCGATGTACTGGCCTTATGTGGGGATTCCTCCGACAATGTGCCGGGTGCGCGCGGGATCGGCGAAAAGACCGCGATTACGCTGCTCAAACAGTATGAAACGCTGGAAAACACGCTGGCCAACGCGGACAATATCCGCTACAAGCGTCCAAGGGAGGGACTGAAAGCCAATCCGGACCTGGTGCGGCTCAGCAAGGATCTGGTTACGATTCGCACAGACCTGGATGTCCCGCTGAGCTGGGAGGACCTGCGTAGGGGTCCCATTCATGCGCGCGAGGTGCTGCGGACATTTGCCTCGCTGGAATTCACGACGCTCACCAGCCGCCTGCGGAACGAAACCGACCGGGTGTATGGCAGCGAACCGGAATCCGAGTCCGAAGTCGCTACCGAGTACGGCACCTACGATCCAGACCTGATCAGTTACCGGACGATCGACTCTAAGGCGGCCCTGGTGCAACTGGAGCGCAATGCGCGCCGGTTCAAGCAGCTGGCGCTGTACGCGGTATTCACCGAAGGCACACCGATTGAATCGGAATGGCTGGGACTGGCGGTATCGTGGCTGAAAAACGCCGCTTGGTATATTCCGATTCCCATGCCGGACGGCACGCCCGCAGCGGAGGTACTGCGGATTCTGGCACCGCTGATGGTAAATCCCAACCTCGAGAAAGTCGGGCACGGACTCAAGCCGTGGCTGATGAAACTGCGGCGCGAAAACGTCCAGTTTGAGGGCCCGGTTTTTGATACAGAGGTGGCTCATTACCTGCTGTCTCCCGATCAGACCCATCAGTTGCCCGCTGTGACGCGGCAGTATCTGCACTATGCCGCCACATCCTGGATTGAACTGATCGGCACCGGGCGCGGGAAGAAAACCATCCGCAGTATAGAGGGAGATGCCGTCCGGGTCCTGGCGTGTGAACGGGCGGATTGTGCCCTGAAGCTGCGCGACAAACTGGATGGGGATCTTAAGGGAAAGGGGCTCTACCGGATCGCAGCCGAGATGGAATTCCCGCTGGTGGGCATTCTGGCCCATATGGAGGCGAATGGGGTGCTGATGGATGTAGAGGTGCTTAACGGCATTGAGCCGCAGCTTGAGGAAGAGATTTCCAACCTTGAGCGTGAGATCCATGAGCTGGCGGGGGGACCCTTCAACATCGGCTCCAGCAAACAGGTGGCGGAGGTATTGTTTGACAGGCTGAGGCTGCCCGCCAGGGAGAAATCCGCGTCCGGCCGGCGGTCCACGCGCGAGGAGGTCCTGCTGCGACTGGTTACGGATCATGATGCAGCGATTGCCGGTCTGATTGTGGATTGGCGGAAGGCCACCCGACTCAAGAGCACCAATATAGACGGCCTTCGAAAGTATGCACGCCCGGACACCAGCCGTGTTCATACGGTATTCAGTCAGACGACGGCGGCTACCGGACGGCTGGCATCGTCCGACCCGGCGCTGCAGAATATTCCGGTGCGCCAGGCCACGGGGCGTAACCTACGGTCGGCATTCGTAGCGCCCGCGGGCTGGCTGCTGCTTTCGGCCGACTACTCCCAAATCGAATTGCGCATTCTGGCGCACATGAGTGCGGATGAGGGTCTGATCAACATATTCGCCTCCGGGCGCGACCCCCATACCGAGACCGCCGCACGGATCTACGGCATTCCCGGCGTGGAGGTGAGCCGATCACAGCGGTCCCGCGCAAAAGCTGTCAATTACGGCATCCCCTACGGATTGTCGGCCACCAATCTGGCGCGGCAGCTGCGCTGTTCACGCCAGGAAGCGGGTGAGCTGATGAGGATTTATCATCAGTCACTGCCCGGCATCCGGCCGTTCCTCAAGCAGCAGGTGCAGAAAGCCCGTGACAGCGGGTATGCAATGACCCTCTGGGGGCGTCGGCGCTACCTGCCCGACCTGAATTCCCGCAACAGCATGGTGCGCGCCGCAGCTGAGCGTATCGCTATCAATATGCCGATTCAGGGCACTCAGGCGGATATGATCAAGGCGGCTTCTGTGGCCATTGACGGGCGGCTCAAGCATGAAGGCCTGCGCACGCGCGCGGTACTTCAGGTACACGACGAACTGGTGTTTGAGGTACCTGAATATGAAACGGATCGGGCAAGAGAGATTGTCTTTGAAGCCATGACCTCAGCCCTGACGCTGAGCGTGCCGGTAGAGGTTGAAATTCATCTGGGTGCCAACTGGCTGGAGGTCCATTAGGACCCTATACCTGCAGCCGGGTCAGCACCGGTGCATGGTCACTGGGCCGCTCGCGACCGCGCTCGGTCAGATCCACCCAGGCATAGGTGCACCGTCTGGTCAGGCCGGGTGTGGCCAGGATATGGTCAATCCGAACGCCGTCATTCCATTCAAAGCTCCCGGACCGGTAGTCCCACCAGGTGTAGACCCCGGGCCCCGGCGCGTGAAGGCGATGCAGGTCAACCAAGCGGAAGCGCTGGCTGATGGCCTGCAGTCGGGCCCGTGCGGCAGGATCACTAAGGATTTTGCCGGTCCACTCTTCCGGGTGAGCCACATCGAGGCTTTCCGGGGCCACATTGAAATCGCCGGTCAGCACGAAGTCAGAGTGCTGTTCCCGTTCCTGATCCAGAAAGGTGCTCAACTGATTGAGCCAGTCCAGTTTGTAGGCATGTTTTTCCGAGCCGATTTTCTGGCCGTTGGGTACATACACATTGACGACTCTCACCCCGCACACCGTGCCGGCAATGACCCGAGCCTCCGCATCCAAGCCAACCCGAACGTCTTCCGGGGGTGCTCGGGTAAAGAAGGCAACGCCGTTCCATGAGCGCTGTCCGTGAATGGTGGCCGAGTACCCGGTTTCCTGGATGTCCATGTACGGGAATGTCTCGTGGGCGGACTTGAGTTCCTGCACGCACAGGATATCTGGCTGGTGGACATCAAGGAAGGCGAGTACCCGGTCCAAGCGCGCCCGAATACCGTTTATGTTCCAAGTAACCAGCTTTATGGCGGTGCTCATCAGAGCAGTACGTAATTTGTAGGGGATATAACGATTACCGAGCAATTGTGTGCCCGTTACCATGAAGACCCTGTTGCTGTTTCGTCACGGAAAGTCTGACTGGCATGCGGACTATTCCCATGATCATCAGCGTCCGCTGGCGCGGCGCGGCCGCCGGGCGGCGCGGGCCATGGGCCGCTGGTTGACGCACATCGGGCCGATGCCCGACCAGATTATCAGTTCAACGGCCCTGCGGACCCGGCAAACCTGCCATTTCGCCCGAAAGGCCGGCGACTGGGCGGCTCCGGTGGAATATGAAGGCGGATTGTACGGTGCCGATCCAATGGACCTGCTGGACTGCATCCGCGCGGCACCCGACTCCAGTCGTGTACTGATGCTGATTGGACATCAGCCCACCTGGTCTGAGACCATTGCGGGTTTTACAGGTCGGTCGGTAATGCGATTTCCGACCGCCGCCATGGCTCGGGTGGATCTGCCGGTGGAATCCTGGCTGGATGTGGAATTCGGCCTGGGTACGCTGGTATGGCTGCAGATCCCAAAAGAACTCCCAGCGGCCTACGGCGGCCGTTGAGGTGCCGAATGATCTGAAACCGTGCGAATTCATCCACATGCGATGGCTGATCAATCCCGGCATCACCTGAACATCGGGCGACGCACTTTTCTGCATGCATGCGCCGGGCGAGCCTGTCGCCTCGCTGAAAAGCTTGGTTGTTGACACCGCGTTTGCAGGCAGACCATTGAAGGTGGATCAGGGAACGCCCGAACTGTCGCGAGCCGCCGAAGTTAGGACTTAAGCCATGATGCCGCTTCGCTGGATCCCCCTAAACGCAAAGCGCCCCGGTATCTTGCGACACCGGGGCGCTCGTAGAACCGAGTCAAACCCGGCTATTTGATCAGCACCATTCGGCCCGTCTCCACCTTCACGCCTGATTCCATGTCGGCAA
>JAPPNA010000157.1 GCA_028873925.1 Bacteroidota bacterium | reverse complement strand
CTTCTGGAGAAACACTTCGTCTCCAAACGTAGCCGTCAGCAGCGGGGCATTCTAACCTTGTTGGCCCGCGATGCGGATGCCCGCATCTTTGCCTACGCCGACTGCTCGCTGCGCAAGAAAGATCAGAACCGAGCAATCCTCCAGTTTGTGGAGTACTGGACTCAACGGACCGGTCATGCGCCGCGGGAGCTGGTCTTTGACAGCTGGCTGACCCGCTACAAGTATCTCGCCAAGCTCAATGAGCAGCACATCAAATTCATTACGCTTCGGTGCCGGTCGCCCAAACTGAAGGAACGTATAGGGCAGATTCCCGCTGATCAGTGGCGCAGAATTACGCTCACCAACATTGGGCGCAAGTACCGCAATCCACGCATCGTGGACGAACAAGCCGAATTGACCGACTATCCCGGATTGATCCGGCAGATTCTCATCAAGGGACTCGGTCATGATCAGCCCACGGTGCTGATCACCAATCAGGAGAAGGTCTCACCGGTCAGACTGGTGGACCGCTATGCGCGACGGATGGTTATTGAAAACATCATCAGCGATGCCATTGACTTCTTTCACATGGATGCGCTCAGCGCGGCGGTGCCCATGAAAATCAATGTGGATGTGCAGTTAACCGTGATGGCCAGTGTGCTCTACCGGCTCCTGGGACTGCGTATCGGGGAGGGGTTTGAATTCGCCGAAGCGCGCACGATATTCCGTAAACTCGTTCCCCGTCAAGCCGACATCACCCTAACGGAACGTGAGATTGTCGTCACCAGCCCGCGACGGGCTTATACCCCGCTCCTGATGAACGCCGACTACCACAAACTGGCACAGCCCATCCCTTGGCTGGACAACAAAATCCTCAAATTCCAGTTCGCCTGAACAGGCCAGAAGTCATAGCCCCGAATCTGAATGGTAATTCAGGGTAGGGGCGGGCACTCCGTGACCGGGCATATGCCGGGCGGCCACAGCCTCAGGTCGGAGCGCCATCGTAAAAATATTGGGACTTGATCCCTTCAATGTTGAAGACCAACACCTCGCTGTGAAAAAGCGCGTTCGGGTAAACGCCCTTGGGGAGAACAACTATGGACGATTTGTCAGGGTACTCTCCTCAAAGAAACCGCCCTCATCGTTTGCTTGACATCATCTGGTTAAGCCGTAAACCATAAGGTGCGAACAGCACAATGGGGGAAACGGCCAGATGGTTCTACCCGACAAATCGACGCAAATCGGCAAGGCGGCTATATAATGGCTGCAGAACCCAAACGGAAAACCATATAGGCGCCACCCCCCTAACACATGCTACGGAGAAGACCGGTCACGGCAGGCTTGCCGGTCTACGACCGGAAAGCACTGCCGTTACCCCAGATATTGATATAGTCTGAGGTCATCTTGTTGCCTCGGAGCCATTCTTGGTGAATTATTCTGACGGAATGCGCTGGAGCTCAGCAAACTCAGGAAGCGGCATGCGTGGTTTCACTGGCGGGTCGGCAATCGATGCGGGCGCATTGCGGTATAGTCGGCCCGCTGCGTTCGGGCGTAGTTTGTCGTGTTTGTTCACGAATCAGCACAGCAGCAGCAGTTCAGACTTACAGCCAGCTCATAGCCCAGCATGGCTGGATACAATCGTTCCACTCCGGTCCACATGATTTGATGACCGGGCGGACGTGGGGCCCTTCCCTTATTCTGGTAACCGCCGAGTACGCCTACCAGCAATATCGCATCCTTAATGGTTTTCGGTTCCGGCAGCTTCACTGTGCGGGCATAAGCCATCAGGAATCCAAGCTCCGCTTCGGTAAAGAAAACGGACGCGTCCCGCTCCGGCACACTCCGACCCAATAGCGTCAGCACCAGCAGGCGCCAGGCAATCACCAAATAGATGGTCAGCGACTGTTGCAGCTGCAGTGCGGTCCGATGCTCGCGACTTTCCACCTTGCAACCGATTTTTAGCACCCGGTAAAACTCCTGAATCTGCCACCGCTTCAGATAGTATTCCAACACCTGCTCCGCGTCGCGGGCCGAATGCACCTTGAGACTGGTCAGCAAGTACCATTCTATGGCTTTTTCGCCCTGCGGCGGTGCTATCTCTCTGATATGCACCGCAGATAGTGTCACAGGATCCGCAGCCAACGGGGTCGCCGGCAGGGTCACCTGCTGGTATCGCAATTCGGCCGCGGCCACGCGATGGTCTCGGCCACGCGAGCGCGCCGACCGGCGTTTGATCTCAATCCTGATCCGCCCAGCGGCTTTGCCGCCGGACATCGTCTCAAACAGCTTCCCGTTATTGGTCAATCGCTGATCCTTACGCGCCCGCACCAGCAGGTGTACCCGCCCAAGGTGCCGTTGCGCGTCAAACAGCGCAAGACTGTCACCTTTCCAGTCCGTTACGCTTATCACCTGGATCTTTCGCGACAGCTCCTGGGCTGCCGCACAGGTATCCTCAAAGGCATCCAGCCACCGCTGCGCCTTCGGCTTCAACGGCCCGTCGGTCGGATCGGTGTAGCTGCATCGCAGCACCCCCAGCGGCAAACCATCGGCCGTCGTCGCCAAGGTGGCATGAAGATGCATGCCCCGCGTCTTAGTCGTCGTCTGGGTCCGCCCAATGACATCCAGATCCTTGTAGCCCGGTAGTGACGCGTAGTTCAGGGTGCTCTCGTCCTGGAGGCACAACACCACCGGCTGGCTGCGTATACGCTGAATCGTGCGCGCCCGATGCGGTGTCAGGATGTTTTTCGGGGTCACCTCGGACTCTGGACGACCCGCCATCAAGCGGTAATGGTCCCTGACGGCTTCCCGATCATGGCTCGTGTTACCGGTAATGGCCTGACCCACCGAATCGGCCAGCATCGCACCGCTCTTGACCAGCCGCGCCGAACGTTGCCGATTGCCCAACGGAGCATTACCAATCTCCGCTTCCGCCCATTGATCGTTGCCCATGTTCTACTTCGGTTGTCTGACCGGGTGCAATTCTACCGCAGGCACCCCCAATGTCAGTCGTGGTTAAGCTCGTATACATAAAACGCCTTCGGTGACTCCACCGGGTTGCGGCACCCCCCGGCGGTCTGATCGGTGTATTGAAAATTGGCTGCCTTAATGTAAGTACCGTTCCAGTCCGGGTCCACACAGGTCTCAACGATCCATGGTTTGTACCCGTACTGGTCGTCAAAGTCGTCCGGCAGCCGATTAAGCAGGCGGCCGAGTATATGACTGGCCAGACGTTTGCACCTGCCCCGCATCAGATACCGGCTCAGACACACCACATAGGGCTGATAGCCCTTTTGCTGCGCATCCGACCAGGCCATCCAGTATTCCCGGGCAGCCATGCGCAGGTCTGCCGCGGAAAAACAGGCCGCGCCCAAGTATCCGTGGGCACTGGTAACGATATACCGCATCGGGGCACTGCAAAACTTCGTCATGTCGCGCGGATGCTTATGATGCAACAGGGTGTTCCAGAGGGCGCGCTGCGTATCGTCGGTAACCCGAACTATGGTTAGGTCCTGCACGTCCCGGACTGCGTCCGGCAAACCGTCCGGCATCGGAACCGCGTTCGGCAGCTGGCGCGGACCCGCGCCCGCCGTGTAGTTGTTCGTGGGTGCCGGCAGGTCAATCCGCCCCCGGTCCGCCAACTTGGTCAGTACCGTGACACAGGTAGCGATCTGCAAACGCCTACGCGCATCCGCAAACTTGAAGACTTTGCATACCTGACGGGTCATCGCTCTGCGTGTGGCGAACCGCGGATCAGCCACTACGACCTCAAGCCGATCCCGTGATTCCGGCGAACTCAGGGTGCGCAATGCCTGATTCTGCGTAAACATGCTATAAAACTAAGTGGCTTGATTCTCAAAGTAAAGTGAAAACGGTGGGGTGTCGGCAGGGATAGCTACGCTGACGCACCGCCGGCATTCCACATTAACACCGCGGAAGGTTTCGCGCAGACGCGAGGTGGCTCTCATTCTTCAAGCCTAATTCTCTAATAACATGGCGGCGGTGTCCCAGATTCAGTTGGTTAATAGGTGAGGAGCCTGGGGGAGCTCGCTATTTCATAGATCGCTCCCTAGAGTTATCCCTCATGTTTTCCGAAGAATATTCGCAGCTGGAATCAGCACTGCGAGAGGCCTGCAATGAACAGCGCAGAGCTACAGCTCCCGGGTATCAATCTGAACCGGTGGGGATCCCTGACCTGAATGCTCAAGGCTTGCGCAAATCGATTTTGAAGCGTCAGAATTCACCAGACCCACGGAATCAACCGGGTGCCGAAATGCCCGCAGGGACTGTTTCCGTGGCTTTCGAGGCCGATGGTCCCGGCAAGTTGGCGGATTTTCCCAGCGGGGCGGCCGTATTTGTCCAATTGGCCGCTGTCTTTTTCAGAAATATGGAACTCAGTCTGTATTGCCCCGGTTACGCATCAGGAACTGACCTTCAAAATTACAAGGCAATGCCGCATGGCAGAAATCATCTCACCCCCAGAAGTCAGAACTGATCGCACAGCGGACCGTCTGGCTGCCATTGAGGCCGAAATCCGGGGCCTACGCTCGGACATGTCGCACCAGCAAAAGCGCATGGATGATCGATTTGAGGCTCAGGAGAAGCTTATGAATGCGCGGATTGATGAGGTCAAGAGTGTTACGACTGCTCAGTTCGCGGATGTTGGCAAGCAGTTGGGGATGATCAAGTGGATGATTGGACTCGGTGTTCCGGTCATCATTGCAATTCTGGGGGCGCTGTTTGGCTATCTGGTCTCCCAGCCGTTCAATTGACAGCCGGGCTGCATCAATCCGGGTCGTGATCCGTCAATGCGGTCGCGTGCAGGCCCCAATCACCGGCCGCTGCAGCCAGCTCAAAGTGTTGAATCAGGCTTCTGTCGCTGACCCCCCTTGTTCGGCAGAAGCCATTGCTCGTGGCACAAGCGGCCGCACTTAAGCCCTGTTACGTCACCAAAGAAGCTCCGTGCTGCCCCGCCAGTCCCGGAGACGCAGCGCGGAGTCTGGTCTAGCAGGACATAATTTCGAATAAGCCCCGATCGCAAAGTGCGGCCTTAAGGGTGCTTGAGCTGCGGGCATGAATTGCACTATGCGCCCGCGTGCGGCAAGCAGTGCTAAGAGCAGCTGAGTCGGATGCGGGCCAGCAGCGAGGCGCGCGGTGTCCAGATATGTGTGCTGCTACAGCGGGCGTATGCCGAAAAGCTGCATTTCCGCCAGCTGAAAGCGCCAAGCAATCCGGGTCTGGCCCCATCAGACACCAGCAGCGGCTTGCACAAGCCAATGCTGAATGTAACCTCACCCGACCCAAATTTTCAATCAAGTGCAGAAACGCCCACAGGTGCCGTTGCTGCGGCTCGCTCGTGCACGGACCCTAACAGCCTCCCGTCCCTTTAGCACTGGAGCAGGTCTCTTCACCAATATACCGTACGCATACTCACCGGGCAGGTCTGTGGCAATCGGCACGTATCTGAACGAACTGCAGGGCCCAATCGCGTACACTGTTGTTGGTGTTCACGGCTGCATCCCAGTGATCCAGGGCCGGAATGACTTCTATGCCCGCCTCCATCAATCCCACATTCATCCCACCAGTACTTCAGAAAAGATCAACAGCACAAAGCATCTCTTCAAGGCCTCCCGTTTGGGAGGCAGATGCTGGTGTTCACGGTGACACCTTCTGGTCGTCCCAAACTGCGTTCGGATTTTCATCCTGTGCCTCACATTAGCCATGTGCGGGCACATCACCCCAGGATCTTTGACTATGCAGGAAGCAGCGCATGCCTGCCAGCCGACCTGCAATGCAATTTTCGGACCGGAATTGCCACTGATTTTCGTCGGATACTCTAAGCATGCATTCTCCACGAAACCTGACTTGATCGAAAGAGCCCACATGTTTGTGGAGGAGACCGATGTGAGGTGTCGGGCGAACCGGTAATCTCAGGGCGAATTGGCTTGGGCGAGATCAGGCAGCGGGTTGAGGCGGGGTCACCAGTGCCGCACCCTTGAGATCGCGAAGAATGTCGAAGGCAATCATCAGTCCTACATGGGTAATTGCCAGCGGGCATACAGGCACAGGGTCGGCTTCGTAAATTTATCGGCGGCTCAGCAGGTAAGGCACGGTATGCAGAATGAATCGGATCGCATAAACGCGGTAAAGCAGCTGCGGCGGATTGCACGGGACCGGGCCTATAGATCCCTAGTCAGTTCCGGTTCAAGCCCTCGGACCGTGGAGATTGTGGCCACGGTTACCCGGTGGCGCCGATGGATTGACTTTCAGCTCGTTCATTTCTGCCGCAGCTCACCAGGCAGACTTGAGCCTCTGGTTGCGGAAGTCCTCCGCGCAGGCATCGGCGAAATGATTGTTCTGCGAACCCCGGCTTTCGCAGCCGTGCATTCTTGGGTGGTGGTGGCACGCGCCATGGTGCGACCCCAAGCTGCGCGCCTCGTCAATGCCGTACTGCGCCGGGTAGCGGAGCAGCTGGATGACCTGCCGGAGCCTCAAACTCAGGATCCGGTGCGCAATCTGGCAATCCGGTGGTCTCATCCGACTTGGCTCGCGAAAAAGTATGTCAGGAGTCGCGGCGTTCAGGTGGCGATAAAGCTCATGAAGGCCAACAACCGAGCGCCAAATCACTATGTACGGGTCAATACCCTGAAGACGGATAAGGATGACTTTGAATGCTACCTGGCCGAATTGGGGATTGGGTACGAGCAAGCGTCGTATCTGAAGAACTACTACCATGTATCCCGCCTCAGTCCCATCGTCAGAGCCGGCCTGCTGCAGCAGGGGTTGTGCGCCGTACATGACCAGAGTGCAGGCTTGGTGGTACGCCTGCTGGATCCTCAGCCGGGTGAGTCAGTATTGGATGCCTGCGCGGCACCCGGAGGCAAGACCTGCCAGATTGCCCAGCGTATGAGCGACCGCGGGTGTATTGCGGCCTGGGATGTCCACCCCGGGCGTGCAGATCGGATCAGAAAGGCCATAAGAGATCACAACCTGCGGTCAGTCAGAGTTGCGTGCCGGGATCTCAGAACGGCACCGGCCATGGAATTCGACCGCGTTCTGGTGGATGTGCCATGCACGGGCACCGGCGTGTTGGCGAAGCGGGCGGACTTGAGATGGCAGCGAACCCCCAAAGATCTCACAGATCTCATCAGTCTGCAGGATACCCTGTTGGAGGCGGCTGCCAGGCATGTCCGGCCCGGGGGCAGGCTGGTGTACAGCACCTGTTCCATTGAGCCGGAGGAAAACGAACGATGTGTATACGCTTTCCTGACCCAATACCCAAACTTCCGATTGATTCCTGCAGCCGGAATAGTACCGGACGATGTCATGGATGACTCGGGATTTCTGGCCACATTACCGTATTATCACCGGACGGATGGTGCATTTGCGGCGTGCCTGCAACGAGGCGGTCATGATGATTAGATTCCTTTTTGTCCTGATGATCGTGGCAGCCGGGTGCGGCACTCAGGAGGGGCCGCTTGAGCTGGCCGCGTCCTTGGCCGGTGATGCCATCACAGTCCGCCGGGCCGCAGGGGGTGACACGGTGCTGGTGCATAATGTGGCGCAGGATTTTCGTCCGTACCTGCATCCGATCATGACACCGGACGGGCAGGCCTCAGTCACGGAGTTCAGCCCGGATCATCACCGCCACCAGACGGGCCTGTACTGGGGATTCACGCGCCTGAATGATCGGGACTATTTTCACCACCCCTCAGGTGACTACTGGCAGCGGGTTTCCGTTCGCATGTTGGAGGCTGAAGGCGCTGCTGTCGGCTGGGAGACAGTCTACGCATTACTGGGCGAGGCGGGTGACCCCGTGCTGACGGAAACGCAACGATGGAGCCTGCACGCCGACGACTCTACGTATGTCCTTGATCTGGAATGGCGCGGCCGTGCGCACTCTGCAGTGATCATCGGGGAGTACGATTACGGGGGCCTGTTCCTGCGGATGCCCTGGAAGCCCGGTATTGAAGGGCGCGCGGTCAATGCGGCGCGGGAGCGCAATCAGTTTGCCGAAGGTAAGCGTGCCATGTGGATGGATGTGGGTCTTAGGCAGGAAGGGCGCCTGGTAATGGATCATGTAGCCATTTTCGACCACCCGGAAAACGATGGATTCCCCCAGCCGTGGCGTGTAGACTACCAATTGGGGGTCGGTCCCGTACGGGCCAGACTGGGTGACTGGACCATTGAACAAGAGGAGGAAGCCGTGATCCGGCACCGAATCCTGATTTATTCCGGCACAATGAATGATGTGGATATGCGCGCCCGCTGGGAGACCTATACGGATCAGGCGGGGGCCATGTATGCCTTTGCCTCACTCTGGGGTATCGCGCAGCAGGAAGGTCGAGACGCGGACTTTCTTTCGCCCGACCAGGCTGCAGCCGCAATGACGCTGAAAGCCGGTTATCAGGCCAATGCCTGGGCCGGGGAGCCCATGGTGACGCAGCCCATGGCATTTGCCTGGGATGATCGCGGACGGTTGTGGGTTGCGGAAAATCGCGACTACGAATCCCGGTCTACGGGTTTTTCCGGATCGGGCGACAGCCGTATTGTGATTCTGGAAGACGAAGATCGTGATGGTAAGGCGGACAAACGCACGGTGTTTCTGGAAGGCATCGCGTTTCCGTCCGCACTGGCGGTCGGATTTGAAGGTCTGTTTCTGGGAGCGCCGCCGCATCTGATGTTTGTGCCGGATCGTGACCGTGATGATCGCGCCGACCGGGAGGACATCCAAGTTCTCCTTACGGGCTGGGGAATTCGGGACCGCCACGAAACCGTCAACAGCCTGCACTGGGGGCCGGACGGATGGCTCTATGGACTGGAAGGGTTCGCCACTTCTTCGGTGATCCGCAAACCGGGCCCCGATGCCCGCCTGTTTGGACATCGGGATGAGTTCCCCGAAGATCTTCTTGAGTCGGAGGGTACGCCGATCAACGGGGGCGTGTGGCGCTATCATCCGGTCCGTGATAAGTTTGAAGTCGTGGCCCACGGATTCAGCAACCCCTGGGGCATAGATTACGATGCGCATGGTGAGTTTTTCATCAGCGCCTGCGTGATCCCGCATCTTTTTCATGTAGTTCCCGGCGGGCTGTATCAGCGGCAGGGCGGGGTGCATTTTAATCCGTATGCCTACCAGGATATTGCGCCCATCGTGGATCATCGGCATCGCTCCGCCCACGGTGGAGCCCGGGTGTATCAGTCAGATGCCTTCGGCGCGGAAGAAACAGGTCGACTGTTTATGGCCAACATCCATGAGCATGCTGTCCTCAGTGATATTCTCGTGCCTCAGGGCAGTGGGTACCTGGCCAGTCACGGCGACGAGTTCATGATGGCCCACAATGCCCAATGGGTTGGATTCAGTCTTGAAATCGGACCGGATGGTGCACTCTATGTACTGGACTGGCATGATGCCGATATCTGCGGGGGTGATGTGCTGGACAAGGATACCGGGCGGATTTTCAGGATTGCCCCGGAAGACTCACAGGCCGAGGAGTGGGAGGGCCGATATGATGATCTGGCGGAGCTTTCAGACATGGGGCTGGCCCGACTGCAGGCCAGCCCGAGCGACTGGCATACCCGGAGGGCCCGCGTACTGCTGCAGCATCGTGCCGTCCTGCGGGATATTGATGAAGCCGCCATCCGGCATTTGCGATCACTGTACGTGAAGGCTACGGAAGTGCCGGTCCGTCTCAAGGCCATGTGGAGCCTGAATGTGTCCGGCGAAATGACTGACGATGATCTTGCGGATGCCCTGGCGGACGCGGAACCGCACATACGTGCCTGGGCGGTGCGACTGTTAGCTGAGGATCCGTCTTCGGACAATACGCGAATGCAACTGGCAGCCGCCGCCGAGCGAGAAGATTCCCCGGTCGTGCGCAAGTACCTGGCGACCGTGCTCCAGCGATTGCCTGAGGCGCACCGCTGGGAGCTGGCGGCAATCCTTATTCGGCAGGCGGATGACAGGGGTGATCCCAATATCCCAACCCTTTTGTGGCTGGGGATTGAGCCGCTCGTTAGCGCAGACCCTCAGAGGGCTCTTGAATTGGCCCAAATGTCCAGGCTCCCGAGGATTTCAGAGCTGATCGCACGGCGAATGGTCGATGCCGGGCAGCTGGAGCCGCTCGTCGCCACACTGCGGACACACAGGAATGAGCACCTTCTGGCGGGGATGCTGGAGGGACTTGAAGGTATGACGGATATTGCGGCACCACCCTCCTGGCCTTCGGCCTACCGGCATCTGCAACGTAAGCGCTCAACAGCTGATTTGGCCACCGAAGCAGCCCAGCGATTCGGGGATGCCGAGGCGGCGCTCAGGCAGATTGAAGTCGTCCTGGATGCGGGCCGACCGATTGAGGAGCGACGCGCGGCGCTGAGGAGTGTGGCACCGAGGCAGTCCGATAAGCTGCGAGACCGACTGGATGAGCTTCTGGAGGAGGACGATATGCGGATTGAAGTGATTCGGGCTGTTGCCGCCTTCAACGATGAAGCACTTGGTAAATTGCTGCTGGAGAGATTTGGAAGTTGGGACGGAGCTACGCAGCAGGAAGCGATCCAAACGCTGGCCTCCCGGCCGGTCTACGGGTGGCTGCTGGTCGACGCATTGGAGGCGGGGCAAATCGGCCGCGCGGATATACCAGCCTGGGTGGCGCGGCAGATGCGCCGGGTCGTGGGCAGCGGTTTTGTAGAACTCTGGGGGCCGATTGATGAAATGGCCGAGGATAAGGCCAGCCGGTATGCCCGGTATGAGCAGCTGCTGGGATCAGCTGCGTCAGGGGATATGGACAGCGGAGAAGCCGTATTTGACCGGGCCTGCCGGGCCTGTCACCAAATGAACGGCCAGGGCGGGATCACAGGCCCTGACCTGACCGGGGCCAATCGTACCAGCACTCCATATCTGCTGAGCAACCTAATTGATCCGGATGAATTTATTCAGGAAGATTACCGGATGGTGATTGTTACGACGCGTGACGGGCGGACCTATGTGGGCAGCATAACTGCTGAGAATGATCGTCAGGTGACGATCCGACCGGTGGGCCTGCCGGAAGTCGTGCTGAGCCGGGCTGATGTTCAGTCAACAGAGGTATCCGCAGAATCGCTCATGCCGGAAGGCATGCTGGATCGGCTGTCCGAGCGCGAAGTCATTGATTTATTTGAATTCATGCGAACTGCGCCAACATCGCCTTAGTCTCTGGTGTAATGAAGGTGCAGTCATAGCCGGATGAAAAGAGTCGCCCTATACCTGGTGTGGAGTGCAGTGGCGGTGTGCCCATCGGCGCACGGCCAGCGCATTGCTAAGTACGGCGCGGATTTTCTGGCGGGCGGCGTAGGTGCCCGCGCGCTCGCAATGGGCGGAGCCCAGGTCGCACTCGTCAAGAATGTCAACAGTGTGTACTGGAATCCGGCGGGAATGGCTCGGACCGCATATCCAGAGGTGGCCTATATGCACGCAGAGCGATTTGCCGGGGTCGTATCGTTCGATTACGCCGCGGTCACTTTGCCGGTCAGTGACGAGTCCACTATCGGATTGAGTTATTTCCGCAGCGGTGTAAACGACATCAAGAACACGCTCAATGCGTGGGATGCCGAGCGCAACCAGCCTAAGGCGAATCCCGAGCTTTATGTGAGCAGCTTTTCCGCGGCGGACATGGCGTATTTTGTCAGTTACGCCCGTCGTCTGCGATCCCGGTTAAGCGTCGGGATTTCCGGCAAGCTTATACGCCGGATGATCGGCGATTTTGCGGATGCCTGGGGATACAGCTTTGATGCCGGTATACAGTGGCAGGGTCGCCGAGTGGTACTCGGGGTGCAGGTGCAGGATGTTTCCACCATGCTCCAAAGCTGGAGTGTCAATCCTTCTGCTTTTGCTATTGAAGGCACCAATCCGGAGACGGGGACCGCGTATACCTTTCAGGAGGTGTTTGCGCAGGAGCTGCCTTCCGGCCAGACGTTTCTGGTTCTGCCGGTGCTGCGGCTGGGGTCGGGCATAGTGCTGCCGGTGGGACAGGTCAGTTCGGTTACGGTGGGCCTGGACATGGATGTGGCTTTTGACGGGCAGCAGGCCAACGCGTTCAATGCGGGAGCTGTGTCGGTACATCCTCGGGCTGGCGTTGAGTACAGTTTTCAGCAGGTCCTGGCGGTTCGGGCGGGCATTAACAGACTGGCCAGCGGCACCGCAGGGCTGGATATCGTGCCATCGGTCGGCGCGGGATTCCGGCTGGGATCCTTTGCATTGGATTACGGCTTTGGGGACTTCGGGGGATTGGTTTCGGAGTTGGGGTATTCTCACAGGATTTCGGTGCATGTGAGTCTGAACAGGCAGCGTTGGGAGCGGAGCGGCGACGCTTTATGACACCGCCACTTGAGTACCGCCCGGCGACCGGATGCATAGCACTGCTGGATCAGACGCAGTTGCCTGCACGTGAGGTATGGCTGGATCTGTGTACCCCGGAGGAGGTGGCTGAGGCCATTTGCCATCTGCGCGTGCGTGGTGCACCGGCTATCGGCATAGCCGCAGCCTATGGGGTTGTGCTCGCCTCAGATGCGGAGCAGCCGGATGAGGCGGTGGAGGGTGCCATCGGTCTGTTGGAATCTACCCGACCCACGGCGGTCAATCTGAGCTGGGCGCTGGCACGCATGCGGAGCGTGGCCGAAAAACATAAAGCATCGGGATGTGAGCTGCTTCGTGCAGCACTCCTGGAGGAGGCCCGCGCCATTGAGGCTGAGGACCGGGCGGCCGGACTCAGACTGGGCCGGTATGGACTGGAACTGTTGAAGCCGGGCAGTACTGTCCTTACGCATTGCCATACCGGCGGTGCAGCTACTTCCGGTTACGGGACTGCCTTGGCTCCCCTTATTCTGGGGGCGCAGCGGGGTCTGAAGTTCAGTGCATTTGTAGATGAGACTCGTCCGCTGCTTCAGGGTAGTCGGATCACGGCCTGGGAGCTGGCACGGGCAGGCGTTAAGGCCACGCTCATCACCGATTCCATGGCTGCGCATGTGATGCGGACCCGCAGGATAGATGCGGTGATGGTGGGCGCGGATCGGATTGCGGCCAATGGCGATGTGGCCAACAAGATCGGCACCTATGCTCTGGCGGTACTTGCCAGGACACATGGGGTGGCATTTTACGTGTCGGCCCCGGTGTCCACGGTCGATTTTGCGACACCTACCGGCGCGGACATTATCATTGAGGAGCGGGCACCGGAAGAAGTGACCCATGGATTCGGCCGCCAGACCGCACCTGATGGCATTGATGTGTACAATCCCGCCTTTGATATCACACCGGCGGACTATGTGACCGCCATTATCACCGAGAAAGGCATCGTGCGGCCTTCCTATCTGACCGGCTTGCGCGCGCTGCGGGAATCAGGTTAACGGTGTGAGGCGGCGAAAGGCATTGCCAGTGGGTCCAGGGGAATCGATCCTAGCGGAGCGTCAATATGGGCAGAGCTTGCGGTCGGTCTGTATTGCGAATGGAGTCATCCGCAGGCAGAAGGGGCTATGCATCGGCATCTGACGCTAAGTCGCGCTGAACCAGTGGGTACCGAGTGGCGTGACGATTTGATTGGCGCGGGCAATCTCCCAGGTATCTGTGGCAGAAAGCGGTTTGGCCTGGCCGATTCAGGCCGGACAATCGTGCAGATCGACTACTTTTTCAGAGCCGTTGGAAGATTGTTTGGTGCCATAGCCTTTCGTGGGTGGTCGGTCCACCGCGGAACGAATACGGAATCAGGTTCGTACGGTGCCGGATAATCTGCCCGCCCAGCCAGAATCAGGAGTGCCTCCAGACTGCGATGTCCAATCGATGGAGGCCGTTGATATTCTGACGCAGGCAGAAATGCCGGCGCGTAATGCATTCAGACTCTTGAGGAGATGGCATCTGCTAATCTGATTCACCGCTTTGAATTGAAGCTGGAGGCCCAGAATGCGATGCTGGAGGTCCTCAATGCAAAGCTGGAGGCCCGGAACTCCAAGTTCAATCTATTGCTCTGGTTTATAGGCCTGGGCACTGCTATACTCGCGACATTCATAGCGACATTCTGAGAATCCGCGCGTCTCCACCGAGTCAGTTGGTAACCCTAACTTCGGCGGTTTCCAATGGCAGTGAGTCATACAAGATGCCCATTGTTATTGGACTTAGGCCCATTTCTGATGGCTGTCCTGGGCGGACTGAACACTACATTTGTGGCCTGCCAAGCGGCTTTTGGCGGTAGCTGGCAGTCTGTCTTGTCCGTGGCTGGTTCCGGGTCTTTTTCCACCGCTACGGTCTACCGCTGGATCGTCAGTCCCAATGCCTTGTAGAATGGAATCATCTGCAGGCAGAGAGGGCTATTCATCGGCATCTCACGTTGAGTCGCGCTGAACCAGTGGGTACCGTGCACCGTGACGATTCGATTGGTGCGGGCAACCTCCCAGGTATCGGTGGCAGAAAGCGGTTCGGCCTGGCCGATTCAGGCCGGACAATCGAGCAGATCGACTACTATTTGGAGCCGCTGGAAGATTGTTTGGTGCCATAGCCGTTTGTGGGTGGCTGGTCCACCGCGGAACACATGCGAAATCGGGTCGTCAAATGAGCAATGCCGGATAATCTGCCCGCCCGCCCAGCCAGAATCAGGGGTGCCTCCAGACTACGATGTCCAACCGATGGAGGCCTTTGATATTCTGACGCAGGCAGGATTGCCAGCGCGTAATGCATTCAGACTCTTAAAGATTATTTAGGAGATGGCATCTGCTAATCTGATTCACCGCTTTGAACTGAAGCTGGAGGCCCAGAATGCAACACTGGAGGCCCAGAACTCCAAGTTCAATCTATTGCTATGGTTTATAGGCCTAGGCACTGCTATACTCGCGACATTCATAGCGGCATTCTGAGATTCCGCGCGTCTCCATCGAGTCAGTTGGTGATGCACGGGACGGATCAGCATTCGATCGGGAGTTCGCCACAGGAGGCGTTAGGGAGGTCCAGTCCGACGGATCATTCAGGGAAGTCCTGGTGTCGCTTGAGGCTTGAGCAGCGGATGAGCGGTTACTAAATTTACCGGTTGCAGTGCGGCAGCCGAGCAGGCCTCAAGAGAAGGGGAATTGGTGTAAGCTGGCTATTGCCATCAGAATTGTGCCCATTTCCTGCGTGCTGAAGGCCTCAATTGCGCTTCGTTAGGCCTGCCGGGCGATAGTGTATGCCATCTCCGTTGTGAACGTACGCCCCCAGGTGGGTGGTGGTACTTGGACTGGTCTGAGTGACCACACCTGTTTCCGCTGCTAAATGCCTCCTTATCTGCTGCAAACCAGCACGGCGATTATTCCGTGCACCTCAAGGTGCGGCAGTACGAAGCGCTGGGCACCTTCCATTGTGAGGGGTGCTCACGCGCAGAGGCCGCCAAACGGGGCGGCTACTCCTACAAGAGCTTCTGCAATCTGCTCACCAGATTCCGCACGAATCCTACCGCGGACTTCTTCTGGCCCAAGCGCCCGAAGCCGGAAAAACAGACCCAGACCCCTGATCCGCGGTCAGAGCGCATTCCGGCTTTGCGCAAGCAGCATAACGCGTTGATTTACCAGATCCGGGAAATACTGGAAGAGGAGGGCCTCAGGGCGGGTATCTGCTACATTCAGAACATCTTCACCCGACATGGCATCCGGCGGATGCCGCGACGCAGTGCGGATGCGCGCAGCATGCGGGTAATTCGGGGCGTGCGGGCGGACCGGCGATCCCTGGCGCTGCAGCCGCAGACTTTCCAGACAGACTTCGGCGGCCTGTTTACCCTTGATCTGGGCCGCTTGAGGCTGGCTGACCTGCTTACGCAGGTGGGCAGAGGCCTTGAGGACCCCTCTAACCATCAATAATCCCGCAAATTGGAATTTTGCAGGAGGCTCTGCAGAGTGCCCGTTATTTTATTTTTCGGCGAAAAGTTAAATAGTGGAATCCGCTATTTTAAAAAGTAGAATAAGCGAGGATCGTAATGAGACGCGAGTTGCTGGGGCTGCATGTTCCCACGGTGGTCGATGGCATAGAACTCCAAGCCCTGATTCCCAGTGAGTTGCCACCTGAACCGGAGCTTTACTTCAATGGACATCTCCAACAGTTGGTGGAGCGAGCCGTGCTTGCGTTGGGCCGCCTTGACGCAGTAACGACGCTACTGCCAAATCAGGCTCTGTTCGTGTATTCCTACGTCAGAAAGGAGGCTGTACTGTCGTCCCAGATTGAGGGGACACAATCGTCCCTGTCCGATCTTATGCTCTTTGAAGCTGACCAAGCGCCGGGCGTTCCAGTGGACGATGTAACCGAGGTCTCCAACTATGTCAGAGCCCTGGAATACGGGATTCGTCGTGTTCACGAGGGTCATCCAATTTCTTGCGCTCTCATTTGCGAGATTCATGCCATCCTGCTATCCAGCGGGCGAGGCCATTTGAAGGATCCAGGCCAGTTCAGGCAGGGGCAAGTCTGGGTGGGCGGCCTGGATCCGAGAACAGCGGTCTTCATGCCTCCTCCGCCATCCTATGTTCCGGGCTGTATGGAAGACTTTGAACAGTTTGTGGTTTCCGATCGCCTGGACCTCACGGCATTGGTAAGGGCGGCTGTTGCGCATGTACAGTTTGAAACCATCCACCCCTTCAATGACGGAAATGGCCGGGTTGGACGATTGCTGATAGCGCTCATGCTGTGCCAGGCACGCGTGCTGCGCCAACCACTTCTATACTTGAGCCTCTATTTGAAGCAGAACCGTGCCCAATACTACGCCCTCCTTAATCATTTGCGCGACACGGGTGATTGGGAATCGTGGCTTGCCTTTTTTCTGGAAGGTGTTGAGCTGACGGCATCGGGTGCCGTCAGTACGGCAGAGAGGCTGTATGGTAGATTTCAGGAGCATGTACATTTGATTCAGCGCGAAACTGGCCGGAGGGCGGGGTCTGTGCTCCGACTGTACGAGGCGGTAAAGCAACGGCCGATTTTGCCGCTTGGACTGGCCCGGGATATGTGCGGCTTAACGTTTAGAACTACTTCAACAGCGATGGATGTACTGGTCGAACTCGGAATTGTCCATGAGCTCACCGGGAAGAAGCGAAACCGATTCTACGCCTACAAAGACTACATCGCAATCATCAACGAGGGTACGGAGACTTCCTAGCCTGAATTTCCAACTGGACTGTGCCCTTTCCCCGCATGTTGAAGGCCGTAATTGGCCTTCGTTCGGCATGCTGGGCGATAGTGCATGCCAGCACCGTTGTGATCATATGGCCCCAGTTGGTGGTTCTTGGATTGGTCTGAGTGACCTTTTCGCTGTTAGCGGGCAATACCGCCCTTATCTGATGCTGACCAGTATGGCGAAAATTCTGGGTACCCCCTGACAGTCTATATTGGCGCTATGTTCAATGTACAGGGATCACTATAAAGGCTGCGTCCGACTTCTTTATGAATCCCGTGCACCTCAAGGTGCGGCAGTATGAGGCGCTGCGCGCTTTCTATTGCGAGGGCTGCTCACGCGCAGAGGCAGCCAAACGGGGAGGCTACTCCTACAAGAGCTTCTGCAATCTGCTCACCAGATTCCGCAAGAACCCTACCGCGGAATTCTTCTGGCCCAAGCGCCCGAAGCCGGAAAAACAGGCCCAGACCCCTGATCCGCGGCCAGAGCGCATTCTGGCTTTGCGCCAGCAGCATAATGCATCTATCCACCAGATCCGGGCACTGCTTGAAGAGGAGGGCCTCAAGGCGAGTATCGGCTACATTCAGAACATCTTCACCCGATATGGCATCCGGCGGATGCCGCGACGCAGTGCGGATGCGCGCAGCATGCGGGTAATTCGGGGTGTGCAGGCGGACCGGCGATCCCTGGCGCTGCAGCCGCAGACCTTCCAGACAGACTTCGGCGGCCTGTTTCTGTTTGCCTTTGATCTGGCCCGCATGAAGCTGGATGACCTGCTTACGCAGGTGGGTATGTACGGCACCACACGCATCCCGGCCGGCTGTGCGGTGCGCTCGCTGCTGGCGCTGAAGCTCTGGGGAATCGGCCGGCCTTCTCAGGTTATGGCCGAGACTCTGGACCCGGGACTGGCCCTGTTTGCTGGACTCAATGCTATCCCCAAACGGTCCGTGCTGACCGCCTATTCCACCCAGGTGGATCTCTCCTTTGCCGGACCTCTGATGGACCGGCTCTACAAGCAGGCGGTGGACCTGGGACCCGAACTGGGGCAGGGGCGCTCCTTTGACCTGGACTTTCACAACATCCCCTACCACGGCGATGAGGCGTTGCTGGAGAAACACTATGTCTCCAAGCACAGCCGGCGTCAGCGGGGCATCCTGACGGGGCTGGCCCGGGATGTGGATGCCCGCATCTTCGCTTGGGCCGATATGACCGTTCGCAAAGGAAACCAGCGGGATGTGGTCCTCCAGTTTGTGGATGCCTGGACAAAGCGAACGGGACAGGCCCCGGCCGAACTGGTCTTTGATAGCGGATTCACCATCTACAAGAATCTGGATGAGCTCAACAACAGAAACATTCACTTCATCACGCTCAGGCGGCGATTCCCGGCGCTCATGGAACGCATCCGGTCCATCCCCGCAGAGAAATGGCGCAAGATCAGGCTCAACAATTTCAGCGGCAACCCCCGCGTCGTAGACGAAGAGACCAGCCTGAAAGACTACGATCGCATCATCCGACAGATTCTGGTCCGGGGACTCGGACATCTCCAGCCGACCGTGCTGATCACCAACCAGAAAAAAATCTCGCCGGTCAAGCTTGTCGACCGCTATGCGCGCCGCATGGTCATTGAGAAT
>JAPPNA010000127.1:9399-18780 GCA_028873925.1 Bacteroidota bacterium | reverse complement strand
CGAAACGTGAAATAGGCAAAACCCCGTGATTCACGCGTTTTGCAAGAGCTTCAAACTTGTAAACATAATCCAGCGCTTTGGGCCTGGCCCCAAAATCCATGGTCTCGGTGATGGTTGCACGGCCGGTATTCACATCCAAGTGCAACACCGCACCTCCCAGCCGCTTGCGCTCCGGCGCGGCGTGAACAATGTCTCCGTATCGTATCAGTTGCGGCCTTTCCAGATTCGAATTCTGAAATACCAGAAACTCTGCGGTAAACACGGCCCCATCCTTTCCATTGCGCAGCCAGGTGTTGTCGTACAGGACCACCACTTCATCTTCCGGCACATCCGGCGCGTAGTCCCGGACCGCATTGCGGACCAATTTGCGCGGGATTGTAGGGCGAACATGCAGCCCCAGTTTGGGGGCATGGGGGATATACTGCGTCAGCAGATGCTCCATTGCTCAGGTAACGTGATTTCCTGCCAGATTAACACGCGCCTGCCTTGGCGGATTCGCGCATCAGATTGTCGCCTTGTTGCCCGTAAGGTACTCCGCTGGCCGTGGATTATGACCGGAGTCCGCGGGAGCCGACATTCGGATTTGTCCGTCCCACCTAATCTTATGGTTGGACCTGACCGCATATGCCTCAGTCCGCTCATTATCGGTCTTGGTTGGGGCATATAATCAGACTTACAAACGCCGAATCCTCCCAACGGGATGCCTGAAGACTGCGCGGGACAACACTCCAAATGCCTCCAGACCGGAAATCGGACACAGATTGCCGATCGTGATGGTTTGAGCCATGTCTGCGTCGGGCGGTCCGTGATTTGCGTGCCACGAGCCCCGCGATACCGCTTAGTTCCCCGTATGGCGACTGCGGTTGCATCACCTACCAGCCCCGCGGTGCTGCAATCCAATTCACACAACTTACCTTAGGCACATCCTTGATTCGGTACCTCTGAATTAGTGCTGGACCATCACTCCCGAGCGGCAATGAACCGAAACTCTGTGTACGCCCGACGCGCAGCGAAGTGCACGCTGATCCAAACTAGTCGTTTCAGGCCGGATCAAAGGCAGCTCTGTCTGTTGCGGCTGTGTTTTCAGCCTGTTGTGCTGGATCCGACCCGCTGAACCCCCATTTTCGGATCGCAGCCCTCACTATTGGGCTGCTTCGTACACTGATTCCGAAGTGCGCCGGTCGCATACATGACCGGGCAATTATGCGTCTCCGTCCCGGCCTGTACCTCCGTGCTCCTGATCCGCACGCAGTTCAGGATGCGGGGTGTTCTTGCGAGCGGGCCTCCGCCGCCGCTCGTGCTCTACCACCGAGGACGGATCCCGGTGCACCCGGCCAACCTTCAACGCGGACCTAACAGCGCATCAACACCTGTTTGCCTCGGTATTGGTGACGCATCCGACCGGATCTGTCCGGAAAACCAAGGTCCAATCTCCCACAGGAACGCCGTACAAAAGCTCAAGCAACTTCTGAAGTCAACTGCTGTAAATGTGCGTATATGATGATACTTGGACCTTACGGCACGTCCAAAATGGTAAACGCCAAGCAAATGTACTGATCCCGGATGGCTTGAGTCAATAATATGCCCTAGTGATGCAGACGCGCCCAAGAAAGCCTTGGGGATTCCTCAGGCGAACGGCTACCTTGGACGAGACTCCAACCTATCTATCCACTCTCCAAAATGCTTGCATTTTGTTCGCAGCTCAGGCAGACCGATCTGGCCTGCTACGATTGGGCCCGCCGATGCCTTACGTTCCTTATATGCTGGAAGCTCACCAATGATGCACTTTGACGGGGCCGTTTCCGGGCCATCGTTAATGCGTTCAGGTGAACAGAATCTTGAGGCCGTTTCTTCCAATCTGCGAACAGCGGTGTCACTTTCAGGAAACTGTGATCGGAACTGCTGCGGACCGGCAAACAGCAGCGACTCAAACTCGTGGAGCTGGATGTACGGGATAAACCTTGAATCAGAAACATCCTCTCCCAACGCCTCTTCCAGAACCCTTACGCGTTGGTAGGGGTCCCGTTCTCGTTTGGCCTCCTGGTAACCGGGAAAATCTGTTGGCAAGCGGTACAGGTCAAGCATTGTCGTAAAGCCCGCGTCCGGTTTTTGGTCCTCTTTGACCCAGGCCGTGATGTCGTTCTTCACTTTTGCGTAGTTGTCGACACCCCCGCGTTGCTCAATCCCACGCTTGCGACCGGTCCTCACGCACCTGGCGTACGTCCAGATTTCAAGCGCTGCCAAATGCGGCCGCAAGACAGTATTGACGAATGTTTCCTCGGTCTGTCCTTCAACTATGAAATGCAGCCTGATGTCCATTGGGTCGTCCGCCAAATACGTTTTTCTCCCACAATTCCGACAGCGAGTACTCCTCGAGCCAGTGATTTAGATCTTCAGCGCCTAGCTTTCTGAATGTGGACCGGCGATCTTCGCGTTCAACAATCACGATATCCGAAGGGCCGAAACAATCAACCAGAGTCGTGGACTGAGTGGCTACCAGGACTTGCGTACTCTTGGAAGCTGCCCGTATCAGCCCGCCAATGACATTGATGGCGTAGGGATGCAGGCCCAGCTCCGGCTCGTCCAGCATCATTACCGTCGGCAAATCCCTTTCCGGTTGGAGGAGCAGTGTGATGAGTGCTATCACCCGTAACATACCGTCTGAGGCCTGGGAGGCCGTGAATAGCTGATCGCTGTTCCTCTCGTACCAAGCCAGCATCAGGTTTCCGTGGTTGGGTTCAAGCTCAAAATCGGAGAAAAAGGGCAGAATCAAGCGGATGGTGTCAACTATCCGCTGGTAATACGGGCGTTCCTGTTCCCTCAGGCGAAACAATACCGGAGCGATATTGCCCGCATCCTCCTTTAGCCACCTACTGTCGTCTACATTCCATTTAGTCCGGATACGGGCCCTAGCAGTGGTGTTATGAAATTGATACAGTATGATCTTTTTCAGGAGACTCAGCATGACGCTGGCCGTTTGGTCCCTGTGAGCCTCATCCATGAGCTTAGGAGAATCATGTCCGGCACCCAATTCCCGCCAAGGTGCATCCCCGGCAAGTTCTTTCCGGGAAAAGCGGTAACGCTCATCCGCAAAGATCAGCGAATCCCCAGCCGCATAAAACAATCTGAACCGATACTCATTGTTGCCGAAACCGGTTTGTATCGTGAGTCGGGATTCTATCTCGCGGGTCTGATCGGGGCCCTCATGCAGGAGCTTGCTCGCTCCCCCCCGCTGACCCACGAATAAGGGGAGCTTGTTGGGGCCTGACAATGCCCAGCTTACCATGCGAAACAACGAGATGAAATTGGACTTACCCGCACCGTTGGGACCGACAAGCACCGTTAAATTTCCTGGCTGGAAATCGGACAGTTCATAAATGGTCTTGAATCCCTTCACGGTAATTGAATGAAGCCGGCTGTTCATCAGATTTTCTGGCCCAGCGCCAAGCCAATAACACTGACGCGCGACAGGAGCGATTCAGGCTGGGGTTGGCATGATAAGTTCTCTCTGGGTCTGACGGTATTGGCGGTATGTTGTTCCGCGCTGGGATTGCTTGGTTTCGGTCCCGCTGCCCGCCTGCCACACCGCATCGGCGTTACTGCAAATGGATCAAGGTCGGATCCAGGAATATGAGACCGAACGGGTCGGACTCGGGGTCGCACAACCGGGCCCACTTCCGGGAATCCTCCAGTGACCCGTAATGGTGAGCGGACTTGCAGTGAAAGTCCATTTCCCCACCAAAACCTTCCCTCCAGTACCCTCCTGGGGCTGAGGGACCACCACGCTGAGAAGGGTGCCGCGCACCGCATATGGGGAGCCTACTGGCCTCCAACATGGTGGAGCGGATGCGCTACCGCTCAAAACACGAAGATACCCAGACACGCGAAAGCACCTGACAATTGCGGACCATCCGTCTTCGGCCCCCAAGGCGCTGTCCTGAACTATTGAGGATGCGAGCAACGGTTCGGCGGCCAGGGTGATCCAAGACCGCATTCACCTGTGGCTGCTGGGAACCCATCGTCGGGGCTGCTTTGCGACCCAGGTCCGTTCAATGTGCGCCGGATGGCCCGATCCGCTCGGTCCACGGCAACTGATTAACGCTTACGATGCCGTTTAGACTCCCCCTCCCCGTCGAGGCCCGGATCCGACCCCAAATTGATCCCTAAAGTCGCGAAATTCCGGCCCCGGTATCCTGTTGGGAGGTGCCTGATGGGGTAATGTGAGCGTGCGTTCGTTTGCTTCAGCGCAGGCATCGGGGCACACTCGGACGGGTGCCCCCAATGAGGCTTGGAAGGCATGTTCGGAGGTGGTGCCGCGGGGCACGGAACCGATACGGAAATGTACGCTGCCATCGGAGATCGCGGCGATCTCCGGGAACCGTTGCCCATTCAGGGCAGACATGTTACGCTCGGGATTCAAGGGTATGGGGCATGCTCCCCAGGCAGATGTTGCTGTGCGGCAGTCACTGGGGAGGGTGCCGGTGCAGCATCTCAATGCGAAAGGTGTTATACTGCTGTCATGGAGAATACGAAACAGACAGAGGACCGGATTGCCCGGGTCCTTGAATCGAAACCGCAGATCAACCGGGATGCGCTTGAACGAAGTCGCCAGGTCGAGGAGCAGTTGGCGGCCATCGGAATCAGGTTGGATGACTACCGGCTGGGTCCCGCGCTGGGGGGCCATCGCGGTAGCCCCCGGGTTTCCCCGGGGGGCCCGCACAGATCTGGATGTGCGCGTTAACGCATCCGGCTCCTCCCTCGGGTCGCACTCCCACGCATGACGTTGGAGAGTCCCTCCGGCTCGGCAGATGTAGTGGTGACTGTGGCCGCCAATGCCGCGATCGATGGTGTCAACACGGGTCCGGCATCAGAGTTATCGGCAACGGCCACCTGGGACACCGGTGCCCCAACGATCACGATCGGCGGTGTACCCGCGACAATCAATTCACGGACTGTACTTAGTGTAACATTTGCCTTTTCCAAGTCCGTAACGGGGTTCATCACCGATGATGTGATGGTCACCGGCAGCAGTAAGGGCGCGTTTACCGGTAGCGGGTCGAATTACACGCTGGCGGTTACGCCTTCCGGCACCGCGGATGTAGTCGTAACCGTGGCGGCGAATTCGGCGACCGATGGGATCAACACGGGTCCGGCCTCGGAGGTCTCCGCCACAGCGACCTGGGACGCGACCGCCCCGGCGGTTGTGATTACCGATGTGCCTGCAAAAATCAGCTCTGTAGCCGAGTTTACGGCGAAGTTCATCTTCACCGAGGATGTAACCGGGTTTAAGACTGATGATGTAGCGGTGACCGGAGGCCGGAAGGGTACGTTCAGCGCAACGAACGCGACGACCTATTCGCTCAAGGTGACTCCGACCAGCGGGTCAAATGTGACCCTCACCGTGGCGGCTGATGCCGCGACGGATGGTCTCAACACGGGTCCGACATCGCCGGTCTCGGCGACGGCGACCCGGGATGTGGCAGCACCAACGGTTACGATCAGCGATGTACCGGCCAAAATCAACTCTACGACCGCCCTAAATGTGACGTTCACGTTTTCGGAGGATGTGACCGGGTTTGAGACGGAAGATGGCACGGTGTCCGGCGGCCAAAAGGGGACGTTCACCGCGACGAACGCGTCGGCCTATACGCTGTCGGTGACTCCAACCGATGGCTCGAATGTGACCATCACCGTAGCGGCCGATGCCGCGACGGATGGTCTCAACACCGGTCCGGCCTCGACGGTTTCGGCTACAGCGACCTGGTATGCGACCGTTCCGACGGTTACGATAGCCGATGTGCCTCTGGAGATCAACTCAACCGCCCCGTTCACGGCAAAATTTACCTTTTCGGAAGATGTGACCGGATTTGACACGGATGATGTCACAGTGTTCGGCGGCAGAAAGGGGAGCTTTAACGCGACGAACGCGACGACCTATTCGCTGGTGGTAACACCGACCCGCGGATCAAACGTTACCCTTACCGTGGCGGCCAATGCCGCGACTGATGGCCTCAATACGGGTCCGGCATCGGAAGTCTCAGCTACAGCCACCTGGAACGCGGCGGCCCTTACGGTCGCGATCGGCGGACTCCCCGCGAGGATTAATTCCCGAACGGCACTAAACATTACCTTTACCTTTTCCAGCGCTGTGACGGGATTCGTTACCGGAGACGTAACGGTGGCAGGCGGCCGTAAGGGCACATTTTCCGGCAGCGGACGGAACTACACGCTGGCGGTCACCCCCTCCGGCTCCGCCGCTGTGGTCGTATTTTTGGCGGCCAATTCGGCAACCGATGGGACCATTATGGGTCCGGCATCGCCAGTCTCGGCCACGGCGACCTGGGACGCAACCGCCCCGACCGTTACGATCAGCGATGTGCCGGCCAAAATCAACTCTACGACCGCCCTCAATGTGACGTTCACGTTTTCGGAGGATGTGACCGGGTTTGAGACGGGAGATGTCACGGTGTCCGGCGGCCGGAAAGGGACATTCACCGCGACAAACGCGACGACCTATACACTGACGGTGACTCCAACCAGCGGATCGAATGTGACACTGACCGTAGCGCCCAACGCCGCGACGGATGGCCTCAACACAGGTCCGGCCGCGGCGGTCACGGCCACCGCGACTTGGGACGCGACCGTTCCGACGGTTACAATCAGCGATGTACCTGCCACGATTAATTCCACGGCCCAGTTCACCGCGGCGTTTACGTTTTCGGAGGCGGTGACCGGCTTCGTCACCGACGATGTTTCGGTAGCCGGGGGGACGAAAGGGACGTTTTCCGGCTCCGGCACTACCTACACACTCCTGATCACACCGAACGGTTCGGCGAATGTAGTGGTCACCGTGGCGGCCGGTGCCGCGACCGATGGGGTCAACACGGGTCCGGCATCGGCCGTGAGCGCAACGGCCCTTTGGGATTTTGGGATCCTGTCGGTCGCGATTACCGGAGTACCCGCAAAGATCAATTCAACGGACCAGTTCACCGCGGAGTTCACATTTTCGGAGGCGGTAACGGAGTTTGATAGCGACGATGTGGCGGTAACCGGCGGGACGAAAGGGACATTTTCCGGCACGGGAAGCTCCTACACGCTGCTGGTGACACCGGATGGCTCGGCGGATGTCGCAGTAACTGTCGCCGCGGATGTCGCGACCAGCGGGGAAATCACTGGCCCGACATCAGAAGTGTCAGCAACGGCGACTTGGGACGCAATCGCGCCGACACTTGCCATCAGCGATGTGCCAGCCAGGATCAACTCTACAATGGCCTTCACCGCCACCTTCACCTTCTCGGAGGGTGTGACAGGGTTCGTCGCCGACGATGTGATGGTGACCGGCGGGACAAAGGGCGCGTTTTCCGGGTCCGGCAACGCTTATACGCTCTTGGTAACGCCAATTGGCTCGATGGATGTGGTGGTGACAGTGGCGGCCAACGCGGCGACGGATGGTCTCAATACGGGCCCGGAATCGACAGTAAGCGCATCAGCCGATTGGGGTGTGGAGGCCCTGATGGTCACGATCATCGGGGTGCCTGCGAAAATCAATTCAACAGCCCAGTTCACCGCCACATTTACCTTCTCGGAAGATGTTATGGAGTTCGTTACCGACGATGTGATGGTAACCGGCGGGACGAAAGGGACATTCGCCGGCTCCGGGACCACCTATACGCTTCCGGTCACACCGGATGGCTCGGCAGATGTGGTAGTAACTGTAGCAGCCAATACCGCAACTGATGGCCTCAATACAGGTCCGGCCTCGGAAGTCTCAGTCACGGCAACCTGGGACGCGACCATCCCGACGGTGACCATCTCCGATGTGCCGGCCACGATCACCCCAACGGCCCCGTTTACCGCCACCTTCGCCTTCTCGGAAGATGTGATCAGGTTTAACACCGATGATGTGATGGTGTCCGGCGGCACAAAAGGGACGTTCTCCGGCTCCGGGACCACCTACACGCTCGAAGTGACACCGGACGGTTCAATGGATGTAGTGGTGACCGTGGCGGCCAACGCGGCGACCGATGGTCTCAACACAGGCCCGGCATCGGCAGTAAGCGCTACGGCCGTTTGGGATGGAACGGGAGTTACCATTGGTAATGAGGAGCCACCATTTCCCATTACACTTTGGGGTAATTCTCCGAATCCGGTAATAGGGCATACAAATATCGTGTTTAACATGCCGGAACGAGCACAGGTATCAATTCGCGTGACGGATCTGTTGGGGCGAATCGTTCAGATGAATCACTTTGGCTGGTATGAAGCCAGCAGAGATTGTACGGTGGAAATCGGCATCGATAACCTAACCGCCGGAGTCTATTTTTATACGCTCAGGGCGGAAATAGGGGACCAGGTCATTCAAAGATCAAAAGCCATGTCAGTTGTGCGATAGGCGTGCTGTACCGCTAAGTCATATGGCCCTGAACCCAAGCCTTTCCTGAGATCTGCTGGCAGTCGTCGCAGCGCTAGGTGTCATCCAATCCATCAGAGCAAAAACCTCGGAGAATTGTGCGTCGGAGTGGCCATCGCGTACAGATAATCGGGCGCTCCCAGTACATCTCAAACAGCTCGCCCTCCTGCTTCTCGCCGGTGTCCCGGAGCTAGGTCCAACGAAGGCTGGTTCATTCCGCAACTTGAGGTACCGGCAGGTCTCCGCCCGAACAGCGGCTGTGCAGGCCTGCCGCCATCCCACATGCAGTCGCGCACTTGACGGTGTCTCATAACACTTCGTGCTCACTAGGCCACGGAACTAAACCAAGCGCCAATTCCCAAGCCGCAAATTGGACCCGGAATCCTGCCATGCCCCTTTGGGCGGCCACTTTGATCCGACAACACCGGGGGGGGGCAAAATCAATCTGAATCTATACCCGAGCACCTTCTCCTCTGCTGTACGACACGCTCCAATCCGAATCGGAATTCTTGCCTGAATCCGCACAATTTGCCCGCCACAGCCCGGAGCGCAGTGGCGTAATTGTTCTGGGAACACCATTCACATTCAGTTGGGAGGCCGTGATCATTACCCCCACGGAGTCCGATAGTGCGCCCACATACCCGATTCGGGGAATAACCGGATTTCTATGCGACCCCTGTCCAACTTCCGAATTGTGGCCAGTAGGAGCACAGCGCCATCCGACTCATTTTCTCGGATCCAACCCTTGCACCTTTCCAAAAGGATCAATACCTTGATCTTGGGGAAATTGCCCGTTATACGATTTTTGCGCGCATGTTGACTCCGTGGATGGTGCCGCCAGAATGGCCTCCGACAAAAAAAGGGGGGGGGGGGGGGAGGGACACCCCCCCCGCAGCCATCGCAAGGGGGTTGGGTAATTCGGGGCCCGGGTGGTGGCGGTCAATCGGGGCGTTCCACGGGGGTTACGCCCA
>JAPPNA010000127.1:0-9389 GCA_028873925.1 Bacteroidota bacterium | reverse complement strand
CCCCCCCCCCCCCCCCCCCCCCCCCCCCCCCCCCCCCCCCCCGCCCCCCCCCCGAGACATCGTCCGAGCAGCCATCGCAAGTCGGATGGCTAATTCGAGGCACGGCTGGTCGCGCTCAATCGCGGCGATCCACCCGAGGGATACGCACAGTGGTCGCTTCGCCTGTTGGCGGACCGCGCAATGAACCTCGGTTATGTCAACAGCATTTCTCACGAGACGGTGCGGCGAGTGCTAAAGAATATCGCCTCCAACCCTGGTGCCTCACGGATCGGGTAATTCCGTCCCCACGCACCGCCGAATTCGCTGAGGAGCCGATACACGACCTAAGCCGGCGTGTGTATGGTGCCGAATTCCCGATGGTGCGCATTGACGACGCGCGCCAGCCCGACCCGCCCGCTCCGAGACCACAAGCCCGTGAGAAATACGAGTGCCAACCTCACGGCACCTGCGGTGAATACATGGTAGCCGAGTTACCGGCTGGCTGGCACCTAACCAACATGACCAGGCGCAGGACCAGGGCCGAAGGGGCTCACTTCTTGCAAGACATCGCCGCGCAGTACCTCGGTGCCACTAGAACTAGGGCGATAATGGACTCCCTCAACATGCACCGCTCCGGCGCGCTCCGTGATTCCTTTGAACCCACTGCGGCTCAGGATCGCTTCAAATTCGTCTGCACACCCACACACGGCAGTTGGCTGAATGTCGCCGAGAGTGCAATCGATGTCAGGATCCGGCAATGCCTCGATCGCCGAACCATTTCCCTCAACTCGCTGCGCAAAGAATTCGCTGATTGGCAGACCACCAGAGCACGAATCCGAATCATAGTTGACTCGCAGTTCACCACCGACGACGCACGGCTCACGCGCCTCTATCCGACATCTCGTTTGTGCCACAACCCTAGGTAACACATGCGCTCTGCCCTCCCCGCCCTTATTGGCTTCCTCTTCATGGTCCCGAGCGTTGCTCAGGCACAGGGAGGAGACTGGGTGACGGATAGGCCGCCGGTGGGTTCCCAACATGATGGTACGAACCACTTGGAGGAGCAGATCTGGCCCGCGGTCCGGCCAGGCGACGAATTTCCGCGGCCCGAGCAGATGGGCGTTATGGCGCAGCATTCCATGTCTACTGGAACCGCAGGACCAAATGCCAGCATGCCGTCCGCTTCCACCATCAACGGGATAATCCCGAAGATTGCGGATGCGGAAAATGGCGATCAGTCCGATTTGCCCGGCCTTGATCAAAACGGGTCGGGTGGCCGTTCCAGCAGTTCATTCAAATCGTCGCCGGGGTCCCATTTCGGAGATCGGGATGAACGTAGTCTGACGATCCCGCCTAATGCTTCGATGGTGGTCCCGAGGACAAGCGAGTCCTTAACAAGGGCCCTGACGGTCAAGATCACCGGTGTGCCAGCCCGGTTCAATTCAACGGCAGACTTAACCGCCACCTTCACCTTCTCAGAAGCCGTGACGGGGTTTGAAAAGGCGGATGTAACGGTGACCGGCGGGACGGGAGGAACGTTTTCCGGCTCCGGGACCACCTACACGCTCGTCGTGACACCCGATGGGTCGGCGAATTTAGTGGTTACCGTGGCGGCCAATGCCGCGACCGATGGTACCGAATCGGGGCCAGCAGCGGAGGTCTCGGCGACGGCAGTCTGGGATGTCATCGGCCCATCCGTTACGATTACCGGGGTGCCGGATAGGATCAACTCCCGAAGAGTTCTCAATTTGACATTAAACTTTTCGGAGAAGGTAGACGGCTCTAGTTTAGCTTTTGGTTTCTTGCAGAATGTAACTTGGACTGGTGCCACCCGGAGTGGATTGCCTATCATTGGCCCCGGTTTCATTTCGAGTGCTTCCTTATCGTTGAGACCGAACGGATCAGAAGATGTTGTGATCAGTATGGCCGCAAATTCAGTGATGGATGGCCTAGGCAACAGAGGCCCTGCGAGCACCGTGTCGGCCACGGCCACTTGGGACGCGACCGCCCCGACAGTAACAATCTCCGATGTGCCGGCCAGGATCGCTTCAACAACGGCCTTCACCGCCACCTTCACTTTTTCGGAGGACGTAACGGGTTTTGAGACCGGGGATGTCTCCGTGTCCGGTGGCACAAGAGGGACGTTCACCGCGACGAACGCGACGACCTATTCGCTGAAGGTGACCCCAACCAGTGGGTCGAATGTGACCATCACCGTGGCGGCCGATGCCGTGACGGATGGCCTCAACACAGGTCCGAAATCGGCAGTCTCGGCCACGGCAACCTGGGACGCGGCCGCCCCGACGGTCGCGATCAGCGATGTGCCGGAAAGGATCAACTCAACAACGAATTTCACCGCCACCTTCACCTTCTCGGAAGATGTGACGGGGTTTGAAACCGGTGATGTCTCTGTGTCGGACGGCACAAAGGGGACATTCTCAGGCAGCGGGAAAAGCTACACACTGGAGGTGACACCCGATGGCTCGGCGGATGTGGTGGTGACCGTGGCGGCGGATGCCGCGACCGATGGTTTCAATACGGGTCCGTCCTCGGCAGTCTCGGCCACGGCAACCTGGGACGATACTGGCCCGACGGTGACCATCTCCGATGTGCCAGCCAACATAAACTCTACAACGAATTTCACCGCCACCTTCACCTTCTCGGAAGATGTGACGGGGTTTGAAACCGGTGATGTCTCGGTGTCGGGCGGCAAAAAGGGGACATTCGGCGGCAGCGGGAAAAGCTACACGCTGCTGGTTACGCCCTCCGGCTCGGCGGATGTGGTGGTGACCGTGCCTGCTGATGCCGCGACCGATGGCCTTAACACGGGTCCGGCCTCGGCAGTCTCGGCCACGGCGACCTGGGATTCCGCACCCACGGTCACAATCTCCGATGTGCCGGCTAGGATCAACTCCACCACGGCCTTCACCTCCACATTCACTTTCTCGGAAAACGTAACAGGGTTCGTGACCGACGATGTTTCGGTATCCGGCGGCTCAAAGGGGGCATTCTCCGGCAGCGGGACAAGCTATACTCTGGTGGTGACCCCGACCGGCGGTTCGAACGTGACCATCACCGTGGCGGCCCATTCTGCTACCGATGGTGTCAATACCGGTCCGGCCTCGGCGGTGTCGGCCACGGCAACCTGGGATTCCGCACCCACGGTCACAATCTCCGATGTGCCGGCCAGGATCAACTCCACCACGGCCTTCACCGCCACATTCACTTTCTCGGAAAACGTAACAGGGTTCGTGACCAACGATGTCACAGTGACCGGCGGCAAAAAGGGAGCATTCTCCGGCAGCGGGAAAAGCTACACGCTGGTAGTGACACCCTCCGGCTCGGCGGATGTGGTGGTTACGGTGGTGGCCGATGCCGCTACAGATGGCCTCAACACGGGTCCGGCCTCGGCGGTTTCGGCCACGGCGACCTGGGATTACCCACCGACTGTTTCAATCGATGTTCCGGGGAAGATAAACGGTGATGCCCTGTTCACCGCCACTATCACCTTCTCGGAAGATGTAACCGGGTTTGCGACCGGCGATGTTACGGTGACCGGCGGCAGAAAGGAGTCGTTTGCTGGCAGCGGGAAGAGCTATACCGTAGCGGTAAAACCAAACTTCGGGTCAAGTGTGACCGTCACCGTTGCGGCGAACTCGGTGTCCGATGGCCTAAATACGGGTCCGGTTTCAGAGACTTCGGCTACGGCGACTTGGGACAACACCGCTCCGCAGGTCACATCAATCACTGATGTGCCCGCGCTGATTAACTCAAAGACTCCGTTCACCGCCACTTTTACGTTCTCGGAGGATGTAACAGGGTTTACGGCCCGGGATGTGGCGGTGCTCAACGGCAGTAAGGGAGCAGTCAGCGGCGGCGGAAAGAGCTATACACTCGTGGTAACTCCGACCGGGGGAGCATCTGTGACAGTCTACGTAAATGTGGAGTCCGTGACCGATGGTGTCAATCTGGGGCCAACCACTATAGTTGAAGCCACCGCCACTTGGGCCTCCACAGCTCCGACGGTCACTATCGGGCTGCCATCAAGGATCAACTCAACGACCGAATTCAGCGTGCCGCTCACGTATTCAAGGACGGTAACGGGGTTTGAGGCCGCGGACATTACGGTAGCCGGGGGGATGAAGGGAACGTTTTCGGGCTCCGGGACCGACTACACGTTACTGGTGACTCCAGAGGGCTCGGAAGATCTGGTGGTAACCGTGGCGGCGGATGCCGCGACCGATGGTGTCAACACGGGTCCGGCCTCGGCGGTCTCGGCCACGGCGACTTGGGATGCCACCGCTCCGACGGTCACTATCGGGCTGCCGCCCAAGATAAATTCCACAACGAACTTCACGGCAACGTTCACTTTCTCGGAGCCGGTGACGGGGTTTAGCCGGGGGGACGTAACGGTGGTCGGCGGCCGGAAGGGGCAATTACGCGGCTCTGGAAAGAACTACTCTATCCCGGTGACACCGAACCGCGGGTCAAATGTGGCCGTCATCGTGCCAGCCCATCGCGTGACCGATGGCCTGAACACGGGGCCGCCATCACTGACCCAGGCCTCAACGTTTTGGGATGCCACTGCGCCGACGCTTACTATCGGCGGCGTACCTTCCACAATCAACTCAACGACCGCACTGAATGTGACATTCACCTTCTCTGAGGACGTGACGGGGTTTGAGACCGGTGACGTAACGGTGTCCGGCGGCAAAAAGAGTACATTCAGCGGCAGTGGGAAGAGCTATACACTGGTGGTCACTCCCTCCGGCTCGGCAGATGTGGTGGTGACCGTGGCCGCCAATGCCGCGACCGATGGTGTTAACACGGGTCCGGCATCTGAGTTATCGGCAACGGCCACCTGGGACACCGGTGCCCCAACGGTCACGATCGGCGGTGTACCGGCTACAATCAATTCACGGACTGCACTTAGCGTAACATTCACCTTTTCCAAGTCCGTAACGGGGTTCATCACCGATGATGTGATGGTCACCGGCGGCAGTAAGGGCATGTTTTCCGGTAGCGGATCGAATTACACGCTGGCGGTTACGCCTTCCGGCACCGCGGATGTAGTCGTGACCGTGGCGGCGAATTCGGCGACCGATGGGGTCAACACGGGTCCGGCCTCGGAGGTCTCCGCCACAGCGACCTGGGACGCGACCGCCCCGGCGGTTGTGATTACCGATGTGCCTGCAAAAATCAGCTCTGTAGCCGAGTTTACGGCGAAGTTCATCTTCACCGAGGATGTAACCGGGTTTAAGACTGATGATGTAGCGGTGACCGGAGGCCGGAAGGGTACGTTCAGCGCAACGAACGCGACGACCTATTCGCTCAAGGTGACTCCGACCAGCGGGTCAAATGTGACCCTCACCGTGGCGGCTGATGCCGCGACGGATGGTCTCAACACGGGTCCGACATCGCCGGTCTCGGCGACGGCGACCCGGGATGTGGCAGCACCAACGGTTACGATCAGCGATGTACCGGCCAAAATCAACTCTACGACCGCCCTAAATGTGACGTTCACGTTTTCGGAGGATGTGACCGGGTTTGAGACGGAAGATGGCACGGTGTCCGGCGGCCAAAAGGGGACGTTCACCGCGACGAACGCGTCGGCCTATACGCTGTCGGTGACTCCAACCGATGGCTCGAATGTGACCATCACCGTAGCGGCCGATGCCGCGACGGATGGTCTCAACACCGGTCCGGCCTCGACGGTTTCGGCTACAGCGACCTGGTATGCGACCGTTCCGACGGTTACGATAGCCGATGTGCCTCTGGAGATCAACTCAACCGCCCCGTTCACGGCAAAATTTACCTTTTCGGAAGATGTGACCGGATTTGACACGGATGATGTCACAGTGTTCGGCGGCAGAAAGGGGAGCTTTAACGCGACGAACGCGACGACCTATTCGCTGGTGGTAACACCGACCCGCGGATCAAACGTTACCCTTACCGTGGCGGCCAATGCCGCGACTGATGGCCTCAATACGGGTCCGGCATCGGAAGTCTCAGCTACAGCCACCTGGAACGCGGCGGCCCTTACGGTCGCGATCGGCGGACTCCCCGCGAGGATTAATTCCCGAACGGCACTAAACATTACCTTTACCTTTTCCAGCGCTGTGACGGGATTCGTTACCGGAGACGTAACGGTGGCAGGCGGCCGTAAGGGCACATTTTCCGGCAGCGGACGGAACTACACGCTGGCGGTCACCCCCTCCGGCTCCGCCGCTGTGGTCGTATTTTTGGCGGCCAATTCGGCAACCGATGGGACCATTATGGGTCCGGCATCGCCAGTCTCGGCCACGGCGACCTGGGACGCAACCGCCCCGACCGTTACGATCAGCGATGTGCCGGCCAAAATCAACTCTACGACCGCCCTCAATGTGACGTTCACGTTTTCGGAGGATGTGACCGGGTTTGAGACGGGAGATGTCACGGTGTCCGGCGGCCGGAAAGGGACATTCACCGCGACAAACGCGACGACCTATACACTGACGGTGACTCCAACCAGCGGATCGAATGTGACACTGACCGTAGCGCCCAACGCCGCGACGGATGGCCTCAACACAGGTCCGGCCGCGGCGGTCACGGCCACCGCGACTTGGGACGCGACCGTTCCGACGGTTACAATCAGCGATGTACCTGCCACGATTAATTCCACGGCCCAGTTCACCGCGGCGTTTACGTTTTCGGAGGCGGTGACCGGCTTCGTCACCGACGATGTTTCGGTAGCCGGGGGGACGAAAGGGACGTTTTCCGGCTCCGGCACTACCTACACACTCCTGATCACACCGAACGGTTCGGCGAATGTAGTGGTCACCGTGGCGGCCGGTGCCGCGACCGATGGGGTCAACACGGGTCCGGTATCCGCCGTGAGCGCAACGGCCCTTTGGGATGCGGAGGTCCTGACCGTAGGGATTACCGACGTACCTGCCACGATCAACTCCACGGCCCAATTCACCGCTACCTTCACGTTTTCGGCGGATGTGACGGGGTTTGTGTCCGATGATGTTGCGGTAACCGGCGGAACTAAGGGGACGTTTTCCGGCTCCGGCACCACCTACACACTCCTGATCACTCCGAGCGGTTCGGAGAATGTAGTGGTCACCGTGGCGGCCGGTGCCGCGACCGATGGGGTCAACACGGGTCCGGCATCGGCCGTGAGCGCGACGGCCATTTGGGATGCGGGGGGGCTGACCGTCGCAATCACCGGGGTACCCGCGAAGATCAATTCCACGGCCCAGTTCACCGCGGCATTCACGTTTTCGGAAAATGTGACGGATTTCGTTACCGAAGACATAGTGGTGTCGGGTGGGACGAAAGGGACATTCGCCGGCTCCGGGACAACTTATACGCTCCAGGTAACGCCGGAGGGCTCGGCGGATGTAGTGGTGGCCGTGGCGGCCAATGCTGCGACCGCTGGGGTCAACACGGGTCCGGCTTTGGACGTTTCGGCGACGGCGACCTGGGATGTGGCGGCACCTGTGGTCACTATCGGGTTGCCGAGCAAAATCAATTCAACGGACGCGCTCAACGTGACGTTCACCTTCTCGGAGAATGTGACCGGGTTTGAGACGGGTGACGTTACGGTGTCCGGCGGCACTAAGGGGACCTTCACTGCAACGAACGCGACATCCTACACGCTGGCGGTGACCCCAACCAACGGGTCTAATGTGACTGTCACCGTAGCGGCCGATGCCCTAACGGATGGTCTCAACACGGGTCCAGAGTCCACGGTTTCAGCCACGGCAATCTGGGACGCGACCGCTCCGACAGTTGCGATCACGGGTGTACCGGCCGTGATCAACTCAATGGACCCGTTCACCGCCACCTTCACCTTCTCAGAAGATGTGACGGAGTTCGTTACCGACGATGTGACGGTTGTTGCAGGGACGAAGGGGGCGTTTTCCGGCTCCGGGACCACCTACGCACTCGTGGTAACACCGGCCGGGTCGGCGGATGTGGTAGTCACCGTGGCAGCCAATGCCGCGACCGATGGCCTCAACACGGGGCCTGAATCAGCGGTGAGCGCGATGGCCACCTGGGATACGGAGGGCCTGATGGTCGAGATCTCCGGGGTGCCTGCGAAAATCAATTCAATGTCGCAGTTCGTGGCATCGTTCATCTTTTCGGAGGAAGTGACGGGGTTCGATGCCGAGGATGTGGCGTTAGCCGGCGGCACGAAAGGGGTATTCGCCCATATCAGCGGTACGAACTGCACGCTGGAGGTCACGCCATCCGGCAATGCTAATGTCGTCATAGTGATTGCCGAGAATTCAGTCACCTATGGCAGCGGCAACACAGGTCCTCCATCGGAGGTTTCAATTACGGCAATCTGGGATGTGACCGCTCCGGCTGTGACAATTACCGATGTGCCAGCTACGATCAACTCAACGATCCCGTTCATCCCCACCTTTACCTTTTCGGAGGAGGTGACCGGGTTCGACACCGACGATGTGGTAGTGACCGGCGGGACGAAGGGTACGTTTTCCGGCTCCGGGACTACCTACAGACTCGTGGTTACGCCGGAAGGCTTGGCGGATGTGGTGGTGACAGTGAAGGCCAACGCGGCGACGGATGGAGTCAATACCGGTCCTTCGGCGGCGATTTCGGCGACTACCTTCTGGGATGGAACAGGAGTTACCATGGATGATGAGAATCTCCCTATTTCCATTGCGCTTTGGGGCAATTATCCGAACCCGGTGTTGAACCTCACAAATATCGTGTTTGATATGCCGGAACGAGCACAGATATCCATTCGCGTGACGGATATGTTGGGGCGCATCGTTCAAATGAATCACCTTGGGTGGTATGAAGCCGGCAGAGATCATACGGTGAAAATCGGCACCGACTACCTAACCGCGGGGGTCTATTTTTATACGCTCAGGGCGGAAATGGGAGATCGGGTGATTCAACGATCAAGAGCCATGTCTGTCGTGCGATAGACATGGCTTTCCGCCAATTCATATGCTCCTGAACCACGCCTTTCCGAACACCCTGTTTACCCATAATCCCAAGTACTGACCCCGGTTTTCCGGGCCGCTCCCCGATCTGCTCACGCCCTTAGCCTCTTCTCATATGCCCTTCTGTGGACAGAGGACCCCTTTATCCATCAATAATCCCGAATACTGAGATCTTTGCCAGAGGCTCGTCGGTTTGAGGAAGCGACAGCCTCTGTACGTGAAACGCTGCTTGAACGCCAAGCCTGAATTTCCACCAGGATTGTCCCTGTGCCCTTTCCCTAAATATTGACGGCCGGAATTGGCCGCAATAGCCCCTCGTTAGGCACATTAGGCGATGGAAATATTCTATCGGTGCCGTGTACGTATGAACGCTAATCCACTGTTTTTACTTAGTGCTTGCCAGAAAAATAGGTACTGGGCCGGATAGGGGCGGCATTCAGGGTGATT
>JAPPNA010000007.1 GCA_028873925.1 Bacteroidota bacterium | reverse complement strand
AGGCCAAGTCCGGTGTCAACCGCACAGTCATTCAGACAGGGTGGTCGCAGTTTGCTCATTTCACGGACTATAAGGCCGCTCGCATTGAGTTTGTGTCTGCCCATCACAACCAGCCAGGACTGCAACGCTTGCGGCCACAGGGACGAGAAAGGCCGCCCGTCACAGGCGCACTTTGAGTGCACCGGATGTGGGCATATTAATAACGCCGAAATAAATGCGGCAAAGAACATCTTAATGGCCTGGGAAGCTGGGGCATCTGCATGTAGAGGTTGCGGGGTTACCCGGCCGGCGAAACGTGAAATAGGCAAAACCCCGTAATTCACGCGTCTTGCAAGAGCTTCATTAGGCCACAATTCTGATGGACTCCGCGTGACCATTTGCCTGCCGAAATGCCGCGTTGGATCTAGTCGTGGGTCTTATACCGATCGACCGCGGCACCAAACGGCAGTCCGTCCTTCCAGACCGAGCAGCCAATCCGAAAACGGGTCTCGCATTCCCGGATCTCAAGAGCGACCACAGCATGTGGCTCCCGGGCCTCCATTCCAATTGCTTCCGAGAGGAGACCATTCGCTTCGGCGGGATGACCGTGTAGCACGCTTTTATGGGTACACAGGGGTTTGGGAATCAAAATTGGGAACCCGCCCAAGGCAATTCCGCAAGACCGCAGAACTACTGGTCACAAGGCGGTTAGCGTTGGTGGAGGTAGATCCATCTCTGGGATGGCGCTGGAACTCCTCGGACACCGCCAGCCGATCCGGTCAGTGCCGCCATGTGACGGGCGATTCTGGCCCAACCTTTGATGGCACCTGCACCTTTGGAACCATCTTAGGATCAGTCCGTCCAATCCATATGACCGGCACAGATTCAGCACCCCCAGAGTATCGATCCCGCTGCTCAGCGGCGCGTCTGGCTGTCACTGAGTCCGACTTATGGTCTCAATGCGAGGTTCTGTACGCGCGGTTTGACGCGCAAGGCAGGAAGGCCGCGAGTCTGCTCTCCGAAATAACGAGCCGGATCAGCATGCGGGGGTGCGCGTGTGACCATCGTAGCACGCTTAGTACTTGGAATGTACTCCCCAGGCTGCCGATGGGGACTGACACCGGACCATTCCGGGTGGGAACAGGACGTTGAGGCAAACGTTCGAGCCCCCACGTATTCATCTTGGTTGCAACAGAGATTATGGGTGCAGAAGATCAATTGCGCAAGGCGGTTCACTTGCCTCACCTCCGCGTGACAAATTTCGGCCCTATTCGGAAGGCGGATCTTGAATTGAGGCCTTTGTCCATTTTTGTGGGCCCCAGTAATTCGGGCAAGTCTTACTTAGCCATCCTGTTGTACGCACTACATCGGTACATTAGCGGCCAAGTGCAACGGGCATCTCACACAATTTATGGCTTTCTAGAATCGGAATACGGAAACAGCTTCCCAGAAGAACAGCGTTCACTAAGGGAAGCACATAAAGAGTGGGTCCAGTTCATGAGCCACAGCCGCCAAGGAGAGACTAGCGGACGCGCGTGGTTAAGTATTCCTAGCACAGTGTCGGACTTCTTACGCCAAATACTTGGTACGCTGTCCCAAGCGGGCTTGCAGCAAGAGATCACGCGATGCTTTGGTATGGAGGCGACTGCGTTTCACCGCAAAGGGTCAACCAGTAATCCAAAGGCTGTGTTGAGAAGCATTCCGGTTTGGAACAACGAGCGGATTGAGTCCCGCTTATCACTTAACTCCGATCATTCCCATCCCTTCACCGCATTGCCTGAAGATTGGAAACTGCATGTCGCAGCCACTGAAGTTGACCGCGCATTTCAGTGGGCAGAAAGCAGCGAGAGTTTTGAGTCGCGCGCCAGCGCAAAATTGCCGTTGATTTGGCTCACTCTGACTAAAGTGATCAATATCGTTGCTGGCTTCTTTTACGGATCATTTAGCAAAAATGCGTACTATTTACCTGCAGATAGAACAGGAATCATGCATGCACATAGGGCTATAGTAGGTGCTGTCTTGGAAAATGTGCCAATGGCGGGGATACATCCGGTGCCATCTTTGCCTTTGCTGTCCGGCATCACAGCGGACTTCTTGAGTCAATTGATCAGATCACACAATCCAAATCAGTTAACCACTCAGTTGCATAAGGACAATGCCTTATCTCACGTTTGTGCAGAGCTTGAGAATAGGCTTTTGGACGGAGCAGTCCAGAGTATGAATTCTCAAGGCCTCAATTATCCTGAGTGGAAATACCAACCGAGAGACTGGCAAGACTCAATTCCACTAAAGAATGCTTCATCCATGGTGTCGGAGTTGGCACCCGTCGTTTTGTACCTTAGGCACTTGGTTGCTCCTGGTAACACGCTTATAATTGAAGAACCGGAGTCGCACCTGCACCCCGCAAAGCAGGTGCAATTTGCGCGTCAATTGGCGGCGATTGTAAAGGCCGGCGTTAGGGTTATCATAACTACGCACAGTGAGTGGGTGCTGGACGAATTTGCCAATCTTGTCGGATTGTCTTCGGTACCAGCATCCGCCCGGAACAGTATTGATGGAGGGGCCTTTGCCTTGGAAGCTGCCCAAGTCGGTGCATGGCTCTTTAAACACGAATCAGAAGCCGAGGGATCCACGCTGGCCCAGATTGATATTGATGAGTCAGGACTTTATCCGGCCGGATTTGAAGAAGTAGCCATTCAACTTCATAACAACTGGAGTTCAATTTTTAGTAAAAGTGAATACGGAGATGACTGATCTTGTAGGTGCCATTTGTGACAACGTACCAGAAAATGCTGTTCATATTGCTAAACTAAGAAGAAGGGGTTGCCTTGTGAAGAAACAGGGCCTGCCGCAGCCAAATGTGGTTGTTGACTTGGATAAGTCGGAACTTCCGGGAGATCAGCTGCGAGCTGATTTCCTGCTGATTACAAATGAGGATGGTGGCTGGGTGGTGGCTTTGGAACTAAAGAAAGGTGACCCCAAAATCGACCATGTAACAAGACAATTACAGGCTACTGCTCGTTTGGTGGAAAAATGGATCCCAGCGGAAAAGATTGAAAAATTCTACGCAGTCTTTGCTTCTGGGCGTATATCGAAAAGGCAACGCCGAAAGCTTCGTCACCCAAGGCGTTGTGTAATGTTCCGCCAGAGAAGGATTCAGATAAAATGGATGACCTGTGGCGATCAACTCATGAAGTATTTGTGACCGGAGTATGTCCTTCACATGAGTGTTCGGACGGAAAGTGCGAGGGAATGGGATGTCCAAGTGAATACAAGAAGACTGAGGAGCATACTCTCTATTGGCAAATAGCGGGAAATTATGGATGTTCTGAGTGATGATCCCACCCTTGAAACAGTATTTCCCGCTGTGAATTGTGAAACGCAACGGTCCAAGTTTCTGGATGGTTGTGTGTCTGGTTTTTGTTAAAGAAAGTGTTCAAAGTTTGAGTCAACGGGGCACCGCCTTTTAAAAGGCGGCACCCCGTTGGAATGTTCCCGAAGAATTTTGAATTGTCGGGATTTTGTGGTGAGTCTGGAAGGCTGAGTTTTCGGAAGGGGGCCGAGTAGGGTATGTCCAACGAAAACTATAACTGGCATCAGCGACAACTACTCTACCCGTTGGTTGTGGTAACCATGACCAACTCGGCTTGGTTGAGACAGGCGATGTAACTCGTCTTGTGAACGGTGCATCGCAACATCCGTCACGAATGCCTCACGTGCCAGCCCCCAGATCTTGGGGGTGTTGCATTTTGCAACTCATAAGGACTTGTACTTACGCTGGACGAAATGGATGTTGTCCAGATTGGCACAGCCCGAGGGCAACTACCTTTCAGAACGCCGCAACCATTCGGACTTGTTGAGAGCCACACGAGACATGCGCCCCGCTATCTCTTGGGCCACTGACTGGGCGAATTCCGACTTAAGTTCGCCCACCCAACGGAAGGTCCTGCCATCCGCAGCCCGGAAATGGAATTCGGAATCATTCGGGTACGCCAATACGCACTCACGCTCGGGGTCAGGCTCAAAGCATACCTGCTGCCAGCTGGGCAGATTCATGGAGATGGTCAAACGCCGATGGCCCGAGTCGCGGATCGGCACGACAACTTGCGTAGTCCGTTTCTTGGCCGGCACAAGCGGAAGAAAGAGGAAAGACGATTTCTCCTTGAGGCGGACACTGTCACATTTCGGCGTGACGCAGAGCAAGAATCCCATGTCGTTTGTGGCAGTCGGCTGAATAACGGTACCCATGGATAGTTGCCTTGAGGCACCCTCTACAATCTGCCGAAAACTCATCAACGAAGCAAGGTGACGATCAAGATCCGTGCGGTCTTCGCCACTGTCCGCGAATCCCCTTGAGAGAAGATTGTGTTTCTTTGGAGACACGGGCCTACCATTGATGTTTTCCAGTCCCTTTGTCAACATCTCCAGTACTCTTGGTAACGTACTAACTATATTGTTCGCTCCAAACCGCAATTCATCATTCTTGAATCTGCCATCGGCCCACAGATTGATGGCCTGGATCCCCGCCGGGCTATTTGAGACGATTGCGTCCTCCATAATTCCTTGAAGCTCACTGGCAATCTGCTCAACGATATGCAGCTCTGATTCTGCGGGTTGGTCAAGACAGGCCCGATGTGCGAGGAAGGCGGGGTCAAGCTGATGCCCGAAGCAATTAAGCAGCTGATACACGTTTTCCCGAACAGCCGTGAGTGCGGCCAGCACCAGGACCGGCAACAACCCCTCAGCCATCTGCGAAAAGTCGGCAACGAGCCGATCGGCAAGGTCTTCTTCAGCTACCACACAACCCGGCGCTTCAGTCTGGGCCCCATTCTTATTGTACATGACGATCCGGCACGCACCAAAATCGATCGCAAGGCTGGTGCCATTTACGGGCCGTGCTTGGTGGCTTTCATGAGTGCCGTTAAGTTGATCCCTAATCTTATCGCGAATCTGCTGAAGGTCGGGTTCAGCGGTATAAATCGCGATCAGCCGTATGCGAAAGGGCGCAGCCTCCCGTACAATTCGCTCCAGCAACGCAAGCGCGGATTCACCACTTTCTGCGTCAAGTTTCCAATCTAGGACCACGATGTCTGCGCGAGCGGCAACATGTGCCAAAATATCAGATCCGCTTTGGTCTTTTCCCGGCGGCACCACTCCACATACCATTCCCAATCGCGCAAATCCCTGCGTAAGCGGGGCGATGCTTAGAGGTCGGGGGGTAGCACCAGTTGACTCCTGATCACGCGTCCTTTCACGGGTGGCGGCCATGCGCGGCGTAATCAATCCACCGTGCACGCTGTTAGCCATTGTAACAGTGGGTTCATCGTCAACCACTATAGCCGAAAGGAGAAATCTCTGGGCGATTCCCCGACAGTGGTCTGCAAAACTGCTACTGCTCATGGGTCAATTCTCAGCCCTATTGTTTTGGAGTGATGGCAAACACGGCTGTCCAGCCTGCTCGTGGCTCAGCAAGGATCAATTCGTAACCGGCTTCACGCAGGGTCTCTTTAGCAATGTACAGCCCCATACCCCGCCCTCCTGGCTTTCGGGTGAATCCGCTCTCAAAAATTGCCGCTCTGTCTCGCGCGTGAATGCCAGGACCGGTGTCCGAAACAAGTAGCGTTTCCCCGTCAGCATCAAGACGTATTCTCCGGGGGGCCTGATCATTCTGACCTGAAAGCCAGTAAATTGAGTTGTCAACGAGATTTATGAAGACCGGGTATATGGACGAAGGATAGCTCTGGATAACGACCTTGGCAAACGTCTCTGTGCGCGAGAGATCAATCCGGTGTCGGGTCAGGCGTTGGCCGAACAGATTCATGAGGTAGTCATGAATCTCCCATCCCCTGATGTTAACTGCTTTCCGATACAGCCTCCTTTGGAGCGGAGTGAACAGTGATAGGTAGCCATCAAGATGGTCAAAACTTCCACGAATCCCCTGATAAAGCGCAACCAGGTCTGGATTAACATCCGCCCATGACTTCAGGGCCTGCAGCCCGGAGCGCACCGATCGGATGGCTGCTCCGAATTCGTGGCTGATGATTTCAATAGCCATGCCAGTCTGTGTCAGCAGCCTGTCAGCGGCAGCTTGCTCCTTAAGCGCAATGTTGCTTTGTTCAATCGCAGCTAGCTGGTCAACAATTGAAGAGTCCCCCGACACTTCAACTTCGGTAAGGAGCGAAAGGGCCGATTCCAGCTTCCTGGTGGCTTCTCTCTGGGCCAGCCGGATTCGTTCCTCCAGTCTACTCCGTTCGTGGATCCAGCGATCCTGGTCCCATCCGGCCATGTTACATTGCGCAAATGCGGTCATAACCTTACGGATCGAGTCGTCAACATCCCGCACACACATGGCAGCGAGCGCAGTGGAATCGGCTGAGATTCTATCTGTCTCCGACAATATCTGGTGTCGTTTTTCCCAGGTCGACTTCTTGGCCAGCGTTCCCAGATTCTCCAACGCTTTCTGTAGTCGATCGCGCGCATCCAGATCTAAGCCATTCTTGGACATCTCGTCTGCCACGACGCTGTCAATGGTGTCGTTTGCCTGGCGGATTCCTTGGCGCAGATTGTCAAACTCCTCAAGGTAGTCGTTCCACTGCCGCCCCAGTGCCTTGGAAAGACCAACTCGTGGTTTGGTTACCCGGTAGGCCGCTTCCAGGTCTGTGAGCTCTCTTCGGAAATCCCGTTCAATTTCTCGGATCCGGTTCGTAGCACGATGGCGGTCTGGATCCCGGCTGGCATCTTGTACGCGCGCCTGTACGCTTACCTCCAATTCCAGGACCCAATCCAAGGGATTTTTGTCTTGTAATTGTTCAAAAAATGAGTCCAAGTTCTTTTGGAATTTCTTCACCTTCAGCCGAGCTTTCTTTGCTCTGGTCTGCTCGTGCCGATATGTCTCCGCAAGTTCTTCTCTGCGCTGCACAAAATTTGTTGCGTACGGTCCGTCCCGACGAAAAAAATCCGCCGCAATCTGGATCAGAAAATTCTTCAAAATACTCCGAAAATCGCGGTAGGCCTTATTTTCGCGGAATCCCTCTCGTCCGGCCTTTTCGCTCAGGCTCTTGTTGCGGTCGGAGTCAATGCTGACCACTCCGAACATCTGCCGGTAGGAAAAATAGTAGTAAGCGGCACTCTTCGTACGACGGAGTTCAATTTCCAGCCAATCATAATCCGTGTTGCCGTACGGTTGAATCCGTACCCCATCACGATAGATGTACAGTCCCCCGATCCTCCTGGTCTTCTTCAGCATGCGGGAATGATCGTGGGGTGGCAGGGTAGAATTTCGGCCTGCACCCTCAATGGCTGCAAATCGAATACTGAACGGACCGCAGCCGGTTGCGCGGCCCTTTCCGCCGCCCCAATTGATTACATGATCCTGCTTCGTTTCTCCGTAGATCGATATATCACCCAGGAACTGGCCGAAGGAATCAAATTCACCTGTAACTTGGTGATCCGCGTTTTCATACTCGTCACGCGAGAAAAATTCCGCTTCGCCGATCAGATCCTGAAAACTCCCGTCAGATCGGTGGTCGCGAAAAGCGGTCTTGATAACAGGAGGTCCGCCGCAAGCAAAAGAGGGTGTAGTGAAACCCAGTAGCGCACGCTGCAGTGGCGGAGCTACATCGGATTTAGGATCCCCATCAATATCGTCGTCCAGATCATCAGAGGCGGGCAAGAGGAAAAAATGTGTTCCGTGGCCATCCCCGAGAAGCGATGGATTGCCCAATTCGCGGGCAAGCGTGTTTGGGTCAATGGTAAACTGGCCAAGATCTTTCTGAATGAGATCCCATAGGGCCGTGTCCATGCTGTCCTTTAAGTGCTCATTGCGAAGGAGAAAAGAGCGGACCAAATCCCGTACTTCACCGCCATCCGGTAAGGTGCCGCTAGGGTATTCCTGTAATGGAATCCGAATGTCTTCCATATTAAGCCCGGGGTCTTCAAATGCCCGCCAGTTCACAAATGCAGCCATCAGGTTGGACCTCTTATCTTGGAGTAAGGCCCGCGTCAGTACCAGCACCTGAGGAGCAATGGTCGCTATCGCAAGCCTTCCAATCCCTTTTTCACCCAATATCTGACGACCTCGCGACCCGAGCTGGGAGTGTTTCGGTCCGACGCGTTTCCGATTGAGGTCAGGCTTAGCAGCAATAGTGAACCACCGGTCAAGAAATTCCTGCCGATCCATTCCAGATCCGTTGTCTCGCAGAATGAACAGCCCTTGGCTACGGAAGTAGTCCACCTCCACGCAATCCCCACCGGCATCGTAGGCATTCTTGAACAATTCGCTGATTGCCGTAGGAACTCCGGCAATCTGCTGCCGGCCCAGCATGTCCAACGTTCTGGCCCGAGTCTTGAACCTAACTTCCATTATCTGCGGAGCCCCCCCGGTTGAACAGATGTTCTTCAATATGGTGTCCGACTACATTGGCCAGCAGTACCGGGACCGCATTTCCAATTTGCCTGGCCTTTGAGTTCATGTTCCCGGCAAAATGAAAATCCATGGGGAAGGTCTGCAGGCATGCCGCCTCTCGGATGCTGATCGCCCTGTGCTGGTCCGGGTGGCCGAAGCGTCCGTTGGAATAGCTGATACAGCGCGTGGTTAAGCCGGAGGCAGGGCGATCCCATGCCATACGGCCGTAGACATCGCTGTACCCCTTTATTTTTCGGTGGCAGCGCAGACGCAGATTCGGGGGCCAATCCAGGTTGCCGCCACCTTCAGGAGTTGCTTGGATGCGCTTGAGATTGAGGGCCGACAATCCTGCAGCTCGGTGATCGGGAATCTGCGGATGGGTTTCACCAGCCTTTATCGGAGGAAGAGCGCCAATGTAGTCCTTCACCGTGGCAAAAGAAGGATTCGGACTGTTGGGACCGTGTGTGCCGGGTGGGATGCTGATCTTGCCGTGCCGACTGGCCAGCAGGAGAAATCTTCGGCGGCCTTGCGGTACACCGTACCGTTTCATGGAAACTGATTTGCATGCCGGCTTAGCATATCCGGCCTGCTTCAATCCATTCAGAAACGTCCGCAAGGGCTCTGATTCAGCGGAGATATCCTGGATGCCCGGGACATTCTCCACAAAGATAATGTCCGGCTTCCACTTCCTGACGAACCGCAGAAATTCCAGCAGCAGTCCCACTCTCTGATCATCTTGCCGACTGGGCTGCCTTGTTCTATGGCTCGTAAAGGGTTGACACGGAGCACATCCGCAGAACAGTACAGGAGAATGCGGCTTTGCCTTGACAAACTGGGCTATGGCATCCTCATGGATTCTCCGGATGTCTTGGCCTTCAATGTAGGTGCGGGGGAAATTCCAACTGAAGGAGCTTATGGCATCGGGATCCCAGTCCAAGGCGTACACCACTTCCATGCCCGCGTCCTCAAATCCCCGGCTCGCACCTCCGCAGCCCGAAAAAAAGTCAAACACCCGCGTCTTCATTATAGGGCGTGGTCATACCGGAATGATGGCGTAAAGCCCCCCGGTGCATCAGGTTGAAGTCTGCGTGATCCCGAGGCCCAAGATCAGTGTGTAACCGGCGATACATTAGCGCTGCTCCGCATATGGATTCCCGCAAATTCTAATAGTTTGCGTAACATTCTTCAGCGAATCCAGTTCCAGAACAGGGATGCCCTTCTGAGCGTCTTGTGACTGTGCATCGCAATACTCTTCACGAAGTCCCCACCTGCTGGTCCCCGGATTTTGGGTGTTGCATTTCACGAGGCCTCGAACTGGCTGATTTTGGGATAGCGCTCGCCCAATTCCGATATCGCGGCTTTGGCCTTCTGCCTGAAAAGTTCCGGGGCAGCCCGTTGAGATGCCCGCTTATCAGATGAGGTAACCTGGAGGGCACCTGGCTTAGGAATCGGTCTCGGTGCGTCCTGGAGAATCCTTCGGGGTCTGCGACTTTGTCTATTCCAGCCTGACGGAATTTGGCCTTGATCTACGTATTGAGATCGGCTGCATCGGCCCGGATCGACAGATATTGCTGAGCATCGATCGGGAAGATCGCCCGATGTTCGTGGCGGGTGCCAGCATCAGTTCGCCCGGCCGCAGGAGCCGGCACTGCTTGAAGGTATCCGAAAGACCATCTGTGCTGCCGCTGCGGCTGATGAGCGCACTTTGCAGCGGTTCACAGACCGCGCGCCGATCCACATAGGGCCGGAAAGCGCCGGCGATCCATGCGGCCAAGAAGGATTCCTTCAGCGCCAGGAATTTGTGTTGGACCCGAATGAACACGCCGCGTGAATCTGCGCGCCCTCCGAAGTAGACACAACCTCGGGCGCATTGGCCGGCCCTGCGCCGCGGCCCGTACGCAGAAGCGGACACGAGCGTCCTGCCCCAAATAGAGTTCCTGCTTCATGATTTAGTCGGGCCTGATGAGCCTCCTGAACGGTTTGAAGTGCGCTCCATTGTTGATAAGACCTCAGGCTCGGACTCCGCCCTGCTGCCACGCGCAAGGGAACAGTATCCCGGACAAACTGTGAAAACTGCCATGGATACAGAGCTTCAAAATCAGTGGCCCTATCCCGGTTCACGCTGGTGGAAATTTGATTTCCATACGCACACTCCGGCCTCCCATGATTTCCAAGGCAATCGCAACGGTAGGGAGCTGACACCGGAAGAATGGCTGCTGGATTACATGGCTGCCGAAATTGACTGCGTTGCGATCACCGACCACAATTCGGGTGCGTGGATTGATAAGCTCACTAAGGCCTATAATCGGATGAAGAAAGATGCCGACAAGGGCCGGCCGCCCGATGGATTCCGCCCTATCGTGCTGTTTCCGGGAGTTGAGATTTCCGTTCAGGGCGAATTCCATCTGTTGGCGATTTTTGACCCGGAGGCCAGTTCTGGCAACATTGACAGACTGCTGGGGAGAGTTGGATATGAGGGTGAGCCGGGAGGAAGCGATGCCGTAACGCGCCAGAGTTCGGCGCAGGTCGTCAATAGCGTACTTGATTCCCGTGCCATTCCAATACCCGCGCATACTGATCGTCCCAAGGGGCTGCTGGAGCTTTCAGATGGCAGTACCGGAATATCAAGAATTGGACACAACACCCTCAAACAGGTCTTGGATGTGCCGGGAATCCTGGCCATGGAAGTCTTGGACCGGGACAGTCCCAAACCCGAAATCTACAGGCAGTCCAATCCGTCCTGGTCGGAAGTGTTGGGTAGTGATAATCACGGATCAGCAGGTGCCAATCGGCCCGGGTCCCGGTACACTTGGGTCAAAATGGCCAGTCCGTCCTTGGAAGGTCTTCGTCTGGCTCTCCTGGATGGCAATGGTGTTTCATTGATGCGAAGCGATGAGCCGGAGGAATTCAATCCAACGGATGCACCCGACACCATCATTACTAAGATTGTGGTCAAACAGGCCCGCTACATGGGGAATACCGAGAGCGAGTGCCTCAAGTTTTCACCCTTCTACAATGCAATCGTTGGTGGCCGTGGCACCGGCAAATCCACCATTGTGCAAGCCTTGAGACTGGCATTCCGGCGTGACTCAGAGGTAACGAATCTGGATGAGGCGGTGGAAGTGCGGCGCAGATTTGAGCAATTCCGGCAAGTGTACCGTAATCGTGATGATTTGGGTGCACTGCGCAAAGGTACGGAGATTTGCGTGACTCTTTGTCGCGATGGCAATCCCCATAGATTGAAGTGGCGTTCCAGTAGTGAGGGCAATGCTGTTGAGGAACGGAGTCGGGAAGGTGTCTGGCAGACCTCAGACAGCCAAGCCATTAACCCGGACAGGTTCCCTGTACGCATTTTGTCACAAGGTCAGATTGCCGTTATGGCGAGCGGAAACAGGAAGGCCGTAATTGATATCATTGATGAGGCGGCGGGGGTCACGGAGATCCGTGAGTCCTTTGAGCGGGAAGAGGCCGATTTCAGGGCGCTACAAGCGCGAATTCGGGCCTTTGGCAAACGGCTGGAGACCAAACCGGAGTTGCGGCGAAGAGTTGGGGACCTTGCGAATAAACTGAAGGTAATTAGGAAGTCGCAGGCAGGAGACGTGCTAAAGCTATTCCAGCGTGCATCCCGTCAGCGCCGAGAGGTTGAGATAACCCAGGAGCAAGTGGAGTCCATGCTGACCCGGATCCGTAGGATGGTGGACCAACTCGAGCTTGACGATTGGCCGGAAGATGATTTTGATCCTTCGCGTGATGCCCACATTCTGGCTTGGCGTGCATCCGTACATGATGCGGTTGAAGCGCTACGCCATCAGCTCACCAGAGCGGCAGACCAGTTTCAGTCAACAACGGCTAATCTTGAATCCGACCCCGGGAAACGGCAGTGGCACGATCAAATTCTTGCAGCGAAAGCCAAATACCGGCGGCTGCGGGAGCAATTAGCCGATCTGGGAGAGACCGACCTTGAGGCGTTTGAGCATCTGAATCGGGAATACCAACAGCTCAAGGCAGATCTTGAAGAGCTTGATCGGATCCAGGAAAAATCGCAAAAGCTCGGACGGGAGTCTGAGACAAAACTGGCCTGTTTGCGGGACCTTCGCATGAGAATAACCAAAAAACGGACTCAGTTTATTGCCAATGTGATTGAGGACAACGAATACGTTCGGATCCGCGTGATCCCGTTTGGGTCTGACGCTCAGGTGTACGAGCGCGAACTACGGGAACTGCTGGATGTGCCCGGCCAGCGCTTCACCCGAGACATTTTGGCAAATGGGAACGGACTGGCAGCAGAGCTCGCTGAAGCCTCAGACAAGCAAGCCGCAGTGGAACGGGTCAAAGCAAAACTCGTCCAAAACGATCCGTCCTTCGGAGGGTATTTCCGCAATTTTCTGGAGCGAAAAAACAGCCGCCCGGAATTCCAGGACCGTGTGCGGTGCTGGTACCCTGAAGACGATCTTGAAATTCACTACAATCGGGGGAAGAATGATTGGGTGCAGATTTCTGAGGGTTCTCAGGGACAGCGTTCGGCAGCATTGCTGGCATTCCTGTTGGCATTTGGAGAGGAGCCTCTGGTACTGGATCAGCCCGAGGATGACCTTGACAACCACCTGATATACGACCTTATCGTCAGGCAGATTCGCGAGAACAAGTTGAGGCGGCAGCTGCTGATTGTGACCCATAATCCTAATGTTGTGGTAAATGGAGACGCAGAACTGATTCACGCTATGGACTTCAGGAAAGGGCAATGTAAGGTGATTGAGTGTGGTTCCCTGCAGGATGAAACAGTGCGGGAAGAAGTTTGTCTCGTAATGGAGGGCGGGCGGGAGGCCTTCGCCCGTCGGTGGGCACGATTAGGCAGAAAAACAACGCATGTATGAAAGTCCAGCTGCGCTTCTGAAGCAAATCCGCTTGGGTGAGAGCTCCTTTCTGGAGCTGAAGGAGGTGCGTTTCGCAGGAGCGAAAATAAGGGGGCCAAGTCGCGATGCGCTCGCCGATACACTCGCTGCCTTTGCCAATGCTCACGGGGGCGTATTGGTTCTCGGGGTGGAGGACGGGACGCGCGCCATATTGGGAATTCCAGAGGGCCGAATTGACAGCGTAGTTGATCTGATTCGGGAAGTGTGCCGGGACGCTATTGATCCTCCTCTTGACCATGCAACTGTGGAGTGCCTGGAACTGCCATCTGGAACAGATACGCTCAGGCCCGTCATCCGGGTTGATGTGCCCCGAAGCATTTTCGTTCACAGGAGTCCGGGCGGATTCGTGCTCCGCGTGTTTAATTCAACGCGCGTGATGGCCCCTGATCAGTTGGCTCGGCTGTTCCAGCAGCGTGGGTCTACGCGCCTGGTGTCGTTTGAAGAGCAGGTCGTGTCCGCAGCTGGTATGGAAAATCTTGATCCTGAGTTGTGGGAGCGATTCCGCACGCCCCTTTCGGATGCTGACCCCCACAGGTTTCTCAGCAAACTTGGAGTGGCTGGCGTTGATCAGGATGGCACACACAGACCGACGATTGCAGGCTTATTGCTGGCCTCTCGTGACCCGCACCGGTGGGTTACCAACGCATTCATTCAAGCAGTTGCCTATCGCGGGTCTTCGATCCGGATTTCCAGCCATCAGGCCTATCAGTTGGACGCAAGTGACATTACCGGCCCCTTGGACAGACAGGTTTTCGATGCCTGCAGGTTCGTAGCCAGGAATATGAAAACTGCTGCATTCAAGGGTGGTGAACGGCTTGGGAGACGGGATTTTCCTCAGTACGACTTGTCGGCGGTCTTTGAAGCGCTGGTCAATGCTGTAGCCCACCGGGATTATTCACTCTCGGGGGCCAAAATCCGGCTTCGTCTGTTTGCGGATAGCCTGCTGATCTGCTCTCCCGGCAACTTAGCAAACTCCATGAAGGTCGAAAATCTGCCTTACCTGCAATCCTCCCGGAATAATTTCGTGTGCAGTCTGCTGGCTAAGTGTGCACTGCCTGACGAGGAGTGGCTCACTTCGGAACGGCAATACTGCATGGATAAGAGAGGAGAAGGCGTTCCCATCATTTTGGCTGGCAGCGAACGATTATCAGGCCGCGCGCCGGAATACCGCCTGATTGATGACAGAGAATTACAACTGACCATATATGCTGCCGAAGTTTGAGTTGGGAATTGATGATCCGGTGAAGCTGTCGGCCAATCCCCCGATCTGGCTGGTCATCCACCGGTGGCTTAATTTGCGGCGGCAACATCAGCACGAGAATTCCTCATCCATCGGCACCCCAAATGCCAGTGTCAGGGGTGTTGCGTTTCGCAGTTGACAAGGCATTCACTCATGCGTGCTACCTCTCAAACCCGGTCTGTTCACAACAGACCGCGTACTTCGTACCAACCGATGGGTTCTGGGTGATGTTATCACGAGATAATCCTTTCCGACAAATCGCCGAGCGACAATCGTACTCAATAAATATACAATCAAGTCTGATCCGGTATACGGGGGAGCCCCTGACGTTGCATAAACAGCGCATAACGTTGCTGAATTGTGGTCATGTAAGGTTGCAACAAGCGACCAATGCGACGAGAACGCAGTTCACTATACGATCTTATGCGGAGTCGCCTAAAGTCGAACACGATACTCCCTTCATCACCCGCAGCAAACACAATGGCCTCATAGATGCGTTCAAGAATTTGGCCGTGAGCACGTTGAACATGGTTATAAAGTTTCAAAGGCTTTGTCTTCTTACCCTTGAGAACGTATAGCTCAATGTTGTCTAAGGAGTTATCATCCCGAGGAATGCAGTCGCAATCCGGCCTGATGTTTAGAAGATATCTGCCACGAGTCGACTTGAAAACATCACCGCACCGTACTTCATTCTCGGAAACATTCACGAGAAAACATGTGGCACTCAGGAGAGCATGAAAGTCCTCAAGTGATACAGATGTTGCTGCAGACTTAGAAGTAAAGATTGTTGACTCAAACGCATCTGCACTAATGCGACCCGTAAGGCAGTCATTTATCATGTCCGTGAGTGCTGAACTGGCATCAACACCGTCCTGTAGGTATGTCTGCCAGAACACTGCTGGCCAGTTGGGGTTCTTTGAATACATATCACGAAAGAGACCAATTCTGGCTTGCTGAAGTAAGCTGTCCCAATTCTTTAGCGTATATACAGAGAGGTTTTCGGCAACCCATGTGCTAATGGCTGTGAGCACCAAAGTGCCATTGTTCAAAAGTTCACTTTTCCGTTCAACGAATACAAAACCGTGTGTTGACTCGTCGGGAAAAAGCGTGTTTAGATGACCTTCTATATCTGTGGGATCTTCATTAGTAAATATCAACACCGGTACAGAATAATCTATGGCGGCCCGGATAAATTCAAGATTCTCTCTAATGCCGTGCTCTTCAAGTGTCGCCGCCCCCTTCGGCCAAAGCCTCCAGTCCAGCAGAATGAAACTAGCGGACTTGAACAGATTAGACCACATGCTCTCCGCGGGAATCCGGTGCGTCTTGAAAAAGGGTGTTGACCACTCCTGTTCGATTAGTCTCACGATTTCATGGATTAGGTCGTGGTCATTCAGGGATCTGTCAACCGGGTCTGGATCAAATGCGTCATCAAGTACGATAGCAATGCCGGACATAAGTAGTCTGAGTTCCATCAGCGCGTGTTTGTGGTAAACGCGACTATGAAATTAGCACCATTCAATATCTGCTCTTTATCCTGACCAAGCCGGATGTGGTAATCGTGGCGTTCAAGAAGCTGGCGTGCAATATACAGGCCAAGACCTCGTCCCTCCTGTCCCTTTCCAGAGTAGAATGCGTCAAAAATATAGGGAACATCCTCTGAATCAACACCCGGCCCGCTGTCGGAAAAGATAAGCTCCCCGCGGTCACTGTCTATCGTGACGAGGATTTCCCGTCTGGCTGAACTCACCGTATCCAGCCAGTAGACAGCATTGTCAAATAGATTTATGAGCACCTGCAATACAACTCCGTCCGTGGTTTTTGCTACTAGGTGAGAGCGCCCCTTGGTAATCGTTTCGTAGCGGATAGTTTTGGCATCAAGTAATCGCTTGTAGAGGTGATAGACTTTTAATAGGCACGGCTCAATTTCTACGATCCTCCGGCGACGACGCGACGACTTGAACAAAACTTGGACATCTTTCATTCCTTCAACCACCTGCGCCAGCACACCGGTTAGTCTATCTGCCAGCTGTGCGATGTTATCCTTGGCTGTACCGCGGGCGAGCCGGGCGAGTTCGCCCGCGATGTTCAATCCGCGGTTTAGCAGCAGCATAATGTCATGCGATGCCATTTCCACGGACAGCCCGACTCCCGCCAGGTCCTCGGTCGTTTCCGCACGTTCAAGCAAGTGCTGCCTCTCATGTTTGTAGTCTTTTTCAATTTTTCTGGCTACATTGGCGTAGGACTTCTGTCCAGCGGCAGTAAGATCGTTACGGAATTCATTCAGGGCGGAAGCTATCATGTCTTCCTGAACAAGTGTCGCTTTGGAGCGCTGAAGGCGCGCATGAACGTATCGCGCAAAGGGGTACTGCTTGAGATACGACAAAAAGACCTGTATGAGGAAAATCAAATCCGGGGCACCCCCGTCGGATTCAATGAGGCCCTCCCTGTTTGTCTTGTCCCGCAACAGAGGGTTCTTTTCTTGCGAGATGTCAATCCATCCAATGACTTGGTCATTACTGAAGAAATTTCCGGCCCGTCCAATTCCACGGGTAACGTCAATTGCAAGCCAGTCATCGTCGGGATCACCGTATGGGTAGACACGAACCCCGTCTCGGTAGAGATAAATGCGATGGCTCTTGATCCGCTTGCGATCCGCCTGCGTTAGCGCATACTTCCCATTCTTGCCGCGAGCAAAGTCAAAAATATAGAAGTGAAACGCGAAATCACCGCAACCGAACGACATTTGCAATTGCTCCTCTCCACTCTTAGCACGCCTGCCGAAGCGGTTCCGCCAAACCCATAGGCCCGTTATTTTGGGGTCCTTTAGGGCCACTTTTTCAGCAGCTACTCGCGATTCAGACTCGTAGGAGAATACTGAGCATTCACAGTCAAAATAGCCTTGGATGCGCAGCACGGCCTTATCCTCAATCAAAGCTTTCAATTTCTCGGTGCTATTGGCATCTAGTCCTGCGGGGCGCTTTCCGTTACACAATACATCCACATCCATTTGACTGGAAGCTTTGTGCCGCGTGATCCGGGACACCGGATCTGTTAGGTTTGAGATATCGCTCCAAAGGCGCTCAATGAGTGGTTTGCCCCAAGTTCCGTTCAGCATATGGATTTCAATAATGGTCCCGTGCTCATCCCCCTGCAGGAGTTCGGGATGAGATTGAACCAACGTGACATTGATGTCATCTAGAAAAATGTCCGTTTGCTGGTCATCTCTGGACACAAAATCGTCATCGTACTTGGAGAAATCCCAAGTGAGAACGCACTCAACATTCGAGTGTGCGGGCCGGGAAGTAATCGTTATTTTCCTGCCGAGCTTCAATACGGCAAACCGCCCAATACCCTTTTCGCCTTGAATTACCCGATTTTTGTGCTGCGTTCGCCCCCTATCATCTTTTTTTGCGAGAAATTTGCACGGGGTTGCCGACCTCATCCATTCGTTTCGAAGCGTTTCCGCCATCATGCCTGTGCCATCATCTCGCACTACAATGTGAGACAGATGAGTCGCCTTCATTTCCTTATCGAAATTCTCAAACCGTATCTCAACGTGGTCAGCGTCGGCATCATACGCATTACGTATCAGTTCAACGAGAGCAATGCGCTCATTCTTGATCAATTGGTCCCCCAGCATCGTCAGCAGGCGAGCAAAAGGACGGAAGGTAAGCGTTTCCACACTCATGGCCTCCTCCCGATCACTACGAACTCCTCGCCGTAGACTCTTCGCTGCGAAGAATCATCGGTGAAACGGCCCCGAGCGTCCCTATACGGTGTCATGATCTTCAAGGAGACCCTTCGCTTGAATTCCGTCACCGCACGGAATCCAGCGTTGGTCATCCGGTCGGTCAAGTGGCGTTGATTATCAATAGTGACCCCACTATATCTGGTGTTGCCGATCACAAAGATGGCCATTCCACCGTTATTCAACATTCTCCAGCACTTGACGAATGTCTTGTCCATGTCGCTGAAATATCTGGCCACTGAGCGAGCTCTGCGGGGGTCTTTTTCCGTTAGGCTGTGGTAGGTGTCAGTTGCGCAAGGCCCCAGTCGTTCGATCTCGGGAAGTGTGAGCGGCCTGACCTGGTACTCATTTCCGATCATGTTCTTTCGCAGGTCGCGGTAGTCGGATGCAAATCCGAGCCAGAGTGCAGATAATTGATGAATGTCCGCGTAATTGTACGATGTCACATAGGGGGGACTGGTCACAATAAGGTCGGGGCGGCAATTCGGAGGCCTGGAGGCGAGGAAATCACGATTGCGGATGGTCGCTGCGGGGTAGCCCTGCCCGGGCCCAATTAAATCATCTTGACTTCAGCTATAGCACGAGCATTTTGCC
>JAPPNA010000012.1 GCA_028873925.1 Bacteroidota bacterium | reverse complement strand
GGCATGTGCGCGTGCGCGGCCATAAGAAGGTGATGTGCCATTTGATGTTCGGCGTGTTGGCGCTCACCGTAGATCAACTGCTGCGCCTGGTGACCTGAAACAGGTCACACGGGGCAGGTTGACGCTTTTCGCGGCCTCCTAAAACAAGGGAAGCCCGGGGCAGGTGCGCGTGAATCCCAAGGATTTGGGCTGAAATTTCCCGCAACAGACCTTTAATATTGTCGTAGCTACTGCACTTCCGGGAAGTAATGGCGGAAAAGCGCTGGATCATCATGAAATCCCGGCTATTCCGGCTGAGGAGGTCCGTGCATTCACGGCCGGCATGCACCGATCACGATGTTTTTGCAAGAGGCTCGAGAGCTATAGATTCCCCCGCATGCAAATTTGGCCAATCGGTCACTATTTTGACTCACGGCCTCCGTGCTTGCCCATCATGACCGATCCATATACCGGGAAGCCGTTAGACCAAGCTGATTTGTTTGTGTAGCCATGAGCAAAACAAGGACCCGCACTCTAGACAGCATTAGTGCAGAGTTTGAGCGCGCTATGCGGACTCCGAGTCCGAACCCGCGTTATGGCGGTCGTACGCCATCCGAGGCAATTCGCAAATCCACAAAGTGCGACACAATAAGCCGAAGACACCCCGGAGGGGCGGACAAAGGTTGCAGTTAAATATATAATTCCCATAACTATAGGCCAGCTCAGCGTGGGTTCCGCTGCCGGGAGCATGCCTGGATCTGCTCCAGAATCAGTTCAACCTGTTGCTCAAGTGTCAGCTGGCCCGTATTAATGACCATGGCATCGGGATGCCTCCTCAATGGTGCCAGATCGCGCTGCCTGTCCGCACGGTCACGATGGAGCAGGCTGGCCCGCAACTCTGGCAGGGCTGTGCGGATGCCCAGCTCCCGCAACTGCTCCCAGCGCCTCTCGGCCCGCACCTCCACCGGAGCATCAAAGAAGAACTTCAGGTCAGCATGCGGAAAAACCACCGTACCCATATCGCGACCTTCAGCCACCAGGCCCGGTGTATCGGCATACCGCCGGCCAAAACCGCGCTGGTGTGCAAACAGGAAGCGGCGGACTACCGCAAATTGCGCCACCCTGCTGGCCATCCCAGTCACCTCCAAAGCCCGCAGACGATCGGTTATGTCAACGCCATCTACGGTAACGTACATGTGCAGGCCCCGGTGATGAACAGCAATGGGGACCGATGCTAACAGGGCGACAAGTTCGGGCTCCAGAATCTCCGTTCCGTGTTCAATACAGACCCAGGCTACCGCCCGATACATGAGACCTGAATCCATGAGTACAAAACCGGCGGTCTCGGCTACGCGCACAGCTGTCGCACTCTTGCCGGATCCGGCCGTACCGTCAATCGCTACCAGCATGTCGCCCAGCAATGCGTAAGCTGCGTCATGAAGAAATCTCCCGTCCGTCCATGGACGAGGCTAAGCTGCTTCCAAAACATCCGGTAACAGTTGTACTTGATGATGTCCGCTCCGTTTACAATGTGGGCGCGATATTCAGAACTTCTGATGCCGTCCGGATTGAACGCGTCCTGATTACCGGCATTACCGCTACCCCGGACAACCGCGGCCTGCATAAGACCGCACTGGGGGCGCAGGACAGCGTCCCGTGGCGCTATATGGCCACAGCCGGAGAAGCCGCCTCAACACTCAAATCCGGCGGATATACGATTTGTGCCCTGGAACTGACGGACGCGCCCACGCTGACAACCCGACTGCCGCACTCGGCCTTCCCGGTGGCCCTCGTCGTGGGAAATGAGCTCACCGGAGTCAGTGATCCGGTGCTCAAACAGGCCGATTATGCCCTGGAAATCCCTCAGTACGGGATCAAGCAGTCACTCAACGTCGCGGTAGCCTTCGGTATTGCCGTTTATGATCTTGTGCGCATCTGGCGCAAGCATTCCCAACCGTAATGGAACCCTTAGCCCTGCGCAAATACTTTGCTCCGATCCCGGACGCAGACTGGGAACGTCTGATGCCTGACTCGCTGGAATGGCAACCGTTGGAAGGATTCACCCTGCAGCCCTACTACCGCCGTGCTGACCGCAGCTATCGGCGCGCGTTTAAGCGTGCCGGCTGGCACCTGCGCCTGAACGGACGCGCCACGCAAATTGAAGAACTGCTCGCGCGAGGGGCTACAGCCATCGGTATTGAAAAGGCGGCAGAGCTGGATGTGGCCCAATTATCGGCCCTACTGCGTCGGCTCCGTTACGCCCGGATACCCGCCTGCTTTGAATGTGGGGGCAAGGCGCAGGAGGTGATGAAACGGATTCACTCCGCAGCCCTTGTCGCAGGCATTCCGCCATCCGAACTGCGCGGTGCAGCGGCCTTGGAGGCAACAGAATCACCTGAACATCAGGCAGCGCTGCTGCAGGCCGCCGGAACCACACAATACCGGACAATTCGGGTTGATCTGATGCCCTGGCACCAGGCCGGAGCCACCTGCGTGCAGGAACTGGCCGTAGCCCTGAGCCTATTGGTGCGCTGCCTTCGCATGTCGGACACAGATGCGGTGGCCCGGCGGCTTTATTTTTCCGTGCCGGTCGGCACACGATACCTGATGCATATCGCCCGGCTGCGCGCCATGCGCCATCTGACTGCCCAGGTTTATGAGGCATTCGGCCTGCCGGAAATGTCCGTTTGTGTTGAGGGCGTGCCGAGTCCCAGGCACAAAACGGCTTGCGATCTGGACACGCACCTGGTCCGGATCACGCTCCAGTGTGTGGCCGCAGCCGTAGGCGGGTGTGACATCATTACGCCCGAAGGACTTGTGGCCGGTAAAATCCCGCTCATCCTGCAACATGAAGCCCGCCTGGCCCGCACGGCCGATCCGGCGGCCGGTGCCTGGTACATTGAAGCGCTTTCCGCAAAGCTGGCCCGATCCGCCTGGGCGTTGTTTCAGCAGATGGAGGCCATGGGCGGATACGATCAGGCGGAAGCATGGCTGCGCCAGAAGGTTGCACGCTCGGCTCAGCAGCGTACCGACCAGGTGCACACCGGACAGCAGCCGTTCATCGGGGTGAACTGCTATCCGGATCTGTCCCGGACCATCCCGGCGCAAACGAAGCACGACGGACAATTGGCCGAACCCTTTGAGAATCTGCGCCGACGGGTTCAACAGCAAAAACGCACGATCCAGGCTCGTCTGCTGGATGGCCCGCCCCATGCGCACGCATGGATGAAGCGTGTACTCAAGTGTGCGGGGATCATTCCGCACGAACATGCCAGGGATGGATGCGATCTGTGGGTAGCCTTTTCTGAAGAGCAGGCGGCGGACGTAATCGCCCCTGTTGTACTGGTGCTGGAAGCCCCTCCGGAGGTATTTTTGAACTGGCCCGTGCTGATGGTGGGCGGCGACATGGTTGCGGCCGCTGAGCGGATCTTGGACTTGATAAACTGTCAATGATACACAGCGGGCCAGACTTCACCCAAATCGCCTACCGGCCGCCCGGACCGCCTAAGCAGGACCGCAACGCGGACCTGGCGCATCTGGACTACGCGGCAGGACTGCCACCATTTCTCCGCGGACCCTACCCCACCATGTATACGGTCCGTCCTTGGACGATTCGTCAGTACGCGGGATTTTCCACTGCGGCGGCCTCCAATAAATTCTACCGACATGCACTGGCCGCCGGACAGAAAGGCCTGTCGGTAGCCTTTGATCTGGCGACCCACCGCGGGTATGACTCTGACCATCCGCGCGTACGGGGGGATATTGGCCAGGCAGGGGTGGCCATCGACAGCATCGAAGACATGCAGGTGCTCTTTAAGGGCATTCCGCTGTCCGAAGTGAGCGTCTCGATGACCATGAACGGAGCCGTACTTCCGATACTGGCCTTCTTTGTGGTGGCGGCTGAAGAATCCGGCGTGGCCCCTTCCGCGCTGCGCGGCACCGTTCAGAATGACATTCTGAAGGAATTCATGGTGCGCAACACATACATCTATCCGCCGACCGCCTCGATGCGGATCGTGGGCAGCATCATGGCGTGGTGTGCAGGCCACATGCCCCGGTTCAACCCGGTATCCGTCAGCGGCTACCACATGCTGGAGGCCGGGGCCCCCGCGGATATGGAACTGGCCTACACACTGCTGAACGGATTGGAATATGTGCGCACCGGCATGAAGCACGGACTGCCTCTGGATGAGTTTGCGCCGCGTATTTCATTCTTCTTCGGCATCGGTATGGACCACTTCCTTGAAGTCGCCAAACTGCGGGCCGCACGCGTGCTCTGGGCCAGACTGATCCAACCCCTGGGTCCCGGCAATCCAAAATCCATGGCCCTCAGGATGCACTGCCAGACCTCAGGCTACAGCCTCACCGCACAGGACCCCTTCAACAATATCGCCCGTACTACCGTTGAAGCGCTGGCTGCCGTGTGCGGACAAACCCAGTCGCTGCACACCAATGCGCTGGACGAAGCTCTCGCGCTACCATCAGAGCATGCGGCGCGTGTCGCCCGCAATACGCAGCTGATCCTGAGAGACGAATCAGACCTGAGGCGAGCCATTGACCCTTGGGGAGGCTCTTACTTGGTGGAATCCCTCACCGGATCGCTGATTGACCGGGCCTGGGCCCATATCCAGGAAATTGAAGGCCTTGGTGGTATGACTGAAGCAATCCGAAGCGGCCTGCCCAAGCAGCGTATTGAAGAAGCAGCGGCTAAGGTACAGGCCAGGATTGACAGCGGCGAGCAGGCCGTTATTGGAGTTAACCGATACAGATCCAGAGATCCGGCCGATAATATCCCGCTGCTTGAAATCAGCCATGAGGCCGTGCGCCACCGTCAACTGGCGCGCCTTGAGGCCCTAAAGGCGCGCCGCGACCCCAGGCAGGTAGCCGCAACACTGGCGGACATTCGGGCGGCAGCTCGCGATCCGCAGCAGAATCTGATGGAAGCCGTCCTGCCAGCGGCCCGCGCCCGCGCGACCCTAGGCGAAATCTCTCAGGCCCTGGAGGATATATTTACGCGGCATGCGGTAAGCTCAACACCGGTTACCGGGGTTTACGTCAGATCCATGGAAAATCAGACTGTAATGGCCGATGTGCGCCGCCTTTCCGATCAGTTTGCCGACCTGGCCGGGCGAAGACCCCGCATACTGGTCGCAAAGCTGGGCCAGGACGGGCATGATCGGGGGTTTCGCATCATTGCCGCCTCGTTTGCGGATATGGGATTTGATGTTGATGTCGGGCCGCTGTTCTCCACGCCGGCGGAAGTCGTCCGGCAGGCCGTGGATAATGATGTCCATATCGTGGGTATATCCACCCTGGCCGGTGCGCACCGGAGCCTTATTCCCGAACTGCTCAAAAGCCTGCGCGCGGCCAATGCCACCCATGTGCTCGTAGTCGCCGGAGGTATCATTCCGCCTGATGATCAGGAAAAGCTCAAGGACGCAGGGGTCGCGGGTGTTTTCGGGCCGGGAACCGTCGTTGCCGAAGCGGCGCACGATATTCTGACGACTCTGCTGAAAGAACTCGACGCATGAACGCCCACGCTTACGCGAATCAGATTCTCGCGGGCGACCGAGCAGCCCTGAGCCGGGCCATCACGCTCGCGGAGAGTACACGCCCGGCCGACAGATCCCTGGCCGATGGCATTCTGATGCACTGTATGCCCCATACCGGCCGCGCCCTGCGCCTGGCTGTCACCGGAGCCCCGGGCGTAGGAAAGAGTTCGCTCATTGAAGCGTTGGGGCTCCACGCGGTGGCCCAAAACACATCCGTCAGCGTACTGGCCATAGACCCCTCCAGCACACGGACCGGCGGCAGTATACTTGGCGATAAGACCCGCATGCCTGCCCTATCCAGGCATGACCGGGCGTACGTACGCCCGTCCCCCTCGGCCGGGAGCATGGGCGGCATTCGTCGCGCTACGCGTGACTCCATGCTGATGTGTGAGGCGGCAGGATTCCGTGTTGTGATGATAGAGACCGTGGGCGCGGGCCAGTCCGAGTATACCGCCCGCCATATCGCTGATCTGGTGCTGGTCCTCGTTCAACCCCATGCGGGCGACGAGCTTCAGGGCATTAAGCAGGGTGTTCTGGAGGTCGCCGATATGGTGGCCGTCACCAAGTCCGACCATAATGCGGTCCGCGCCGCCCAGGCAACACTGCGACAGTACCGCCGCGCCCTGGCTGCATCGCCGGCACGTCCGCACGGTGTACCGGTCATGGCCTGCAGTGCAGTTACCGGAGAGGGTATCGCCGACTTATGGCAGGTCCTGCGAACCTGTGAAGATGCGCGTCGCAGCTCTGGTGAGTTAAAGAAGATTCGCAGCTCCCAGGTACTTGATGTAATTTTGGAAGAATCCGGAAGTGCTTTAGTTGACAAGCTGCTTGAATATTCCAGAGGCCGCACCTCGCTCCGTGATCTTTGCCAGAAAGTGGAAAGCGGACAGTTATCGGTCCGCGCCGCAACACAACGGATAGTAAGTAGTTTTCTGCGCGATTCGCAAGAAAGTTAGCGAGCGTCTGTCGCCCGCATGAATAAGTCTGCAGAAGTTAGGGATTTTATCCGGTCCATCATTGATGAGGACCTTCGATGTGGTACGCACAGTCGGATCGCGGTGCGATTCCCCCCGGAGCCCAACGGCTATCTGCATATCGGTCATGCCAAAAGCAGTACGTTGAATTTCGGGTTAGCCGCCCAGTACGGCGGCCGGTGCCATCTGCGCTTTGACGACACCAATCCCCTGACCGAAGAACAGCGGTATGTGGATGCGATCAAGCGCGATCTGCGCTGGCTGGGTTTTGACTGGGGACCGCATGAATACTACGCGTCCGACTATTTCCCGCAGCTGTATGCGTGGGCCTGTGAGCTGATCAGGAAAGGCCTGGCGTATGTGGATGATTCCTCGGAAGAGCAAATCCGCGACATGCGCGGCACGGTGAATCAGCCTGGCCGGGAAAGTCCGTTCCGAGAGCGGTCTCCAGCGGAAAATCTGGAGCTGTTTGAGCGGATGCGCGCGGGTGAATTTGCCGATGGCTCCCGGGTATTGCGGGCCAGAATTGACATGGCGCACGCGAACATGAAAATGCGGGATCCGCTCATGTACCGGGTGCGGCACGCCACCCACTACCGTCAGGTGGACGACTGGTGTATATATCCCTTCTATGACTGGGCTCACGGCCAGAGTGATGCCATCGAAAACATCACCCATTCCATCTGCACGCTGGAGTTTGCCACCAACCGCGTGCTTTATGACTGGTACCTGGATGCGCTCGGCCTGAACCCGCGCCCCCGGCAGTACGAGTTTGCCCGATTCAATATGGCGTACACGATCACTTCTAAGCGCAAGCTCCGGCAGCTGGTTCAGGAGGGATTTGTCGATGGTTGGAATGATCCGCGCATGCCCACGCTGGCTGGTCTGCGCCGGCGCGGGGTGACCCCGGAAGCGATCCGCAACCTGTGTATTTCAGTGGGTACGACCAAAGTGGACAGCACCTGTGAACCGGAGCAGCTGGCCTTTGCTATCCGTAATGATCTCAATCGCCGGGCACGGCGCGTGATGTGTGTGCTGAACCCGCTGCCGATCGTCCTGACCAACTGGTCCGGGGATGCGACCACCCTGCTGGAAGCCCCCCATTGGCCGCATGATATTGACCGGGAGGGTTCGCGAAAGGTGCCGTTGTCAAGGCATCTGCTGATAGAGCGCAGCGACTTTGCTGAAGATCCGCCCAAGGGATTCCGTCGCCTGATTCCGGGCGGAACAGTGCGATTGCGCCATGCCTTTGTTATCCGGTGTGACCGCGTGGATAAAGATCATGCCGGACGGGTGTTCCGGCTCCATTGTACGCGACTTGACCGTGTACAGCAGAGCGGTGCACCCAAAGTGCGCGGTACGATTCACTGGGTGGATGCGCGAACCTCTCTTCCGGTTGAGGTGCGCAGCTACGACCGCCTGTTCAGTGCGGCCGAGCCGGGCGAGCAGTTTCTCAGCGAGCTCAACCCGTCGTCACTCGTGGTGCACAATTCCGCACGTATTGAGCCTTGCGTCCGGGATTATCCGGCAGATACGCGCTATCAGTTTATCCGTCTGGGCTACTATTGGCAGGACCCGGACTTCTCACGCCCGGACTCGCGGATATACAACTGCATCGTGCCGCTGCGGGACTCGTGGAAAAAGCCCAAACCAGCGCAGCCTGCCGGGAGAGATCGTCCGGCGGCTTTGCAGGACACGCCCGCGCTCACGGCCGCCGAACAGGCATGGCTGATGGAGAACGGCCTGTCCGCCGCGGTCGGCCTGGCGATCCGCCAGGTGGAAGGGGGCGAGGAATTCTACCGGCAGGCCAGTCGGAAGGCCCGCCCGCAATCGGCCGCCAACTGGATGGCCAACCATCTTCTGCCTGCGCTCAACAATAATTCGCTGGCAGCCCTACCCTTTGACGCTGCCGCGTTTGCCACGCTCGTTAGTCTGGTGGATCAAAAGAAGGCTACCGCAGACGAGGGACGTGCAGTGCTGGCAGCCATGATTACGGGCGGAGGGACCATCCAGGCGCATCTCCGGGCAGTCCGGGCGCAACGGGTGTCGGATCCGGCTATACTCGCCCAACATGTTGACCAAGTATTGGAGCACTATGCAGATCGTGTCCGGGCCTACCACAAAGGTAAGCACGGGCTGGCCGGATTCTTTGTCGGGCAGGTGCTTAAGCGCGTGCGGGGTCAGGCCTCGCCCCACCAAGTCAAAGCGGCGGTGGAGGCTGCGCTCAGGAGGGCGTAACGCGGTGTCCGGCCTCCTCAAGGATCGCTTTGGCCTCCTCAGCTGCACGTATCAGCAGAAAGTCCGTGCCAAATGTGGCAATCACCATTACGGGAATGGCCGCTGCAGTCAGCGGCCCAATCACCGCACCGAGAATGCCAACCTGATCAAAATCAAACGGTCCTACCAGCTCAAACAACGTCCAGCCCCGCGCTGCCTCCACATCCGCCGGCACCCAGCTCTCCTCGGTTACCACCGACAATTCATCCGGTGTCTTGGTTACAGAATGGAAGCCCCCCTGCAGGGCCCAGGCAGGAACAGCCGCTTCCGGCGCGAGCCTTGCGATCGCGTACCGGGGCGCATGCATCCGCAACATCATCGCTTACAGTACAGCAACGGCCCGATGAAGGCGCTCTACTACTTCAGTCTGCCCGAGCACCCGGAGCAGCGCAAACAGACTCGGCCCGGCCGTGGTACCGGATACTGCTAACCGCGCCGGATGAATCAGACATCCGGCACCGACTTTATGCTCAGCCGCAAGTGAGCGCAAGGCAGTTTCAAGCGCGGATTCTTCCCACGATGCCAATTGACTCAGCCGTTCAGCATAGGCCTCCACCAGCGCCGGTGAATCCTGCTTCCAGCGCCTGCGAACACCTCTAGGGTCGTAATCGTCCGGCGGTGTGAACAGATAGGGATAGGTTTCGGCCAGATCGCGCGCCAGGATGATCCGGTCCTGCACCAGTGCTGCAGCCGCCACTCCGTGGTCTGGAGCCACCTCTACCAAGTAGGGACAGGCCCGGTCCCAGAGTTCTTGGGCACTGAGCCGGCGCAGATGCTGCGCATTGAACCACTGGAGTTTGTCCAAGTCAAACCTGGCTGGTGCACTACCGACGCGCTCCAGCGTGAAGGTCTTCTCCAGTTCCGCCAGCGAAAATACTTCCTGCCGCGTCCCCGGATTCCAACCCAGGAACGCGAGAAAGTTGACCACCGCCTCCGGTTCATACCCGGCTGACTGGTAGTCACGTACGTTGACCGGCAGGCCCAGCCGCTGCGCACTGCGCTTGGACAGTTTGCCGCCGTTCGGACTGAGAATAAGCGGCAGGTGTGCCATGGCTGGGCAATGCCACCCGAGTGCTTCGTAGAGAAGAATGTGCTTTGCCACCGAGGGCAGCCATTCATCACCGCGGATCACATGCGTGATCTGCATCAGATGATCATCCACCACATTGGCCAGATGATAGGTGGGCATGCCGTCCGACTTGATCAGCACCTGATCGTCAATGCCGGAAGACTCAACTGTGACCGATCCCTTTACCATGTCTTCAAACCGGATAGTACGATCTGCAGGCACGCGCAGCCGTACTGTATGCGCCTGACCGTCCGCTATTCTTCCGGACACCTCGTCGGCCGGCAGCGTCAGGCTGTTGGTCATATCCATTCGTGTCGCCACATTATAGGCAGCTCCGGCTGACCTGAGCTCGGTTAGCTGGGCCGGTGTATCAAAGGCGTAATAGGCATCCCCCTGTGCGATCAGGCGCTTCACATGCCGGTGGTACAGCGCTTTCCGCTCGGATTGGCGGTACGGCCCGAAAGGCCCTCCAACGGTCGGGCCTTCATCCACCGAGAGACCGATCCATGCCAGTGCGGCCGCAATATCAGCCTCTGCCTCGGGCACAAATCTGGACCGGTCCGTGTCCTCAATACGCAGCACAACGGTGCCGCCCTGCCCACGCGCGAATAGGTAGCAGAACAGTGCAGTCCGCAACCCGCCGATGTGCAGCAGGCCGGTTGGGCTGGGAGCGAAGCGTACGCGAATCGTGTTGTGTTCCATATCTGCTGAGCTGGTGTGCCTTACTACGGGCGGCGGGCCGCCGGGATCCGCTGCGGAACCGATTGAAGCCAGCATCGTGTCATGGTGTTTCCCAGATTGAAATAGCCCGCAATTACTGTTCATGAAGCGATTCGCAGCGGTTTGGTTGTTTGCGTTTGCGGCAGTGGCCGCTGCCCAAGACAGAGCGTCCACGGTCGTGGCCGTCATCGGCGATACGCCGATCAGCCTCCTGGAGTTTGAGCACGAATACAGCAAGAGTGCCGGGGTCCCGGAGTCGGCCGCGGCAGACTCATTGGAGGCCTACGAGGATTTCCTGGAGCGGTATGTGAACTTCAGGCTGAAAATTCTGGAGGCGGAAAAAGCCGGTTATCCCGCAAAACCCGCAGTGCTCAGTGAACTCCACCAGTATCGGGCCTCCTTCGCGCGTCCCTATCTGGTTGATCGCGAAGTAATGGCTCCCATACTCAGTGATCTCTACCGGAAAAAGAAGGAGATCGTACATGCGAGTCACATCATGGTGCGGCCGTCAATGGGGGACCCGACACTTGAGGACACCCTGGAGGCTTGGCACCGGATATCCGCCCTTCGGGATTCATTGGAGGCGGGCATGGAATTTGGTGAGGTGGCCTTCAGATATTCCGAAGATCCGTCTGCGAAGAACAGCGGCGGCCCTGGATTCCGGGGAGACCTGGGCTGGTTCACCGCCGGTCGTATGGTACAGTCCTTTGAGGATCAGGCATACTTAACACCGGTAGGCGAAGTGTCCGAACCCTTTCGCACATTGTACGGCTACCATATTGTGAAGGTGCACGCCCGCGAACCGGCCAAGCCGGGGCGTGATCTGGCCCATATCATGGTGCGTTTCACTGGCGATGCCGCAGAAGATACCACCGCGCTGCTGGCCAAGATGGATACGATTCTGACCGAACTGGAATACGGCCTTCCGTTTGAGATCGTAGCAGCAAAGTATTCAGAAGACCCGAACAGCCGGGCCGCCGGGGGAGACATTGGCGTTTTTCATGATCTGGACCGGCAGCTGGACAAGAACTTTTATGATGCCGCGTTCGGCCTGAAGGCCCCCGGGGATGTTTCCGATGTGGTGGAAAGCGCCTTTGGGTACCATCTGATCAAGCTCAATTGGCTTGACTCGCTCGGCACGTTTGAGCAGGAATATGATGATCTTGAGCGTGAAGCGCGCAACCTTCCGCGCATGCGCCGGGCAGAAGCCGCACTGGCGGAGTCAGCCCGTGCACATTACCCCAGTCAGGTGGACACGCTGATGGTGTCTCGGCTTTTCGGGGGAATCGGCAGAGATTCACTGCTTCAGTATTTCACTACTCTGGCTGCGGTGGATTCACTTGGACGGATTCGGATCGCTACGCTGGCTGACTCGGTATACACGCTGCGGCAAGTGGCTGATTATGCGGATCAGTCCAGAAGCCGAATCCCCGGCGCGCCCACCTCCCGCCTGCAGGTCGTTGCCATGGCCGATGCGTTTCTTGACCATGCCGCCGTTACCCATGCCGCGCTGGACCTTGAGAAAACTGACGAGGAATTTGCCGAGGTTATGCACTCTTTCCGTGACGGACTGATCATGTTTGAGCTGATGGAGGACTCCGTTTGGACAGCGGCCACATCGGATACACTGCGCATGCAGGCACACTTTGATGCCAACAGCAGCCGGTACCAGATGCCGGAGCGGTTTCGGATCATTGAGATAGAAAGCTATAATGATTCCCTGCTGACGCAAGCCGTGCGAATGATTGACGAGGGCATGTCGTGGGCGGAGTTTGAAGCCTATGCGGACAGCAACCATTACCGAATTCTGAATCTGGACACGGTCATGGTGGCGGGTCCGACCAGCAGTGTGTATGATCAGGCACTGCAACTGGGAGTCGGAGCGCGTACCGAAGTGCTTCCGATTCGTAACAGATACGTCGTACTGTGGATGGATGGTGTGGAGGCACCCCGCCCCAAGACTCTTGTGGAGGCTCAGGCGGAAATCGTCAGCGAAGTCCAACAGACGCTAGAGGAAGCCCTCATTGCTCGGCTCCGCCGCGAATACTCCGTACAGACCTTTCCCGATCAGCTTAGTCACGCCTTCCGGTAGCCGATCCTTGCCTATGCGCCCGGGGGCCGCTTTCCTGCTGTTGACCTTTGGGCTGCTGGGGTGTGAAGCTCCGGCGGAAGAGGAGTCGTATGTGGCCCGTGTCGGGGATGAGGTGCTGACCCACACCAGCCTGCAGTCCAGTCTCGCCAGTCTGGCGGTAGGCCTGGATACCGAGGAGGTGGCCCGCCAATTGATTGACCGTTGGATCACCAGTGAGCTGCTCTATCAGGAGGCACGCCGGCTGCGTATTGAAACGCGGCCGGAAATTCGCGAGCAGCTCCGCCAGAGCGAACGGGCCGTACTGATTCAATCGATGGTGGAAATGTACCAGATGGAGGAATCGTCCGCCCAGTCTGCGCTCGAAATCAGTGCCTATTTTGAAAGCCACAAGGAGAACATGCGTTTGCTGGAGCCCTTTGTGCGGGTCCGGCATTTTCCTTTGACAGACCCGGATTCAGCCGCTTTGGCTGCCCAAATGCTCAATCGTTCTCCCGAAGCGGATTCAGTTTTTGAGTTCCTGGCCGTTCGGTTTGCAGCGGACCCGTCAATTGCCATCATGCATTCTCAAAATTTCTATCCAGAACGCAATCTGTTCACCACCCGCCCGGCGTTGCGCAGGGAACTGGCGGCGCTGATACCGGGCAGCCCGGCGCGTGTCATGGCTGCTGACAGTACCTGGCATCTCGTGCAGCTGATGGACCGAGCTGTGGAAGGATCCCTTCCGGAATTGGTCTGGGTCGAGGATCATGTGCGACAGCAGCTGCAGATTGCCCGGCGGAAACAGAACTATGCCGCGGCTGTTCAAAGGCTGCGCTCCGAAGCGGACACCCGCGACGAAATCGAAATCAGGTATTAGCCGATCCGCCAATAATCACAGCATTCTGATCGTTAGGCCTGCACTCTGCGAAACTTTTTCTTTCCGGCGTATGCTCAGGATTGCGGGTATTATTCTCCTCTTGGTGGCACGGCCAGGATCCGCGCATGCACAGGAGCAGGTGCTGGATGAGATTGTGGCTGTTGTTGCCGACAAGATCGTCCTGAAGTCTGACATTGACGGACTGGTGGCTGGAATGGTGCAGCAGCAGCGGATCCCTGTGTCCGAGGAGCTGTGGCACCAGGCACTGGAGCAGGTGATTGACCAGGCCGTCCTGACCGAGCATGCCAAGCGGGACACCAATATTGTGGTCACCGACGACCAGATTGACCAGTCACTGGATCAGCGCATTGATGCCATGATTCAGCAGATTGGATCGGAGGCGCGCCTGGAGGAGCTCTACGGCAAGACCGTTATCCAGATCCGGGCGGAATTGAGGGAGGACTTCCGAGACCAGTTGCTGGCCGAACAATTTCAATCGCAGAAACTGCGCACGCTGCGTATCACTCCGACCGAAGTGCGTCAATGGTTTGCCCAGTTCCCGGCGGATTCCCTACCCGTGCTGCCCTCCATGGTACGTGTCTCTCACATCGTGCGGTATCCGACCATCAGTGAGGACGCGGAATTGGAAGCTTTGGAAATCGTGGCCGCCATTCGGGATTCCGTCACCGCTGGCATCAGCACGCTTGAAAACTTGGCCCGGCGCTTTTCTGAAGACGAAGGATCAGTGAGTTCCGGCGGGCGATATGAGGACATGCTGCTGGGAGATCTTGTCCCGGAATTTGCCGCCATTGCGTCGCGTATTGAACCCGGCGAATTGTCTCAGCCCTTCAAGTCGCCGTTCGGGTATCATGTCCTGCGCGTCAATGAGCGGATCGGTGAGATGATTGACTTCAATCATGTCCTGATTCGGATTGATCAGAGCAAGGCGGATCCTGCGGGTGCTATTGAGCATCTCAATCTGGTGCGTGATTCAATTCTTACGCATGGGGTTTCGTTTGAGCTGATCGCCCGGCGGCATTCCGAGGAGGCCAATTCCTCGGAAATCGGCGGTCGTGTCATTGATCCGAATACCGGTGAGCGTGATCTGTTCATAGAAGCATTGGGAACTGAGTGGCAGGCTGTCCTGGACACACTGGAAATTGGAGAATTGAGCTATCCGTCGGAGGTGACGCTGCTGGATGGACGGACCGCCTGGCATATCGTGCTGCTCCAGCGGCGCGTGGCGGAGCACCGCGTGGATATTGAAACAGATTACGCCCGTATTGAGCGGCTCGCGCTGGAGGACAAGCGTACGCGCGAAATGCGTCGGTGGCTTGATCTGCTGCGCGAAGATGTATATATCGAAAAACGGGGCCGCGCCCTGCAGTTTGTAGACTCGGCCGGCCCCACTGCGACCGACAATCGGTAACCGTGCCTTATGGCAGCAATTGATTCAACAGATCCGGCGACAGGAGAGCTGCTGAGAAGTGCATGCGCGCGCTTTCGGCAGGAAGTAGCTAAAGTCATTATCGGCCAGGACGCAATTATTGAGCAGGTGCTGGTGTGTCTGCTGGCCCGCGGCCATGCACTCCTGATCGGCGTGCCCGGACTGGCTAAGAGTCTGCTGATCCAGACCCTGGCCCGTGCGCTGGATCTGGATTTTCGGCGCATTCAGTTCACGCCTGACCTGATGCCGGGAGACATCACCGGCACGGAAATCATTGAAGAAGACCATTCCACGGGACGTCGCGTATTCCGATTTGTGAAGGGCCCGGTATTTGCCAATGTGGTGTTGGCCGATGAGATCAACCGAACACCACCGAAGACGCAGGCGGCCTTGTTGGAGGCCATGCAGGAGCAGCATGTTACGGCCAGTGGCCAGACGTACGGTCTGGATGCCCCCTTCTTTGTATTGGCCACCCAGAATCCGATTGAGCAGGAAGGCACATATCCGCTGCCGGAGGCCCAACTGGACCGGTTCATGCTCAATCTGTGGTTGGACTACCCGACCTTTGACCAGGAGGTAGAGGTGGTTCGCACAACCACGGCGCTTGCCACCGCTAAGGTTGCACTGGCGATGAGCAAATCGGATCTGGTGGGTTTTCAGGATTTTGTGCGCCAGATTCCCGTTGCCAACAATGTGATTGCCTACGCGGTCCGCTTGAGCGCGGCTACGCGTCCGAGCCGCAACGGGGTGCCTGACTTCGTGGACAGCTACATTGCCTACGGGGCGGGTCCAAGAGCCTCTCAGTACCTGGTATTGGGAGCAAAGGCGCTGGCCGCCATGGATGGTCGCCTAACACCGAAAATCGCGGATGTACAGGCCATGGCGCTGCCTGTGCTCCGCCACCGCATCATTGCTAATTTCAATGCGGAGGCGGACGGTGTAACGATCCCCGACCTCATAAGTCAGCTCATTGTGGCTGTGCCGGCGCAGCCATAGGACGCTGGACATTCCGGTTTCCCGGGCGGTTCACCTGCGCATGCCCAGCCGTCCACATTCGGCAGATATTTCTTCCGTCAGCGACCCAAGCTCGGCAAGAATCGGTCTCAATTTGTGCTCAACCTTCTTCCGAATTTGGCTGATCTTGCAAGCCAGACGTTCCACGGTCCGGTGTCGTTCCTCAAAGAGCGATTCCCTTGCTGCACGGATCTGCTGCTGCCATTTTTCTTCATGCCGGCTACGATCTTTTTCATGATCAGCCAATATTTGGCGGATCCGATCAGTTGTTCCCTCCACTGCTAATACCAGCTGCAGGAATTGTGCAGCCTTCTCTCCCGCCAGTTCCTCATGGGGGTGCCCACCAATCAGGTTATCCGCTTCCCGCCGCAAACGCGTCTGCTCATACACGATCAGCTGATGCTGTGTATTCAGATGCTGCTCAATCGCGGTGGAATAGGCACTGCCTACGAGAAATCCAGGCATCCATTTTGCCCAGGAAACGGCACGCTCCAAGCGACGCTGGTACCCCTGTAATTCCGAGAGTGCAAACGTGACCAATTCATTGCATTGCTTGACACTCAAGCGGCACAATCCCCTCCGCTTTTGGAGTAATTGATCATGGTGTTGTTCAATCTCATGTTTGCTGGTCTCGGCTGCCCTTTTGAGTTCACGCGCCGCCCGGCAACGGGCCGCCTTATATTGCCTCTGGACCTTCTTTTGTAATGTAGAGGCTGTTTGATTGAAGTGATCAACCTGCTTTTCGTAATTGACCATCAGTTCGTTGAGGTGCCGCCGTTTGAATCGGCCTGTAATCTTGCGGCCCGCCATGATTCCGCCTGCACCCCCAAGCAGAGCACCGATTATCGTGCCGATACCCGGCAGTACAGCTGTTCCCACAGTCATGCCCAAGAAGGTCCCTGCGGCACCCCCGCCGCCTGTACCGGCGATATCCAAGCCGAAGTTTTTCAGCGCATTCCGCACATCGGTCGAACCTTTCTTCAGTAGTCGGAATTCCCGCATGCCTGAAATTACTGCCGTAACGATTGGAATATTCACCAGCTCCATGTTGCCCAGCAGCGCATCACTGACGTTTTCGGTGTGCTCAACCATATCGGCGTGGGACAAGGAAGGGTCCACCAATACAATGTTCTCCTGACCCGCCTCAAAAGCTGTATCCAACCGATCCAACGAATCAGCTGAATTAATGTAGATGGCATTCTCAGGAATTCCCTCTGCATCCTTGGGGACGACAACGGGAATGTCAGGATACTTCGTGAAATGGTCCCACAGAGAGCCTGTGTCAGCCACTGTCTTTACGTTGACGGCATGTTCTCCGTTCAGCACCAGATCATATCCCTCCTGATTCGACACATCCGGCATTGTCACCTCAATGCCAAGCTCCTCCATGTGCTGGGCCACCTTTGGCTCAGCCAGGTGCCCCATGAGTTTCCCAAAAGCTCCTTTTGGAAGTGCATCGCCAAACTCTGCAGATTCCCAGCTTTCCAGACTTCTGCTCAGATCGCCAATGGAATCGAGTTGTTCGCCGGCAAGCGTACCCATGGCGGTATAGACATGCTCATCAATTGCGAGGAGATTGCGGAATGCCTCCATTCGGTCGTATCCGCTTTGCAGTGATGCCTCGATGAGGTGGATCGGATCTGACGTGCGCGGCGCTTGCAATGGTGACACTTCGGAAACCTGACCGGAATAGGATGATAGCGTCGTTTTCCTACGCCGGTTGGGCCTGTGCGGTGGGCGGGGCCGCAGATCCTTCGTCTCGTTTCCATATCGCTCAATCAGCATCAGGGTACCCAGGTCCTTCGGGATGCCGGGCGCACATACCAGGCCTCTCAATCTGTACCTGACAATCGCAACCATCGCCGCTGCGATGCCACATACAGCCAACAGGCCGAGTAATACGGCGGTGGGCATGGTTCCAATCATGGCTTGTTCCGGCGCTGATTTTCGGGCCGAGTACCCTTACCTCCGTGAACACTGGGCTCCGCGCACCATTGTTCGCGCAGAATGCTGAGACTCTCCAGTACACCTTCGTGGAGTCCCAACAGCCCGGTCAAAACCGCCGCATCCAGCGACTTGCGCACCTCGTCTCTATACGCCTCATTGGCGGGCAGGAATTCCCGACCCTGATAGTCTTCAAAAATCCTCCGACTCATGTTGAGCTGCCGATCACTGAGCTTTGCCGCATCCAGTGACACAAGGTGCGGCAGTCTCGTAATCGTCATGTTGGCGCGCCCCTGCTGCTGACGTGTCCCCGCCCACCAGAATGCAATCAGCCCGAGCGTCGTGTTGGCCCAGAGCACAATCGGAATCTCCCATTTTTCTTCGGTAACAAAGCTTGGCCAGGCCCTTCCGCCCAGTGAAGGCTGCCTGGTCAGGCAGGCGGCCAGCGACTGGGAATTCAATCGAAAATCCAGGTTGAAGTGCAGTCGGGCAGCTCCAGATTGCCATAGCTGCGCCGCCTGCCGGCGGCAACCCGTTCGGGTTCGACCCTGCCGGTCCGGCGCAACAATAAGCTGCCGTTCGCGGTTCGCATCATGCTTCCACAGCACGGGATATTCCGGCGACGCAGAAAGATCCTCAATATCAAACGGACCACGCGCTTCACCACTGCGGGTCATCCCGTTTATGTCCCTGTCTAAAGGGCCGCGATGACCCAATTCGCCTAATTCGCACAGCGGAAGAGATATCGCTGATGCCATGCGTGGCAGAAGCAGGTCACCTGCAGCGAGCGACTGCATGAACACCGCTAGGGCGGCTTCCCCGATTCCGATCCCATTCCAGCCCACCCGACGAAGAAAATTGCCCGCCGTCTGTTGTAGGGTCAATCGGATCGCCCCCGCATCCTCGTTGTTGCGCGCACGAATCTGTTCAATGGCACGAGCCACGACAGCCGCTTCCAGTAAAGCCTTCGGACGGCGACGCAGATTTGCCACAAATGTCTCTGCCGGGTTGTCCGTGGGCTCTTCCTTGCGTTTGGCTACCAGCAGCACTTCCGCCATCCCCGTATCTGCCGAGAATGCCCGATCGGTGC
>JAPPNA010000163.1 GCA_028873925.1 Bacteroidota bacterium | reverse complement strand
ATTGATCTCCAATTGTTAGTGAAAGACTCAATATACTGCGCGTATTTCGGCAACGCAACACTAGGCATGCCCACATTACGCAACGCGCGTGGGGCCATCAGCAACCATCCGCTCAATGATCATGTGAGCCTCGCCTTTCTTCCGTGATACGTCAAATGCCCATCTGCCATACTTTTCGCCACCCACCGCCTCGCACCATTCCCGCATGGCCCGCCATTTGGCTTGATCTTCCTCTTTCTCCTCGCCTTTGGTTTCCAGAATCAAATGTGTCCCGTTGGTGAGCCGGATGATAAAGTCCGGCCTATACTTGCAGACGATTCCCTGGAAGCGGTACGTGATCTCAAAATCCAGGTGATCATTCTTTACCCACGCTTCTACATGATCGGAGATGTCCAGGAACGCGGCCTCGCTGCGCTCCAGATCTGAGTCATACACGCAGTAGTTGACGTGACTTTTCCGGGGAGTGCTGCAGGGCCTGGTGGTATGCCACTGACGCATATGCCGAGTGCCCCCGTATTCATGGGCGCGGTCAATTTCCAGACTGGTGGTTTTGATGTTTTCGGAGCGGATGGCAGTGCGCAAGTGCTCTACGACTCGGCCCATGTTCAGCGCGATAGTGACCTGCCGTTTGAGGGGGGATAGCTGAAATTGAGCGGGAGACACCTTGAGCTTTTCAGAGGCAAGAAACCGCTCTACGATTCCGATGACCTGTGCGACCAGAAAATGCTTAGCTGTGCCCCAATCCCCATTTACGTTCTCGCAAATGTCCCGCGCGGCCTCAAATACCAATAGTTGCAGGCGGGAATGTTCTGCCAGTTTGCGAAAGCGCCTCTCCCCGAGCGATGCCAGCAGTGACAGACCCGGCTTTGCATCAATGACTGGGGCCACCTCTGCCGTCAGCACTGTGTGCTGCGCATCCAGACGGAGCTCCGGCAACCTGTGCATATCTACAGACAGCCGAGTCTGCAGGGCGTAGTTTATCCGCTGGATTTCCGGCCATCGAATAGCAAACTTGGATCTGTCGGCTACAGTGTGGATGGCTGTAGTGGGGCGCAGTTTCTTGCTTTCGCCCCCGCTTTCGTGGGGCAGGAACGTGAATGGTACGCCGAATACGTTGACATGCTCTGGCTGCAGCAGCCCGTCACCGCCCACTTCATAACTGGTGCGACGCAGTCCGCGCCCGACCACCTGCTCACAAAGTAGCTGGCTGGAGAATGCCCTCAGCCCCATGATGTGTGTAACCGTCTTCGCGTCCCATCCTTCGCTGAGCATACCCACGGAAATGACGCTCTGCAAATGTGCTCCAGGCTCGCCGTCCTGCCCGACCGTGTTAACTTTACGGCGTATCAATTCTTCGCGCTCTTGCCTGTTGGCGATTTTCTGCGAAATATCCAGCGCCTGATCTGCAGACTCAGCGCGGTTCAGCACGCCCGTATCGATGTGGAGGGTAGCATCAGGGTTGCACAAGGCATCCACCTTCACCCGACCGTGGTCCAACGCGTATTTGACCCTCGCGGCCGTCTCTGTGCGGTTTGCCACTGTTATCATGACCGGCGGTGTGGGCTTACCTTCTTCCTTCCATTGTTGGGCGGTTTCTTCCCAGTCATATCCCAGCAGCATATAGGCATTGGTGACCAGTGGTGGCAGTGAGGCGGTCTCCGGTGCCGGGCGGTTCAGGTTATCTTTGACCTCCTCGTCTGCATAGATGTGGAACAGACGGGACTTGTAAGTTTTCGCGTCAGGGAATGCATCATCGCGCACGACTACGCGAGGTGTCTTGACCAATCCCGCCTCAATTGCGTCGTTCAACCCGAAGTCGCTCACAATCCAGTCAAAAAGCGATTCCTCCGTTGCCTTTTTGCCACCGGGCACGAACGGCGTGGCGGTGAAGTCGTAGCACATTCGAATTACGCGAGCGCGGTGGAGTCTGTCCAATGCGCCCACCCACTTGGTGGCCGCCACTTTGTCGGCCCTGGATAATCCTGTCGCCTTTCCCTTAGTATTGATCCGCCAAGCATGATGGGCCTCGTCATTGATGACCAGTAGGCTGCTTGCACCATGCAGGTCACCCAGCACGTCCCTTAACCACGCGGTATCGCTTTTGGCCCCACGCTTATCCACACTCTTGCGCTTCGCAATCCGCTCGGCAGAATCCCACTGCAGTGAATGCCAGTTGCGGATAAGCACTCGGCCCTGCCGGAGGCGAGATTCGTCCCCTATCTTTACGACCCTGAATTCGCGATAGTAGTTGTGCGCATCCGATGGTTGCAATACAGAGAGCCTTCGGCGCACGGTTAACCCCGGGGCCACTACCAGTATATCCTTGGAGAATCGCTCATCACCCGGGTTCGCGACCTTGTTGAGAATCTGCCAAGCGATGATCATAGACATCACCACAGTCTTTCCGGTGCCGGTGGCCATTTTTGCACACTGCCGAGCGAAATCTCCCCCGTCACTGGGAATTTTATGACGGATCTTCTCAGAATCAGGTGCCTCAGTGAGCCAGATGAGTGTTTCCGCGGCTTCGAGTTGACAGAAGAAGAACGGCTTATCACCTCGGGTTCCCTCGTCATTCCAGTAGTCCAGCAAGCCTTTTGTCACGCCTGTAACGCCTGGGTAGTCACGCTCGCGCCACTCGCGGACACGCTTACGGATGCGTCCTACGAGAGGTATGACTTTGCGCACCCCTGGATCGTCCGCGCCCTTATACCCAGGTGTCGCCACCAGATACCCCGCCTCCCGCCTGCTGGGAATTCTTGCAAACGTTTGGATGTTGGCATCGTAGCCCCAGTGCTCCGATGGTTCTTTGTACGGTGAGGTGATAATCAATTTATCGATCTTGGGCGTTGTGCGCCCCTCAGACCTATCTGCCACGGTAAAGAATTCCTGCTGCATAATGTCAGAGCGCTTGAGGGAGGTCCAAGATCTTTAGGCTCTCCACGCCCCGGGTATCTATGATTTTGATGGCGATCTGCCCGTACTCACCTGCACGGAACGCCAATGAGCGCGTGCCTGCGAATGCCTTTATGCGGTCGGGATCCAGCTTAGCTCGCAGGGCCTTTGCCAGACGGTCCCAGCCGTGTTTCTTGTTGCCCTGCGGGAAAAAGACTTGGCGCGGATACAGACATCGGCCATTGTAGTCGGTATCCAGCATCCAGAGGGCAATTTCGGAGGGTCCACCGGAGGTAATGCTGTTGTCGGACGGATTGAAATAGTCAAATCCGTTGACTTGCACCACCCAATCGCCCTGCTCAGTGCTTTCTGCCGGGACAAGCGTTACGTCGGGCTGCCCGATGAGCCAGAAAGAATCGGTACCGGCCTTGTTTTTCTGGAGGTCGCCCGTAAGCAGGTCGGTATTCATCTCCGCGCGCAGCAGTGTGAGCCCGGTACCGGCGGTCATCTCAATATCTTTAGAGGCCTCCGGGTCAAACTGAAAGGCCGCGAACACAATTATGTCCGGCTTCGGGTGCAGCCGCCAGGCCTCCTTAAGCGCCAATTCCACCTGCTTTTGAGGCATAGGGGCATAGTCGGGACCGAACGATACGGCCACCGTTTTCGGAGCGTGGGTGTTGTGTTCAAGCGTCTCTCCGATGGCTTGCAGCCATTGCGTTCCCTCCATAGCTTCAAGACGCGTGAAGTCCAAGCGTTGCCCCTGCCTCCCGCGTATGCCAGTTTGCCGCAATTCCTCCCGCCATTCATCGTGGCGGGAGGCGGTAATTGTATGTGAAGCAGAATGGGGGGGGCGGTATCCTTCTTTTGCCCATCCAGCAACTGCGATATTGAGCGCACAGTCGGCGCAGGGACAGCCTCAACTGTGAATGGCCCTGTCACGCGCCCGTTCTTGCGCTCAATGATTGGCTGATCGTACAGGGTAACAACCTTAGGCGGGAGATCGTACGCCAACGTTTTTGTGCTATGCGTCTCAACAGTCTTGTGCACGATTCCGCTATCTACTCCCTCGTCTGGGTTTGCCAGTTTGTGGTAATCGTAATAGGCGGTCATAAGCCGCTTGCGGGCGATGGCTATGGCTACTCTGGAAGTGTCGCAAGTGATCCATCGGCGTCCCCATTGCTCGGCTACGTACGCCGTGCTGCCGCTACCGCAGGTCGGGTCAAGTACGAGATCGCCAGGGTCTGTGGCCATTTGCATGCAGCGCTGAATTGGTCTACATGCGGTCTGCACGACATACTGCTTTCCTCGTGCTTGAGACTGTCTACACCACATATTGTGGAGCTGCCGCCCCGGCACCTCGGTTTCATAACGCTTCCTACTTAGGCCTACCCTGCCATCCAACCGCCCCTTACTAGCGAGGCGTTCCAACCCTTCATGCGAAACGCTCCACTGGCTATTGTCTCTACAGTGATAGGTTTTATCATTCCAGACAAACGGCTCAGAACGCCCAGCAGAGGAATATCCCTGCGACATTAGGTCGCATCTCTTGTATATGCGAGCACCTTTTGGCAACCAGCGATCTGGATCACTGCGCTCTTGAACTGTCAATGGTCGCTCGGACCCATCGGCTAATTCTACTTGGGCTGCCCAACTGAACGAATCTATCAACTCACTCCGACTGATCCGAGTGTATAATTGCCGTGCTTTCACATTACCTATGTCCCGGGAATACCACAATAAGTAATCAGCAACCTCGGGAAGTGTTTTGGCAGAACTGCCCGCCGTAGTAGCGAATGAAATCATCGCCACCCGATTGTCCGCCCCAAACACCTCATCCAGTACTATCTGCACGCGCGCTTGGTTCTCCTTTCCCATCTGCACAAAGATGCTGCCACTTTCCGTCAGCAATTCTCTCGCCAGCAGAAAACGGTCCCGCAAATGGTTCAAGTAGGAATGAATGCCCATCTCCCATGTGTCTCGAAACGCACGGATCTGCTCCGGCTCCGCGGTCAGATGCCCGGCCTTGCCATCCACCACATTCCGGCTATTCACGAACGGCTGGAAATTCGACCCGTACTTGATTCCGTACGGCGGATCCATGTACACCATCTGGACCTTTCCCGCCATTGACTCTTTCTCAAGAAGGCTATTCATAACCATCAGGCTGTCGCCCGCTATCATCCGATTGCTCCAGCCATCCTGGTGCCGGTAAAAATCAATCGCCTCCCGCAACGGACGTGGATGGTCAAACATGGAGAGCTGCTCGTCACCAGAGGGCGATTTCTGCACCTGCTCAATGATCGTGCGAGGGTCAATGGTTTCGTGGACATGTAGCGAGACCGTGGGCACCTTAAACGCCAGCCGCCCCGCTTTGCCCGCCCAACTCAGGCACGGATCAATGTGCTCGTCGTGGTTATAGTCAGTTGCGGGCACTTCCGGGTCGGACTCAGCAGTGGCCAGTCCCGCCGGTGGATTGTTCGGGCGCTCGGCACCCTCGTGAGTGTAGGCTTCCACTGTTGGCTCTGATTTCGGCATTCTTGCTCCCTCTGTGCGCGGTTCCGAACCGGCTAATTTAGCTAATTCTCCTGTGAGGTTTCTGCGGGGAAAAGATCGCTACACCCCGAAACACCAGGGGCGCTTGGCTACGGTACCTCCCCGCCACAGCCGGAATCGCCATGCACCCAGCGGCGAATCCGTCGCTCCGTTCCGCATTGAACTGCTGCGCCGCCGCCAAAGGACACTAGCGGTGGAAAATGTCGGAGCTTTATTGTACCTTGAGTGCATATTTCGCGGAGGAATGAGCCTCATGCCACATGGGGTGACAGTTACAGTACCGGGCGCTATCTTGGCGCATTAAAGTTTGGCGAGCATGAAGATTCTTGTCACCGGAGATGCCCATCTGGGACGGTACCCATCGCGGATTTCCGATTCGTCAAGAGAATTGTCCGTGGGGCAGGTCTGGGAGGCCTCGGTGGACTGGGCGATCGGCCACAAGGTAGATGCGGTCGTCCTCACCGGCGATATGGCCGACAACAAGAACAGCTACTTTGAGGCCTACAGTGTGCTCAAAAGAGGCATCGATCGGCTGGTGGACCAGGCGATTCCGGTCTATGCGGTCGCCGGTAATCATGACTTTGACGTATTCCCGCGCCTGGTTGAAGACCTGCAGGTGGAAGGGGTGAAGCTGCTGGGGCCGAGGGGCTCCTGGAGCCGCGCAATCCTGCATACGGCCTCAGGGGAAGAGGCGTGCCTGACCGGGTGGTCCTTCCCGCAGTCCCATTTTCGGGCCTCGCCCCTGGATACGTTTCCGGTACCCAACACCGATATACCCGTGATCGGCGTGGTACATGGCGATCTGGATGGCGGACAAAGCGATTATGCCCCGCTGATCACCTCCGAATTGCAGCAGCAGCCCGTCGCTGTATGGCTTCTCGGACATATTCACGCCCCCAAATGGATTCCGCGACCCGGAGCTGGCATACTCTATCCCGGTTCGCTCCAGGCATTGGATCCCGGCGAACCGGGACCGCACGGACCGTGGCTGATCACTATAAGTCAGGGTGGTAAGGTTACCGCTACACAGCTGCCGCTGGCCACCGTACGGTATGAGACGGTTGAGATCGATGTATCCGGGCTGTCAGACCTGGACCAGATCGAGTCTGGAATCTCACGCAACCTCCAGCGTCGTACCGAGGTGCTCAGCGGGAATTACCCGGCGCTCCGGCGCGTGATTTATCGGCCGGAGCTCACCGGAAAATCCCGACTGTACCGCGCAATCAAGCGGCAGCAGTGGACGCAACTGACGCACCTTGAAATTGAGTCTCGCGAGCTTCGCGGCACCGTGGACCGCATCACCCCAAACGTGACACCCTACCATGATCTGGCGGAGATATCCGGCTTTAGTGATCCGCCGGGCGTGCTGGCCCAATGGCTGCTTGATCTCAAGGAAGCACGTATTCCCGATGAACTGCGGGATCGGGCCGTAAAGGCCATCCGTCACGTTCTGCGGGCTAAAGCCTATGCGCCACTGGGCAGTCATGAACCGGACCCGGCCTCGGTGGAACAGCTGCTGATTGAACAGGGAGAGCTGCTGCTGGATGAACTCATGAGCCAGAAGATCCATGAGTAAGCCCATCCATATCAGGGAGCTGGAAATCAACCGGATGTACGGCCGGGCCTTCCGGCAGCATATCTCTGATCTGGTGCCCGGGATTAACATCATCTGGGGGCCAAACGGTTCGGGCAAAACCACCATCGCACACGCTATACAAACGGTACTCCTCAAGAAGTATCAGTTTGCCGCCGGGGCGAATGTCGCGGCAACCCTCAAAATCGGTGATGATGAGCTGCGGTTCAATATTGACGGACCCAGACGGTTCTGTACGCGCGCCGGGCAACAAATTGAGTGGGATTCAGCGCCCAAACTCATTCGCCCCGACAGCTATCACTTCTCGCTGCATGACCTGTTGAGCGCCGAATCTTCCGGACGTGAGTTTGCCGCCGCCATTTTGCGTGAAGGAAGCGGCGGCTTTGACCTTCGGAAGGCCCAGCATGAGCTGGATTTCAGGAAGAAAAAGATATTCGCGGGCAACGCCACCAAGCGCTTCCTCCAGGCGCAGAAAGAACTGCGCACCCTGGAGCAGCAGCAAAAGGACCTGCTCCGACAAAAGGATCACAGCCACCACATTAAAGATCAGCTGCAGCAGGCCAAACAAGCCGCCCGGAACGTAGATCTGTTTGAGAAGGCGCAGGACTGGCAGGCCCAACAGACCGCTTGGCGGGAGGCCCGTGACAGACTGGAGAGTTTTCCTGAGACTATCCGCCATCGTACGGATTTGTCCGATGTGGGCAGCTCCGCTTCTGCGCTGAAGGAAAGAATTGCGGCGCTCCGGGAGCAGCAGCGTGCCGAGTCCGCCAGACTGGCCCAATTGAAGCAGGAGATCACTGAAAATCCGCTCTATCCGAACGGGCTGGGTGAGAATGTGCTGAACACGGCCACATCCAGAGTCGCCCAGCTTCGGGAATTGGACACCCAACACCGCAAACTCAGTGACGACCTGGCTGGAAACCGCAGTCAGGCCATCAATGCCTGGGCCGATCTGGGGATGTCGTCCAAAGGTCCCGAGCCGTTGACCCGAAGAGATATTGATCGACTCTATGACCTTATCCAGCGAAGCCTCCGCATGACAGGTCGACATGAGGCTCTGGAGGAATTGCGGAGCATGCTGGACTTTGATCCGAATGTTGATTACGAGGATCAACTGGATCGCCTCCGCCAGCAGCAGGAGGCCGTACTGGCGTGGATTGAATCCCGCCGGGCACCCCTCCCCCAGACAGTGCCCATCCTGTTGATGGCGGCTCTGATCGGATCTGCTCTCCTGGCGATTGCACTTGGGCTGACCTTAGCCCCATGGGCCTTCGCCGGGCTGATCATACCGGTGTTGATTGGCCTGGCCCTGGCTCTGCTGCGGCGTAAACACTCTGGAGCAGACAGATTCAGGGGGGCCTCGGATCTTGCCTCCCGACTCAATAGGGGCGAAGTGGGGGATGTCCTGACCGAGCTGCTGGGAAATCGAAGCAGACTTACCCTCAGTCGCGAAGGTCTTAACCGCTGGAAGGCCAAATCAAGAGAGCGCGGCCGCTTGGCTGCTGATCAGCAGCAACTCAAGGAAGATGCTGCCGCACTGGCCGACGAAGCAGGCTTGGATGTGGCCGACAGCACAGCATCAGACCCGTACATCCTGCGACGCCTGTGGGCCTGGCGTGAATTGACCGACCAGGTCAATAAACTGGAAGGGCAGCGGTCTCACAAGATTGTCGAATTCAATCAGGAGCTGGCCAAATTGAATACTACGCTCGTTTCCTATGGAGAATCGGAAGCCGCCGATGTTCAACAGGCCGATGCCGGGGTGCATCAGCTGCGCACCCGTAACGAGAATTGGAAAGAGCTGGCGGCGGAATACCTACGCCTGGAGTCCGAATCCCGGCGCGTCACTGCTGAGCTGGGGCAGACCATGGAGGAATATGCTGGCATCTTTGCGCGACTGGAACTTGAGTCCGGCGACATGGAGGGATTGCGCGCATGTGTGCTCAGACATAAAGAATACCTGAAAGCGCAGGAGGCACTGGTCAAATCAAAGGCCCTACTGGACCAGATGCGTCAATCTGTTGAGGGTGCGCCCGATTATGACTCGGCTGTTCTGGAGCGGGATGATCTGACCGAGGCGCTGGCTGAGGCCCGCGTGCAGGCCGCCAGACAGGAAATCCTCCAGGACGAACTGACTACTATTCGCCTCAAGATCAGCGACGCGGAGTCTGGACGTTCACTGGAAGGAGCACTCGCCAGATTGGAGGCACGCAGAGACAACCTGCTGGCAGCCTGTCAGGCAGACGCGGCCAAAGCCGTAGGTCATGTCCTTGCGCAGCGGCTGGATGAGCATATTCGGCACCTACAGTTGCCACGAGTATTTGAACAGGCGCAGAAGATATTTCTGAATATTACCCGCGGTCAGTATAAGCTCCAGTTTGATCTCGCCGGCCGATTCAGCGCGCTGGATACCCGCGCAAACCACTACCTGAGTCTGGAGCAGCTCTCCAGCGCCACCCGCGTACAGCTGCTCCTCAGCGTCCGCATGGCCTTTGTGGAAAAACAGGAGCTTGATTATCGGCTGCCGGTCACACTAGACGAAACACTCGGCAACAGCGACGATGAACGCGCCAGTGTCGTCATCAAGTCTATGGCAGAACTCGCACAACACCGGCAGGTGTTCTACTTCACCGCTCAGAATGACGAGGTGGCCAAGTGGGTGCAACACTGCAAGGATGCTCCCCTGCACATTGTGCCCCTTACAGAAGATCTCAGACCACCGACTGTTGATCCCGATACGTCTCCTACGGTTGTCCACGTACCGGACGCGGCTGGATTGACCTATCGCGAGTATGGCAGAGAGCTGAACATTTCCCGATGGGGCGGGCATTCGGAGGTCAGCGGAATCCACCTGTGGTACCTGATGAACAACACGCGGCAGCTGCAATACCTGCTCAAACAGGGTGTCATCTCCTGGGGAGCCGCCGAAGCACTGCACGCCAGCGGTTTGCTTGATGTCCCTGAAGTTACGATTGCGCAGCTGCGCACACTGGCTGAGGCCCTGAAGGCCTGGCAACAGGGCTGGCGCGTCGGGCGGGGCAGGCCTGTTGATGTTGCAGTCCTGAAAGCATCTGGAGCCGTGTCTGATCACTTTATCGGGGCCGTGCTGGATAAGTGCAAAGACTGTAACCTTGATTCCGAAACACTGCTGCAGGCGCTGCGCAACGGTAAGGTCAAGCGTTTCAAGAAAAGGAAAATCATTGACCTGGAGCAGTACCTGCTCGCAAACGGCTATGCCTCTCCCGAAGACAGCCTGTCAGACGAAGAGATTCACTCCCGGATGATGGATGCCGTGTCCGCTGATCTGGCTGAATGCGGCTTGGACGCAAATGCCGTAAACGACATGCTTGCACGCGTCAGCAGCGGCCCGCCCGTGACCTGAGGCCGATCAGTAGTCCAGCAGCCGCTCCAGGGCCGAGCGCAGCCGGGCGCGGGCGGAAAACACCTCCTGTTCCAGACCGATCGAAAACGGGACCGGTACATCCAACGCCCCCACACGCACCGGCGGCGCATCCAGAAACTCGAATGCCTCCTCGGTGATACGCGCAGCCACCTCAGCCCCGAACCCCGCCGTAAGCGTAGCCTCATGCAGCACCAGCAGGCGGGAGGTCTTTTTGACGGATGCCAGCACCGAGGTCCGATCCCAGGGGATCAGGGTGCGCAGATCAATGACCTCAATGCTTATGCCGCGTGCACTGGCAACATGCGCAGCCTCTTCCAAGGCCCAGCTCACCCCCAGACCGTACGTAACGATCGTAGCATCCCGGCCGGTTCGGGCTATGCGGGCCTGCCCGAACGGGGTTGCATATCGGGCATCCGGCACCGACTCCCGAACAGAACGGTAGAGCGCCTTGTGCTCCAGAAAAAGCACCGGATTGGGATCCGTAACAGCCCGTAAGAGCAGCCCCTTAGCATCGCGCGGTGTTGAGGGCACCACCACCTTGATGCCCGGGGTGTGGCAGAACCATGCCTCCATAGACTGGGAGTGAAACGGACCGGCTCCGATATGGCCGCCGTAGGGTGCCCGAATCGTTACCCCCACCGGCGCGCCCCAGCGGTAATGCGTGGTGGCCAGATTGTTGACAATCTGATTGAATCCGCACGCGATAAAGTCGGCATACTGCATCTCCACAATTGGGTGCAAGCCCTCCAGCGCCAGACCTAGGGCTGCCCCCAGTACGCCGCTTTCCACGATCGGCGTATTGCGGACGCGCGCAGGCCCGAACCGCTCCAGAAGTCCGACCGAAGCCTTGAATACGCCGCCGTACTCGGCCACATCCTGCCCCATCAGCAGTACGCGTTCGTCCGATTCCATGGCCTGCTCCATCGCCTCACTGATGGCATCAATGAATCGTTTTTCGCTCCGGCTGCCACGGGCGGTTTTCAGCACATTGGGCACGGCCGCAAAGGCCGCCGCTGATTCCGCCGCCTGCGTACTCTCCACCGCCGGCTGCGCCAGTGCGAATTGGGAGGCCGCTTCCACCACCTGCTCCAGGTTGCGCCTGACTAGCTTGATCTCGTTTGCTGTCACATGGCCCTGATCCATGAGCCAGGCCCGATAGCGTTCCAGTGGATCCTTGGCCGCCCAGGTTTCAGTGAGCTCCCTGGGTACATACCTGGTGCCAGATGCCTCTTCGTGTCCGCGAATGCGGAAGGTTTTCATTTCGAGCAGAGTCGGGCCCCCGCCTGCGCGGGCGCGGCCGGCCGCCCTGCGCACCGCCTCGATCACGGCCAGCACATCATTGCCATCCACCCGGACCCCCGGCATCCCGTAGCCGGCGGCCGCCTCCGCCACATGCTCAATCGGCAGGGCCTCAACGGTGGGGGTGGACAGGCCGTAACCGTTGTTTTCAACAATAAAGAGCACCGGAAGCTTCCAGACACCCGCGAGGCTGCACGCCTCATGAAAATCCCCCTCACGCGTGGCACCCTCACCGCAAAACACCGCCGCAATATGTGACGACTTCTTCAGCTGCGCCGCCTGGGCCACCCCGCACGCTACCGGCAGCATCGCCCCCAAATGAGAAATCATCCCCACAATCCGGTGCGATGGCAAACCAAAATGAAAAGTCCGATCCCGCCCCTGTGTATAACCGCCGGCACGCCCCATAAGCTGGCAGAACAGTCGTTTCAGCGGAACATCACGCGTCGTCCAGACCCCCAGATTCCGATGCAACGGCAGGATTACATCGTCCCTGTCCAAGGCCCAGCTACACCCGACCGCGACCGCCTCCTGTCCATATCCGCTGAACCACTTGGCGAGCCGGTTCTGCCGGATCAGCCGCAGCATATGCTCTTCAATCACACGCGGCAGCTCCATTGCGCGGTGAAGCTGCCGGTACTCCTGAACCGACAATGCGGCACTCACTGGCCACCTCCCGTAAACACCGTGCGAATGGTCCTGAAGAGGATCTTGAAATCCATGCGGAGACTCATGTTTTCGATGTAGAACAAATCGTACTTGAGCTTCTGCATCACATCCTCCAAGGAGCGGTCGTAGTGCCACATTACCTGCGCCCAGCCCGTGATGCCCGGGCGTACGCGGTGGCGCCGGTTGTACAGCGGCACGGTAGAGACAAACTTTTCAACGAAGTACGGGCGTTCCGGACGCGGCCCGATAAGACTCATGTCCCCGCGCAGCACATTCCATAACTGGGGAACCTCATCCAGCCGCATCTTGCGCAGCCACCGGCCCAAGGCCGTGTAGCGCGGATCGTCTTTTTTGGCCCAGACCGGACCCGTGGAGGCCTCCGCGTTTTCACGCATCGTGCGAAACTTATACATGGTAAAGTGGCGACCTGCGCGTCCCACCCGCTTCTGATGGTAGATCGCGGGACCGCGCGAGGTCAGCCGCACCGCCAGAGCAAGGCCGAGCCACAACGGCAATCCGACCAAAAGCACCACCAGTGAAGAGAGAATGTCCAGCAGCCGTTTCGTGCTTTGCTCCCAAAACGGCATCGGCACGCCGAATACCTCGATCAGCGGCAGCCCGTAGATATGCTCAGTACGGGCCATCCCGCCGACTACCGAATAAAAGTCGGGCACAAGTTTGAGCGTTACATTCTTGCCATCACACAGTCGGCATACCTCCAGCAGCTCATGTTCATCTTCGCTGCTGAGCGCAATCAGTACATCCCGCACCGCGAGCTCATCAATCAGATCCGGCAGGCGCTCAATCGCGTGAATATTACCGTTGGTGCCCTCACCAGCCTGCGGCGCATCCCGTTGGCCCAGCCGCACAGCCCCGACCACCTGCAGTCCTGCCGCGGGATAGCGCGCCACATCCTTATGCAGCCGCTTAACCTGATCGCTCCAGCCCACTACTAACGCCCGATGCGTCCCGCGCCCCCGCAGTATCAGCGCTTTCTGCACCGACCGCACACCCACACGCCCCAGGGCCATCAGCCCCAGCACCGCCCCCCAATATATGCCCAGGATGGCCACGCTGGCCCCCGCTTCCAGGATGGCGGTAAATATGCCAAAGACCAGAATCAGCACGCCGATTGTGACCACCTTTGTGAGCGAGACCAGCTCATCAAAGCGGCTGGAAGCATGCCGCTCACGATACATCCCGAAAAAGACAAAGATGACGACCCAGAAAATGGCCAGAAAGACCGCCCCGTGCAACGGGTAAATCGGATCTCCACCGGGCGATTCAAAGCCAAGCAGGGTCTCCGGCCTGAGCAGATCAAAACCGCTGAAATGAATCTGCAGATAGATCAGACAGGAGATGGCCGCTGCAAACGTGTCTACCAGCAGCAGCGCGATAACTTCTACGCTACGGGTCATATTTCCAAAGATAAGCAAGCACCCTGTGCGCCCGCATCCGCCATCCCGCACTTCGCAGTATATTGCGGTTGCACCCGGTGTCCATAATGCGGATCCGCGCCGCCCTGCTGTCTGTAGTCATGCTCCTGCCCGCCGGCTTTCTGCATGCCCAGGACAACCGCCTGATTCCGGTCGGCGATTACGCGTATGAGTATATCGTTCGCCTGCAGCGCCGGGGGCACCTCCTTGAACTCAACCCCACCAGCGTGCCGTATCGGCGTGGTGACATCCTTCGCGCACTGGCCAATGTGGACACATTGAGGCTGGAAGTCAGTGAGGCGCACTGGATAAAGCTGCTCAACCGGTCCCTTAAGCCCGCCCGCAAGAGCGAGGACGAAGCAGAGGTCGGGTACAGATTTGCGGTAGCAGCCAACACCATCAACAGCGACCGTATGGACATGATGCGGCCCCATGGTGATGCGGTCAATTTCTACTGGTACGGCACCTGGGCCTCCGCCTATATTGACACCGGTCCGGTTGTCGCCGAAATGGGCCTTTATCACAACCGCTTTTACGAAAACGACCCGGATGGGCTGGATACGGCCCTGCGGTTGTGGGCGCGCAGCGAACACACCTATGCCGGGGTTCACACCCGATGGGCCAGCCTCTATGCCGGACGGTGGGATGCGCACTGGGCCGTGCCCGGTGCCACGGCCGTAGCAGTGAGCAGCAATGCACGCAGCCGCGATCAGCTCATGCTGCGCCTCGGCGGACCCCGCCTGTCTGTTACCGGACTTCTCAGCGAACTGGACAGTGCTACCGGTGCGTACTTTACCGGGCGCGCCGCCGATGATACGGTCCGAACGGCAAGTACCCGGCGCTTTTTTGCGGCCCACCGCTGGGACTGGCGGCCTTCCCGAAAATTCATGATCAGCTTCATGGAGTCGGCCATTTATTCCGGTATCGGCTCTGGCATTTCGTTGAAGTACCTCAATCCGCTGCATCCCTTCACATTTGTAGTGGACAATGTGCCCAAGAATGACGAGAACAACGGCTTTCTGGGAGGGCTTATGTGGGCCCAGTATAGGAAACTAACATTGCACGGTCAGCTGTTCGTGGATGACATCAAACTGCAGCCCAGCAAAGGCCCGGAGACCATCACCTATATCGTCACGGGTTCCGCCGCATATGCGCTGCTGCGGGCGGACCTCACCTTCGGCTTTGATGCCGTCACCTCACGTGCCTACAATGCTCCGCAGGCCCCCGGACGCTATATATACCTCAATCGCGGGCTGGCAACGCAATTCAGCGATTATGTGCAGACCTCCCTGGGCGTTGAGGTATTTCTGGACTCCTGGGTACCGGGACTGCGCACCGGTGCCGGGGCAGTGGTACTCTGGCAGGGCGAGCGCGACATGCGTCAGCCATTCCCGGGGCTGGACGAGAGACCGCGCAACATTCTCGATGGCAGTGTCCAGCGTACAGTTCGGGGCGCTGTGCTGGCGGCCTGGCAGCCGCGTCACTGGTTCTGGATCAGCATGGACCTGGGGGTCAATACGACCTCCCAGGACCTAATGCCCCAAGAGACACGCTTCGTCGGCCTGGTACATGCTGGGTTGCGCCTGACCCTGGAAGGCGGACTGAACCTGTGGAGCTGGTAATCGGATGCGAAGCATCGTCCGCCACGGCCCCTTGTTATTCCTTGTGCAGATTGGTCTGATAGGGACCGCGGCGGCTCAGGAGCCATTCTCCCGGGTCGGCGCAGAACTCGGTGCTACGTTCAACATGAACCGGAACGGCTTCCATGATTACTGGAAGTCGGGGCGGGGCGGCGGAGTTACGCTGACGACTCCCTTCTACTGGGGAACGCTGGAAATGGGCGCGACCGTTCATCGATATCACGCAAAAGCCGATGTGACGGAATTTGGTGTGGTTTGGGCATATACCGGAGTTAGGAAAGGCTGGCAGCTTGCGGAGGCTGTCTCGGTGCAGCCGGGCATCCGACTCGGCATGTACCGGATGTCATTTGACGACGCGGAGACTTCCTTTTACGGGGTAGCTACGGAAAGCGACCTAACGCTAAGCTCGGGCGCAGTTGTCCGGTATGAGTTGAAAGAATATCTGCTTGCATTTGTACGCGTTGATTTTGTCCGTGTCCATACCCGACCGCTGCTGCACTACTGGTATCTCTCCGGCGGAATTGCCTTCGATCTGGAGGCCGGTCGCGCATGGCGGGCCTTTTGGGAATGACAGGTGTCCGCCTGAGACGGGTCCTGTGGCTGGCAGCCATCTGCTGGGTGGTCCCTGCCGGCCATGCCCAAGTTCAGGTGCTGACGCAGGAGAATATTGCCCGTTCGGGAATTGCGCGTCTTAGCGATCTGTTTGCTCTCGTCGGAGGCTGGCCTGCCACATCTACGGAAGGCTACCACTGGAATGCCTCCCCTATCGGCGTGAGCCAGCCGGGGGTGTGGGAGCTGATGGTGGATTCCCTTCCCATTGATGTTCGGGCACTTGGGCATCACCGACTGAATCTGCTGCCGGTAAATCTGTCAGAAATCTGCGAGGTCAGGCTTTATTCGCAGCCCGCCATCATCAGCGGCCATGCCGCACTCACCGGAGCCATCCATATACAGACCTGCGAGCCGACCCAGGACCTAACCGTGCAGAGCACTGTTGCTGCCGCCAATGAAACCGGCGATCCCGGGCCCTGGCGCTATACCCCCCACGGCGGTCCCAATGTGGACCGGTCCGGTCCTGTGCTCCAAAGCAGCGTGGCATGGGGGTCGCCCCGCCTCACGGTGCGTCTTCAGGCGGGCCTGGATGAGCATCACACCACCGATCCACGCATCCGATCCCGTGTGCATACGCTCTACCGCGGCGAAAAGGATGCGCGCATCCAGCGCCGCCACGGCCAGATGGATCTGCAACGGGCGCAGCACCGGCTGACACTTGCCGCAAGCCGGTCGCGGGATTTTCTGTACTCGGCGTTGCTGGGCCTGGAACTTCCGATGGACCATAACATCAGCTACGCTCAGCTGTCCGGGCGGCGGCGGATGCTGGCGTATTATCTGAAGGCAGGCCGCAATCAATTCTCCACACGTACCAATCCGCAGGATCTGAACGCGGACCTGACTCATTCTTCCACCAGCGGTCAGTTGCTGCGGACCGGCATGTTTGGCAATCAGCACCTTTCGCTGGGTCTCAACGGAACGCTGGTGCGGATGCGGTTTCAGCCGGGTGTTAAGGAGCGCACCGTCTTTCAGGGCAGAATGTTTGCGCAGTGGGCTCCGCAGTGGTCAGCACTGGCTGAATCCATGGTATTGGGCACCCTGCGGCTGGACGGAAGTGTGCCGGGTGTCACATTGCTGGCTACGGGAACACTGGCAGAGCCGCGGATGAATATTGCCTTGGCGTTGGCGCATCGCGCGCCTTGGCCCAATTATCCATATTGGCTCCGCCAGGGGTATCATCCGATCCGTCCGGTGGCGTTTGCCGAGCACCGGCCGCGCGCAACATCACTGTCGGCCGACGCTTCGTGGCAGATTTCACGCGAACGCGTGGCTATGTCCTTTAGCGGAGGCGTGCGCCATCACGCGAACCTGCCGCATCTCGGCCTGAACGCGCGATTTGACTCCACCACGACCGGCCTCCGCGCAAGCGGAGAGGCGGCCTACCAGTCCGGCCAAATCGGACGTATCGAGGGAGAAATTCGAATTCAGACTTCCCGCCAATTGCGAATTGTACTCCATGCCGCGTTTGCCTTGCCGCTCACTTTGGATTCCGCCTACCGCTCATTATGGAAAAGCCGTCTGCTGTTGCAGTCCACGACCGATTATTCGCCCCATCCGCGCTTTTCGCTACAGGTCCGTATTCGTGTCCGCGGCGCGTCTCACTGGCCTGCCTATGAATCCGCGGCCCGTGAAAACCCCTTCTACTACACCGATCGTCTGTCGCCGGCCTTTTTGGCGGATCTTACCCTACTCAAGCGCCTATGGCATGAACACTTGAGTCTCAGTGCCACCCTGCGCAACCTGGTGGACCACGATCACCTGCATCATCCGGCGGGAGGGCGCTCAAGGCTGACCCTGCATCTGCGACTGATGTGGCATTTTTCGACTTTGTCCGGGCCGGGCAGCCAACATAGCCCTGGGTAGTGGTCTGACAGGGTCCCCCGGAAACGGCCTCCTTGCCGCACCGGGCCGTGGGCTGCAATCGGAGCTCTTGAAGTAATTGGTCCAGTGCCTCAGTAGCAGTCCGGCATTGGGAGCGTCCGCAGAGAGACTTACAGAGGTCCCCGTGGAGGCGGAGATTACGCCTACGGCTCCGTCCACCGATTTGCAGCTCATCCGCTGCTCAAGCCTCACGCGACATCAGAACTTCGTGAAATAATCCGTCCGAACCGGGCCTCCCTAACGCCTCCTGCCGCCAACTCCCAGTCAATTGCGGATCCATCCCGAGCGTCACCAACTGACTCGGTGAACACATGCGGAATCTCACAATACCGCCATGAATGTCGCGAGTATGGCAGTGCCGACACCTACAAACCAGAGCAACAAATTGAGCTTGGCGTTCTGGGCCTCCAGCTTTGATTCAAAGCGGTGAATCAGATTAGCAGATGCCATCGCCTCAAGAGTCTGAATGCATGACGCGCTGGCAGAATATTAAAGGCCTCCATCGATTTGACATCGCAGTCCAGAAGCACTCCTAACTCCGGCTGTGCGGGCAGAATATCCAGACCTGATTCCGTATGTGTTCCGCGGTAGGCCATCAGCCCGCAAGCGGAAATTACGCATAGCCTGAATTCCCGGAAGGGATTTTGCCGATGGAAAGTCCAGATCATTTGAACTGAATCTGCAGCACTTTATTGTCCAGCCAGGGCAGGGGTTCGCGCATCCTGGTAAGGCTGGCAAGCACCGGGTAGGGCGCATCGGCCCGGTTGCGTAAGGTAACTTGGATCTCGCGGTCGGTAATCGTGACTGATCCGGTATGTCGGACGAGTTTGTTGAAAATTGTGCGGGCTTCAGCGACATCAAAGCCCTGACCTACGCGTACCCCCAGCATCCGATACAGCAGACTGGCGATAATGGTGAGCTGCACATCCACATTGATGCGCAGCGGTACGGATGAGCTGAGCGCATCCATGTGAAAGAAGTCAATAGAGTCGCTGATAACATTCTCAATGACCATGCGGCGCGCATAGCGGTCGACAAGCTTGACCGGCGAGATT
>JAPPNA010000121.1 GCA_028873925.1 Bacteroidota bacterium | reverse complement strand
GGTACTCACTGGTGCGGTAGCACCATGTGTCGGTTGATGCGTTTATTCCGGCAGCGGCTATGGTGTCATTGGAATTGACATTGTGGGATATCCCGGCGGAGTATGCCCGTCCTCTTATAAGTCGGACAACGTTCGGTTCCATAGTTTTGCAAGAGGCTCGTTTGTTCAGGAGGCCATGCTGGCCGCCGATGTGGCGCACGGACCCCAATCCGACACGGATTGGGCCACTGTTCGCGTCACTTTGGCGCGCTTGGTAAGTGAGAACAGGCTGACCCAGGTGGACTTCCATCGTCTGATGGCCATCCGGCCACGATGAATCATTTGCCCGGGGAGTGAGTATGATCTGGCCACGAAGCAAATTGGACCTGATTCATGGCATTTGAACTTCCTGTGCTACCTTACGACTTTGACGCATTGGAACCGCACATTGGTGAGCGGACCATGCGCATCCATCACGGCAGGCACCACCAGGCCTACACGACCAATCTGAACGCTGCCATTGCCAGCGTGGGGGGCTTGGACGGGAAGAGTGTTGAAGCGTTGCTGCGCGATTTGGAGAGCCTTCCGGAAAGCATCCGCGCGGCGGTACGCAATAACGGCGGCGGCTTTGCCAATCACAATCTGTTCTGGACGGTGATGTCTCCGGCTGGTGGAGGCGACCCGGCAGGCAGGTTGGCTGTGGCGATTGATTCGGCTTTTGGCTCATTGGATGCGTTCAAGAGTCAGTTTTCCAAGGCCGCCGGCACAAGATTTGGCAGCGGCTGGGCCTGGCTGGTCGCAGATGGAGATGGCGCTCTGCATGTGTACTCCACGGCCAATCAGGACAGTCCCTATATGCAGGGCCACACGCCCTTATTGGGGCTTGATGTTTGGGAGCATGCCTATTACCTCAACTACCAGAACCGGCGTCCGGACTATGTGGCAGCGTTTTGGAATGTGGTAAACTGGAATCAGGTGGCCGCCAATCTCGTTGCTGCCAGAGGCTGACCTGCCGCGTGACATTTGCGGGCTGTGCCTGACCGATCAGGACATATCGCCGCATCTGGCCTGTTTATCGGGTGCCGAACAGGGGCGGTTCCAGCGCATACGGCACCCCCGCGCCAAACGGCATTTTGTACTCGGGCGTAGCGCTTTGCGAACACTTCTGGGTGAGCAGCTGAACATGGAGCCTCAGGCGGTGCCTCTTTGGACAGATGAAGTCGGAGCGGTACGATGTGAGGTGCCGGGGTGGCGCTGCTCTATCGCGCATTCGGAACAGCGCGTAATTGCGGTGGCGGCCCGCCGCCGGATTGGGGTGGATGTGGAACGGATTCAGCCACGGGATTCCGGCATCGCCGACAATATGGTGCGTTGCGACGAGCAGGCTATGTTTGATGCACTGCCGGTGGATCGGGTGCGCGCTGTCATCCTATGCTGGACGCTGAAAGAAGCCGCTCTCAAAGCGGTGCGCATCGGCCTGCGTAAGTCCGCAAAGGCCTGTCGGCTGGATATTGATTATGCTGCCAGCACAGCCAGCGCCCTCATAGTTGAGTCTGCGGCCACTCTGCATGCCGCTTTCGCTGAGCAGGAGGGGTACTTCGTTTCCGTTGCCTGGGGCAGGGCACTCAGTTGACAATGTCTCTGATCCTTACGCGTCCGACGCGATTGGAGCTGCTTTGATGGATCAGCAGGTCCCCATCGCGCGTCACCCAGGTATGGCGAATGATGCCCACACCGCTGGGGATGGCCCAGCTTTGGAACGATTCCGTCTCCGGATCAAACCGGACGAGCGCATCCGGGCGCATGCCGGACTCATTGTACCAAATCTTATCATTGATTACCGCCAGCGAGTAAGGATGTGAAGTGGGCCCGCTCGGTGAATCCCACTGTTTGACTGCTCCGGTCTCCGGGTTGAGCACTCCGATTCGCCCAAGGGACGAATTCACAAACCAGACCATCCCCTCTGAATCAATCCCCAGGCGGCGAATGCGCGTCCGCGGGTCCGGCACGGTAAAGTAGGTTATCTCCAGGGTTGCCGGATCAACTGCGCCGAGCTTATTGGTCCCGTTGTAGGCTACCCAGACCGTACCGTCCTGCGCTATGACGATCCCGTACGGGCGCGGCTCGGTGTCCACTTCAATCAGCTCTCCGGTGGCCGGATCAAGCCGACCCAGCATGGCGGCCCGTTGGGAGGTAAAATACAGTTTACCATTGGGATGGAATATGGCCGTGTGCGGATCACCGGCTTCCGTTTCATATTCAGTGATTTCGCCGGTCTCCGGGTCCAGTTTCCCAATCGTGCCGTTGCTGTTGCCGGTGTACCAGATATAGCCTTCGTCGTCCGGCACGATGCTGTGCGGACGGGCGGACGGGGGCAACGGATATTCCTTCATTTCGCCGGTGACCGGATCCAGGCGTCCCACCAGGCTGGCCCACATGCCGGTCCACCAGATTGCCCCGTCCAGAGCCTCAATCGGATCCCGGGACCGTTGGCCCAAGGTAGGCACCAGCCACTCGGTGATGTCCACCTGAACCGGACCGTCCACGAGCGTCGGATGTCGTTCCGTCCGGGCGGGAAAATGAGCGGCCAGATAGTTAGCAATGATGTCGGCCTCATCCTCCGGGAGTGGCATCATGGACGCGGAAACAGCCCGCCATTCCTCGGGGCTGTCAAAGCCGCCTGAGCGGGTGATGGCACCGGTGTTGTGACAGGAGGTGCAGCGGGCTTCCACCAGATCTTTACCTTCACCTTCCGGGAGGGGTGCGGCCTGCCTGCACTGTGCGGCAGCGGGCATCAGCCAGATGATGGCTACGGGGATCCAAAGCGTGAGATGCAGCAGGTATCTGCGGCGGATCATCATCAATCAGCGAATGAACGTATAGGTGTATTTGAGCAGTACGGTCCGGCTGTCCAGTGAGGGCAACGCAGGCCGCCGATCAAATCGGCTTGTATGTCGCCCTTCATTATAGACGATCCAAAGGTCGTTTCCTTCCCGGAAGTTGTACCGGAAGCGCAGGTTGGACGAAAACATGTCCGCGTCCGTGTTGTACTGGAGGAAGGCATTGATGCTGATCCGGGTTGAGAAACCGATCTGGAAGCGCAGCCGGGCCAGGTGCACAAAGAACTCCTGGTTGCGATCCGCAAAGCGTACGCGGTTGAACTGATAGGTTGCGCCCAGCTCCAGATAACGCGATATATACCAGGAGGGCTCCAGTTGCAGCTCCAGGTTGGTGCCATCGTAGAACGTCCCCACGGAAGCACTGCCTTCAGCGCGGATCAGATCGCCATCCGGGCCGAAATAGTCCATCTGCAGCGCGTAGTAATCATAGCGTCCGGCGGGCACCTCGGTGTCTTCGGGGAAGCTGACCGGCTCACGAAGGTCTTCGGTGACCATCTGCGCTGAGAAGGTGATTCCGCCTCCTGATTTCATAAGCATGTCCCAATTCAGCCAGTACATGCCCGATTCCAGGCTGCCATCTTCATCCCGCAGGTATTGGGAGACCAGAAGGCGCGGACGGATAGACTGCACACGTGAGGCATCACCGGCCATCCATCCGTAGCCGATCAGGAAGAAGGGTTGGATAAACCCTGTTCGCGAGACAAAGCCGATGCCCGGCTTGAAATCACGCCCGCCCCAAGCCGCGGAAGCGATGTAGGACAGACCGATCCGCGTGCGCCGTTCCAGGCGGGCCCGTGCGTAGCCATTCGGCCCGGCAAAATCCGTGGAGAGGTCATCCGCGAACGTCTGGGCCCACTTGAGTTCCAGGTACTCCAGGGGGCCGACCTTGAACATCCCGTCCAATCCGTAGGCGACATTCCAGGTACTGTCCACATCAAAGCGTGAGGTGGCGATTGCCCCCACAAATGAGGCCGGATTGAACACCTGCTTCCTTAGCCTGTAGACCCCGAAATTCTCCGAAGGCAACCCTTTATGGCGCGCCGTCTGCATGTTGAGTCCGCCGATATCCCAGCCGCCGGCGCGTCCGACCAAGCGGGCACCCCCGATGATTGGCACCGCTTCACCATCGTTGATTCCGATTTGGCGGGTATTAAACAGCATATCAAACCGGCCGGCGGTACGGTACTCAAAGATGCCCGCACGCTCCTGGAAAAACTGCCGTTTCTCTGGAAAGAATAGTGAGAACCGGGTCAGATTGACCTGCTCATCGTCCACTTCCGCCTGCGCGAAGTCGGTATTGAGCGTCACATCCAGGGTGAGATTGCTCGTAACATTGTATTTAACATCCAGGCCCACATCGGCGGTCAGCGTTCGGCTGAGGTCGTACTGCTGCGCCCCATCCGGGAGTTCGTTCAACTGGGTTCCCCCGCCGGAGGCGTAGGGGGTGATATAGAGCGGCGTACTCGCCTGGACATCGGTCAGGCGGATTCGTATGTACTGGCTCGGCTTGGCCCAGCCCAGGTCCCAGTTGGGCTCAATAGCGGGGAAGGAATGCAGCTCGTTCCTGCGTGCGATACGGCGCGCAACGGACATGCCCATTTCCACGACCCCGTCGTGATCCTGAAATCCCAGACTGGACAGAGGGATACGCATTTCGGCAAACCAGCCTTCGTTCGTGCGGCGTGTTGCTACATCCCAAAAGGTGTTCCAACTGTCGCTGATCACCCGGCCGAACGGGTCCGGTCCATTGTATGCCAGATCATTAATGATGGCGTAGTCCATGCGCACGCCATTGGGATTGGTGGCGAACCACACCGCATTCTGCTGGTCATTGTAGGTGTCCAGCAGAAGCGAGAATGAATCATCACCGCTATAGCGGTCCCGATACATGGAATTGGCGCGGATATTGTCGGGGTCTGAGTCCCACATGCGGGCGGACGCATAGAGAAATTCATCGTCGTACGTCACGCGCAGCTCTGTTCTTTCAGTCATCGCACCCCGAAAAAGCGGCTCGTACATGACTACCGGCAGCGCCGGTATGTTCATCCAGGCCGCCTCGTCAACGCGCCCGTCAATATCGATGAGGCCGGTTACGCGCGGCAGGTCGAAAATATCCGCCGAGCTCTGGCCTTGAGCTGGAGCCGGTTGTACTCCAGCCAGCAGCAGGCCGGTGGCCAGCATACATAAGCCGAATGGCAACTGAAGGGCAGATTGCCGCAGGGTCATAGCGGTATCTGGTCACCCGGATTGCGGGTCCGCCAGCTCAATACTGGTGGAAGGCCTGGGATACAAACTCAAGGACGACAGGCAGGCTTTCGCGCCAGTAAGTCCAGGTATGACCGCCATCGCGAACTCTGAATTCGTGTGGAATTTCCCGTTTGCGCAGGTGGATATGCGCAAGCGCATTGCCCTCGTACAGAAAATCCTCATCCCCGCTGTCAATGAACCATCGCACGGACCGGATGTCCTCTGCAGGTAACGTCTTGATCAGTTCCACCGCATTATGGCGATTTACGTAGTCCTGCAACTCTTCATCCGTTACCTCCGGCACCGGGGTCCCCCAGCGGGCCATTGTCTGCCTGAAGGACTCCAGTGACAGCGGGCCCACATAGGCGCTGAGCGGGGCCGCGGACGAAAACAGGTCCGGGCGGTGGAGCGCATACATGAACGAGCCACCGCCGCCCATGGAGAGGCCGGCGACCGCCCGGTACCGCTTTTGCCCTTTGATGCGGAATTTCTCCTCCACATGGGGCATGAGCTCGTCAAAGAAGAAGTCCTCATAGCGCCACGTATTGTCAATGTTGTTGAAATACCCGCGCTGCCCGGTATTGGCATCCGGCATTATGATCACCATGGGGGTAGCTTTGCCCTCGGCTATGGCTTTGTCGGCAATGTGCCGTACTTCGCCAAACTGGACCCATCCGGTCTGGTCATCACCGGCACCGTGCAACAGGTACAGGACGGGGTAGTGCCGCTCGCTGGTGGTGTAATCCGGCGGCAGATAGACCGCATATTTGCGCTCCATATCCAGTATCTCGCTGGTCATGGACAAATTGTCGTGCACCGTACTGTGCTGAGCGGCCGCACGAGGCAGCGCACCGAAGGTGAACAGTACGGTGGCCAGCAGGAACGCCGCCAGCGGCGAGAAAAGCCTGTGCCATGTACGGTCAGCCCAGGTGTGCAAGGAATGGCATGGTGCCTGGGAGGCAGCCCGGGTGAGGCATATGCTGGGATTCGATGACATTTTTCGATTCAAAACAGGGTGGATTGGAGTTTCGCGGTCACCGGCTGTGCTGCCTTTGGGAATCAGACTGACATTCATTGGCCCCGGCCGATTTGCGCGTACAATTTAACCAGAATCTCCGCATCAAACCCGCCGGACTGGCACGTTCGGGTGGAAGACCGGGCCTCACCGGCAGACACCCGCAGGTGCTTGCCTCAAGACTCGGTCCCGCAACAGCACTCGGAGGCCGGTTAGGGGTTGGCCCCCTCAAAGAGTGATTGCACCTGATCCAGCTTCTGGCTGACCTCTTCGGCGATGGAATCCGGCGCAACAAGATCCACCAGCCGGTACAGGTCACGTTTGCGCAGGAGCATCGGGCGATCAAGTCGGCCGGCCAATTCACGGAAGAAAGTCTCCGCGAAGTTACTCAACTTAATGCGCTCTGTGGTTCTAGTCCACACCAGCCGCCGCAGACCCGCATTGGAGCCCCGCCAAGTCTCAAAGTCTTTGGAGGAACCCTCAAAAGCTCTCTGGAGGATCAACGCATCAAGTACGCCATCAATTTCTTCGCATAGCTGTTGCTCAGAAAGCTGTTCATCTGAATACTCCTGGAATGCGAACTGCCGCAGTACATTTGGCGTGATGAAGTAATTCTCAATCTCATATCGCTTCCAGTGGGTCACTTGAAGCCCTCCTTCCGCAGAATCGGAGCGGGAAGAGCCATTGCTGTCAAAAATTGCGAGTCCACTGAGGCTCGGCATCAGCTCCCGAAAAATCGAAAAATGCTGTCGATGTGTAAGCCCGAATCCTCCCTCTACTCTTTCAATTTCCGAATCTGCGTCTTGGACCGGATAGTTGTCCTGTACAAAGTAGGCGTTAATTTGTGCGTCCCACGCCAGTGTCGCGGGGTGGTTGAGACGCAAGGCCAGTGAATGAAGAATATCCAGATCCGTTCGTCCTTCCACATACAGGACGTAGCCGCACTGTTTCGCCCGCAGGTAGTGCTCGGCCCCGAAGTGCCTGAGGGCGTGCCCTAATCCTGACTTCACCGCTATATCATCTGCAACACCATCCAGTAATAGAGTTACATTGTGATCTGCGGCTTCGTTGACGATGACTTCGGAATGCGTGACGAGAATAACCTGGGAGTTGTTCGCGCGGGCGACATGCGTTAGGAGAACATAGACCTGGCGCTGCCGCAGGATCTCTAGATGTGCATCCGGTTCATCAATGATCAGAATGCTGCGCGGATTCGCGTACAGATGGGCCAGCAGGAGGAGCATTTGCAACATGCCGCGACCCGCCTGCGCAATGCTGAGTTCTTCCTTAACCCCAGGCTGACTGTAGCTCAGATAAATGCTACCACGGGGGGTTGCCCGCGGTGCTCCCAAGTCAATCCCAAACAGGCGCTTGATCCATGCCGCGATTGTCTTCCAGTCATCAGACGAATTCTCGTGCACCATCAGGCAGAGATTCCGCAATACCTGGGCAGTCTGCCCCTGCCCCACCAGCACTTCAATGCGGCCGGGCTGCAGAATGGGTTCCTCCGATTCCAACCCGGACATCGGGTAGAGCAGTGCCACTTTCAGCCGTGCTGCCGCCTCAATTGCGCCAGGATCTTCAAGCGTGGCTGCATCCGGCGTACAGTAGATTAAGTCTTCGCCGAAGTTGCGGAAGAGCATCGTGACCGGCTGAACGCCATCGCCGTGCTTGATCCCGACTGTGATCTCAATCCTGATATATTTCTTGCCCCGGCGTACGATCGTGTTGTGCCAGAAAAACCGTGTGCGTTCAATCGGCACCGACAGAATCTCCAGCCGGTTGAGCGAGGTTGCCGTGCGGGTCTTGGGCGGCGATGTGCCCTTAGTTTCATGCCAGATCTTGACCGCCCGAGACCACAACGCGATGGCCTGAAGGGCTGTTGTCTTGCCGCAGTTGTTTGGCCCAACCAGAACGGTGGGATGATCCAATGCAATTTCCTGATGCGCTCCGAAGCACTTGAAATTGGAGATTTTCACGTAGTGTATCAGCTTCATGCGCCGGGGCTGTGTTCTGGCAAAAGACAATCTACGGAGGTAATGGCAGAAATCATGAATTGAGGCTCTTGCCTGTTTTGTGTTTGAGAGTCCGGGCGACCCCGTTACCTCCGCGCGCAGTTGCCGAAGAGGCCATCAGGATGTGCTCCGCAGCATTGTTGTCGGCATTGCCAGCATGCGCGCACGCGGGGGATATGAGGTGCGCCGGAGCGACTGTGCTTGTCTCAATAGCTGCAATCCTGGCACATGTAATGGGCAGGCACAACCTTCCGTATCCGGCACCTACACCGATCAGATCCTCACCCAGGAATTGAGCCCGCTTGTGCATACGCCTGAAATTGCAGCGTCATGATGTGCTGACACCGCAGGCACCTTAACTGTAATGGAACCAGCAGGTTGGGGATTTGGGCGGAATACCCGCACGCGGAGCATTGTGCCTGTCTGGATGGGATGGCAGGAGCCTCTAAGGAATAGATCGGATTGTGCGCTACCTGCTCCAACACTCTGCCCGCGGTCAGCAGGTCCACCCTGAAGAATTCCTTATTCGGCCTAACCCTGTACTGGGCCAGTAGGTCGTGCACAGTCCTTTCCGCCCAAAGGCGATTGCTCGCGTGGAGGAAATAAACCAGCTCAAACGGTTTGAGCACTTCCGTGGATCGGCTCATTGCTACGACTCGCTCCATAGGGGATACCCGGGTCTGTCCAATCTTGAGCACATCTGTACCGTACGCCTCGTTGCGAGCCGCGTATACCCACCCGACCTCCTTCACCCTTGCAAACCTGCGGTCCTGACAGCGCACAATCAGCCTGCTCGTCGCGATGACTTTCTCAACGTCGCTGCCGTGAGTCATGGTGAGTGCCAACTCAATTGGGTCTGGCTTGCGGCGTTTTCGCTTGGGCATCTTTCTGAAGCTGGATGCTACAAGATACAGAAATTGGGGAGGGCTTTAAATCGCCTCACGTCGGATCAGGCGTGGGGCGCAGGAATGCCGAGTTGCAGCTGATGAATCAGGCCGACACAGGTGCTGTCTGCTTCCCATGCCACCCGCATGGCCGCGTACGCCTGACCGCAGGCGCGCGGCATGGGGCACATGCGGATCATCATTATGCAGTCTGGAAGTTAGGTTTCCAGAACGAGTGCAATCTGGAAATCGGCCCCCGCAATCCCACCCGGACGGGTAAGATCAACGGGACGGGGTTCTCCGAGAATACCGGCAGAGACACAGCGACCAAGACGCAATGTGTGGGGCGTATCCGGCTTCACGATCATATTCCACGGAGACCGGATACCCAGGCACGATGCCGAGTCCAGCCAGAACTACAGGACTGTATCCATCAGCACGGCAATGGTAGGGTAGGGGGCGGTTCAATAAAGCAGGATACTCTGTCCATCAGGGCGGTGATGGGTCTATCGCCTCGGAGCATCATTACCTTCGCCAAAGCCGGTCTGTAATCCCCGTACGGGCCGAAGATGCGGCTCAATCTTTTTCTCAAGCGCCGTGTCAATCCAACCGCGCTTGGAGAGAGTGATGGCTTTCACTTTCTGCCAGTATACCTGTGCTTCCAAAGGTTCGTCAATGGCCAGATCGATGGCCTGCGCCATGAGGAATTGCTCCATAGATGGGATGGGAATTTTGAGTTTTCCCGCAAGTTCCACGGCGAAAATGCCCTGACTGATCAACGCCTCAAAGCACTGCTCAGGGGGGTGGTCGGGGCCTTCAAAGTCAATGGAGAGTACGGCCATGACGGTCTTCTTCCTGAATGTCCCGCGCGGCCCCCAGGCTCCGACAAGCATGCCAACGGCGGCAAGTGAGTGCCCTGGAATGCCTCGTGCGCGCTGATTGTAGAACGCGGTCTTAGCGCGACGAATTGCCTGTATCACGGCCTCCACGCTCGGCGGTATCGGTTCGGAGCCATGTACGTTGAAGTGCTCGGCGGCCGCGGCTATGCAGCATATCAGATGTTGCGGCCAGTTATCTGCGATGGGCAGGAGAACGGCAACCCACTCTTTGCGATACTCATCTTTACAGCCTACTTCTTGAAGCCAGTCCCGCAGGATACTTGCTGCTGTCTCATCCCGCACACGCGCCAGATATCTGTCGCATCCTTGCCGCAAGCGGGATACTCCCCGCGCCCGCATAGCGGTCCAAGTGTGGCTGAGTCCGCCAAGGAGTAAGACCACTCTGCGTCCGGTACGACCATTCACGAAGTCGTTCAACGTATCCCGGATTGATATCCCCGCCGATTGCGATGATGGCTCCGCCATATGTTGTGCTTCGTCCAGGATCAGGACGAGCTTTGCGTCAGCAGCTAGGGCATCCCGCAAAGCCCCCGACACTGTCTGCGTGCCTGCGATGGTTTTCGTGGTGGACATCCTACCGCCTGCTCCTGCTTGTACCACGCCCGCAACATTAAACCCCACATCTCCTCCGGATGCAAGCTCCTTGCCCCGATGCTCCACATAGTCTCCGCCTATGGCCTGAACCATAGCGGCCGGTGATTCCAACGCGGCGGGCTTTATGTGCACTACCTGCCATCCTGCCCGTTTCGCGTCTTCTTCCAATTTGCCGAGCAACGCGGTCTTTCCCACCCCGGGCGGGCCCTGAAAAACCACAACGGTCCCTCCATGGTCCGTCCTGGCTGCCATGGCGAGCATGTTGGCGAATCTATCTCTGTGGTCCTTGCGGCCATGAAAATACTTTGCCTCTCCCCGATCACTTAAGTAGTCTCCCGGGACGTACTGGTAGGGGTACTTATCCATTATCGTCGCCATGATGGATGCTTACCGGGTGTACACTGCACCCGTTCGTCTGTTCCTGCGTACGCCACTCCCACCTCGCCAACGTAATCGGATTTGCCCCAGGAAGCCGCAGAGACGGTGCCTCTGAGCGTTTCCTGCGTTGAGCCCTCAATGTGCCCACAGAGCGCTTTGTGAGCGGTCTATATGCCTCGGACGAAAGCGCCCGCGATAGGATGGAGTAGGCCCGATTCGGATGGGTCCATAATTGTTACACCCACCAGTTGCAACGAGCCGCAGGGCATGTTCGCCGAATCAAGAGACTGCACTGTGGATGGCTTTCCGGCTGGAAAAATCTGGATGCGCATCATCGATGAACTCGCCTCCGGTACCCAGGCACTCCGCGTGCACCGCAGCGGCCATGGACTTGGACCAGTGATACCAAGGATGCCCGGCAACCGGGCCTCAGGAAATCTTCAGGGCGATCCGCAATGTCGCGCCGGAAACCTGAATTCCCGTCAGACAACTGCAACTGCGACGCGTCGGCCGGGGAACCGACTTCTTCTCGCACATGACCTAAGGCGGATTCAATCCAGCCTGGCAGCCAGTTCCTGAAGCCAGCAATTCGCCCAGGTGTCAGGCATCTGCTCAATTATGGGTCCGACCTCCAAGCCAATCGTGAGGGCCGGTTTCTCACAGGCGGCCGGGATCTCAATCCGCCGATTATCGGAAGTACCCGCTTCTGCCTGTGCGGTCAGCCAAACAGCCTTGTGTCCAGACTGTACTTACCCGGCCCGACATGAAGCAGCCCGACGAGCACAAACACATTCTTGATTGCATGGGCGGGCGTTCCAAATCCCTGCATGATATGCGCGAGAGAGGCCATGACCATTACCAGACCAAGCAGCAGAGCCGCAGGGCGGAAGAACAAGCCGAGCATCAGAAGAACTGCCCCCACTGATTCACCGATGGCAGCCAGGAACCCGAATATAACATGACCGAATGATATCCCGAGGATCTCCACGGTCCCGCCCAGCTCAGCCCACTGCTCAGGTCCGCCGGTAATTTTGCCCCAGCCGTGAAAGTACAGGAACGCGAACCCGAACCCCAACCTGAGGATCAGCAGGCCCAAATCGGCATGTTTACCAAGCTTATCCCAAATCATTTGCACCGTTATTTTGTTCTGAAGGAAGCTACCGCAGTCCATAATAGGGATTCATTCGTTGGTCTGTCAACTTTCCGACCCACCAAAGCGTCCAATAGATGCAGGCACCCGAATCCGTCTGCGTCGGATCGTACTTGCTGTAGGCAATCCATGGCGCGTGAGGCAAACAGGACATCCTACCTGCCATCCAATCCGATACGGATGGTTACGGCCTCAAGTCTGTTCGATGGGCACGATGCGGCTATCAATATCATCAGACGCGTGCTGCAGGCCTCCGGTGCAGAGGTCATCCACCTCGGTCACAACCGCTCCGTACACGATGTACTGGAAACCGCTCTTCAGGAAGATGTACAGGGAATTGCCGTGTCATCGTACCAGGGAGGTCATCTGGAGTACTTCGGTTACCTCCTGAGCGCACTGCGCCAGCGCGAGGCGCACCATATCCGGGTATTTGGCGGTGGCGGCGGTGTCATAGCCGCTGATGAGGTTAGGCAGCTGCATTCCATGGGAATGACCCGCATCTTCACCTCCCGGGACGGGATGCGGCTCGGCCTTCAGGGCATGGTGCAGGTAATGCTCAAGGTTTGTGACTTTCCGGTCGTGACGATTCCTGCCCCCGACCATCCGCCGGACAGGCTGGCCCGACATCTGACCCGTGTGGAACTGGGGGACCCTCTGGAGTCTTCCGCAGCCCATCCGATCCCGGTAGTCGGCATCACGGGCACCGGCGGGTCCGGCAAGTCAACGCTCACCGATGAACTGCTCAATCGGATTCTGGGCGACAGATCAGCCATCAGGGTGGCTGTACTGTCAGTTGACCCAACACAACGGCGAACCGGCGGAGCATTGCTGGGTGATCGGATTCGCATGAATTCGCTATATGATGCCAGTGCCAAGGGGCACCTGTTTATGCGCAGTCTCGCGACCCGAAAGGCCCGCCACGCGGTGAGCCAGGCGCTTGCAGGGTGCATCAGCGAGTGCGCAAAGGCCGGATTTGATCTGGTCATCGTGGAAACAGCCGGCATTGGGCAGAGCGATACGGCGATTACAGAATTGGCTGATATTGCGCTTTATGTCATGACCCACGACTACGGCGCATCCACGCAACTTGAAAAAATCGGCATGCTTGACATGGCCGACTTTGTTGTGCTCAACAAGTTTGATCACGGAGGCAGCCGGGATGCACTGCGCGCGATTCGCAAACAGGTGCAGCGCAACCGTCAGGCATGGAATGACCCGTTGGATGCCATGCCGGTATATCCCACCATGGCCTCCAGATTCAATGATCCGGGGGTAACGGCCCTGTTTACGGACCTGATGGCCATCCTCCGCACGCGATGTGATCTGCCCGGTGTACGGGCCGGACATCAACCGCCGGGGCCAGGGGGTGCGAACCCAATCATTCCGGCCCGAAGGCAGCAGTATCTTGGAGAGATTGCCGAGACCGTTCGCAGGTATCACGCGTGGACAGATCAGCAGGTCGATTATGCGCGTAAGTGGGGGCAGGTGAGCGGCACAATGTCCCAGGTAGCACGCTGGAATCCGCCGGATGCCGGTATGCTCTGCGGCCGGCTGGAGGCGATGAAGCAATACTGGTGGGACCATCTTGACGCAACGAGCATCAACATCCTTACGCATTGGGATCGGCGTGTGACCGCCTACCGACGCGAATCCTACACCTATCGGGTGCGGGACGCGACCCTCACGGTTCCGTTGTCAATTCGCTCGTTGGCGGGGATCAGCATCCCGCGCGTCGCGCTGCCGAAAGCTGAAGATCCGGCAGAGCGGCTCAGGTTCGCACTAAAGGAAAATCTGCCCGGACATTTCCCGTTTACCGCCGGCGTGTTTCCGTTTCGCAGGACTGAGGAGGCTCCCATGCGCATGTTTGCCGGGGAGGGGTGTTCTGAACGGACGAATCGGCGATTCCATCTGCTGACTCAGGGACTGTCCGCCCATCGACTCTCAACGGCTTTTGATTCGGTCACGCTATACGGATGCGACCCGGATAAGCGGCCGGACATCTATGGCAAGGTGGGCAATGCCGGTGTGGCCATGGCTACGCTGGATGACATGAAAAAGCTGTTCAGCGGCTTTGATCTCTCCGGTTCATCAACGAGCGTTTCGATGACTATCAACGGCCCGGCTCCGGCGGTGCTGGCGATGTTTTTCAATGCGGCTGTTGATCAGGCGGTGGAGCGGCAGTTAAGGGCTTCGGAGCGTTGGGAAACCGTTCAGGCGGAGATCCGGCGGAATCTTGGCGCACATGTCCCGCAGTATGTACCGTTCGGCCCGGACGGGCGCACGCCGGATTTGCCGGAGGGACACGATGGCAGCGGGCTGGGTCTGTTGGGCACTTCCGCCGGAGAGCTGGTAAGGTGGGGGCTGCTTGAGAAAGCTGAGCTGCAAGCCATACGCAGCGAGACGCTACAGTCTGTGCGCGGGACCGTTCAGGCGGATATCCTCAAGGAGGACCAGGCCCAGAATTCGTGTATCTTCTCTGCGGAGCTGGCACTGCGCATGATGGGAGACGTTCAGGAATTCTTTACGGAAAATCAGGTGGCCCATTTTTATTCGGTATCAATTTCGGGGTATCATATTGCGGAGGCGGGGGCCAACCCGATCACCCAACTGGCGTTCACGCTCGCGAATGGCTTCACCTATGTGGAGTACTACCTGGCTCGCGGCATGGACATTGACGATTTTGCGCCGAATCTGTCCTACTTTTTCTCCAGCGGCATGGATGCCGAGTATGCGGTTCTGGGGCGCGTAGCCCGCCGCATCTGGTCGGTGACCCTGCGTGACCGGTACCGAGCGAGCGAACGGAGTCAGAAACTCAAGTACCATATTCAGACCTCGGGTCGCAGCCTCCATGCGCAGGAAATCAGTTTCAACGAAATCCGTACGACGCTGCAGGCGCTGACTGCCATATATGACAATTGCAACAGCCTGCACACCAATGCTAATGATGAGGCCCTCACCACGCCGACAGAGGAAAGTGTGCGCCGCGCGATGGCTATTCAGCGCATCATCAACGAGGAAGCCGGGCTCGCCCATAATGAGAATCCGCTCCAGGGATCCTACATAGTTGAAGAGCTGACCGATCTGGTGGAAGAGGCAGTCCTGGCCGAATTTGAACGGATCAACGCGCGCGGGGGAGTACTGGGTGCGATGGAGCTCATGTACCAGAGAAGCAGGATTCAGGAGGAGTCCTTGCACTATGAGCGTCAGAAGCAGTCCGGTGAGCTTCCGGTAATCGGTGTTAACACATTCCTTCCGCAGAGCGGGACCGGTCGGATGGCGCAAGCGCAGCCGCTGATGCGGTCCTTTGAGGAGGAGAAGCAGCATCAGATTAAAGCCCTTCAGGCGTTTCATACCCGTAACAGGGATTCGTCTGCGGGAGCACTGGATCGGCTGGCAGACTGTGCACGCGGCGGTGGGAATATATTTGCAGAGCTGATGGACACGGTACAGTGGTGCTCGCTGGGACAGATCACCGAGGCGTTGTTTCGTGCCGGCGGCCGTTATCGGCGCAACATGTAGACATGCTCCTGGCCATTGAAGGCATTGACGGATCAGGCAAGGGGACCCAGACCGGCCTGCTCATTGAAAAGCTGCGCTCTTCCGGGCGAACGGCCGAATCCGTATCGTTTCCCAGGTATGGCCGGACCCGGAGTTCGCGGCTGATTGCGCGCTATTTGAATGGCGAGATCGGGCGGCTGGATGAAGTTTCGCCTTATCAGGCGGCGGCTATGTTCGCCTTGGATCGACTGGAAAGCCGGGATTATCTGGAGAAACTGCTGAAAACTCATGATATCGTCGTTTTGGACCGGTATGTGGGTTCCAATCTGGCTTATCAGGGTGCCCGAGCATCCGAATCCCAAAGGGGGGAACTGCTGAAGTGGATCTACCGATTGGAATACGAGATGAACAGGATGCCCAAACCGGACGCATCGTTCTATCTGGATGTGCCTCCAAGTGCCGCCATCCGGCATGTGGCCCGAAAGGAGGCACGCGCCTATACCGATAGGACGCATGACCTTCATGAACAGGACCTGAATCTCCTGGGCCGCGTTCAGTTCGGTTACCGGCACCTGACCGAGAAAGGGTATCTGGGTGGACAATGTTACGCGGTGCATTGTACCAATCGTGACGGAACCGTAGATAGCGTAGCTGAAGTGCATGATGCCCTCTGGGGGTGCGTACTGGCGTTTCTGGCATTGATGGCGGCCTGAATGAAACCTATCAACGGTTTTTTGCGTATCCAGTAGCAGGTTAGGCGGTTGGCCATAGATATAGATTGAGGATGTTTTCAGACGCAGGGCGCTATACCTGCTGATTGCGGGTGTTTTGCTGGCGGCCTGCTCCGAAAACAGGCAGGCTGGCTAAGACCTCCAATCTGCGGACGGACCGGACGGGTCGACCGGCGATGCGCAGGAGGAGTCGTTGATATCTGCGGGCGATCTCGAATTGATAGCCGCGGAAACCAGTGAACTGATTCGGGCCGTTCGTGGTGAGATCCCGGCGGGGGAGATTGTGGACTTTGAACAGCTGTTCCGGGTGGTCCCGCGAACGCTGGCGGATCTGCTGCGCGTCAGTCGGGAGGGTCAGACCCATCGGATTGGCATCGGCTTCTCCGGGGTGGAAGCAGTGTATGAAGTGCACGATGAGTCCCTGACGCTGGAGATTTATGATCTGGCTCTGTACATTAATCTGTCCGACATGCTCGTTTACAGAATGGACACGCGGAGAGATGGTTCAGACACATCAGGGATACGAGAAGACCAGGCCGTACCGGTATGCCGACAATAGCTGCCCAGCCTATGAGCAGGTGCATCTTGAGGATGACCTGATGGACTGTCAGCTCACCGTCTGGGTCAATCGCCGGTTTCTGGTCAGCATAGAAGGGGAGGGCTCCGACGAAGACCTGTGCAGGGAGGCCGCATCGGATATTTCCTTTGTCCGATTTGAAAGTCTGGTCAGACATGAGCCGTAAGCGAATGATGACTCGATGGGCTTGTGTTCTGGTGGTAGGCCTGCTAAGCTCGTGTAGCGGGCCCGAAAATCAGGTACTGGTTCCGATTGAGGCGGAATTTGAGGATTTCTTTGTTCTGGATGACACGGTCCAACTGGACAGTGCGGTGTTGATCGGCACGGTTTGGTCGCTGCATGTCAATTCCGGTGGAGAATTGCTGGTGCTGGACAGGCAGGATGTATCAATCCATGTCTTTTCGTCCAACGGGACACTTTTGCGCACCCTGACCATTACGGACTGCAATCCGGAAGCTACGTTCGGATTCCGGGGGTATGCGCGATTTCTGGATGATTCGCGCGTTATTGCGCTTACGACCAAGGGGGCCATGGTATTTGACGATCAGGGCGAGTGTCTTCAGACCTCTCAGGACCGCAGATTCGTGACCAGCGCCTATTCGGTCTGCCAGCGTGATGATACTCTGTTTGTGATGCCGGATGTGGGTGAAGATAGCGTCTTCATTCGGGCTTACGGGCCCGAATTGGCTCAGACGGATCTGTTCCCGTTGCCCAATCCGCGCTTCCCATTGCGCGCACGCACTATGAACGCTGAGCAGGGGCTTACAATGAAATGTTTTGCTGACGATGTCTGGTGGATCTATAATGAGGGCCACGACGCGGTTCCCCGATTGGAGCGCGAGGGCCTCCGGCGATACAGGCCGGCCTTTTATCGGGAGCGAACCGAAGACTGGTCAGAGCTGCCGCTAGTGACGGCGACTAATTTCCGCGAAGTAACCGCTATGATCGCAGAAATGGAACAGGATGCGTCATCAATTGCAGCATTCTTCAAGCTTGACGAATCGACGCGTATGGTGGAGTATACCGGCTTGGATACCTCAGAGGAGCGTCGGGGAATACTTGTGGCCAGTCACGCGGACCAATTTGAGGCGGTGAGCGCGCTGATTCCCGTCTCGTTCAAGGCCGCGGGTCATGGCTATGCATATGTTGTGGAGACCCCTGATGAGGACCGAGGTGACGCGCCGACAAATCCGCTGATTGTGCGCTACCGATTCGTCCCGCCAATGGATTGAGCTGGCAATTCCGATGGCCGGAATTCCTAGGATGCACATGAACCGCGAGTGCAGTGCAACCTGGTAGGATGGTCAGGGGCAATCCAGCTGCTGCCCAATCGATCCGCATCTGGTCTCAACCGGCCGCTTGCAGCTGCCGGAGCCTCTTGGAGATACCGGTTGACACGAATAAGCGGCCGGACAATCGGCAGCAAGCCGGGCGGCACGCTGTGAGGTGTCGGAACTTACCGTCCGACGGACGATGAGTCGGATTACGGGCCATTGCAGCTGCCGGAATCGGTTACATTCCAGAGCGCTGCAGGTCAGATGGCCTCGTTCTTGGGTATCTGTCCCAAAGTGCGGTCCGGCGCGGCGCGTGTGATCCACTTGCCCCCACTTCAGCATCTATCTCCACGCAGAGCTAGGCAGGAACGCCGCCAGAGTTCGGCATTGTGCCTTCACTTGCCCCTGGAGGTAAGTCACTATATGGCATCGGATGTGTGTCCATGCTCGCGGGCATATGCCGGGGCAGGTTCCAAGGGCGGCCACATCGGGCGCACTTTTCTGCCGAGCCTGAAACCGGTCGCCCCGGCATCCAACAACCTGCGCGCAACAGCTTCGGCGTACTCACGAGCTCGGATCTTACTATCCCCCAATGTGCTGATCTTCTGATCCCCCAAAGTGCTGAGGAGCGGCGCGCAAGTCGCCGGGGCTGTGTGACCGGGTATTGAGCGCTGCGCCGGTTTTGCTCGCGGAACTATTCGGAACGGACAGCCCTTCAAATGGCCGATGACCATTACCGCCCCATCCCTGAGTCCCGCGAAACTTCAGGCTGCTGCGACTGTGTGACAATCTGCTGCAGGAGGCGGGAGAGATCGGGATGCATTAACCGGTATTTCTCAAAACGGGTCTTCCCCAATTACTGTGGGTGGCATGGCTATTTGACACATTCCGGGTATA
>JAPPNA010000168.1 GCA_028873925.1 Bacteroidota bacterium | reverse complement strand
GGCCGCCAAAACGGCGCTGAAACGACGTTTACCGCATCTGTACCCGTCCAGCGCCCAAAACTCGCCCTCTGAGCGCCTGTGAAGGGCGAAATCCAAGCCAAACCATCTTCACACGCTACACTGCCGCCGCCGCGGACCACATAATCCAGCCAACCGCAGCACCAGATACCCTCAACCCGGCCCAAATCAACGGGTCAACCGTAAAAAAAATGCTAACACTGCTGCCTGAACGCCTCCGCGCGCGTCACCAAAATCCGGGCACCGAATGACGGTTCAGCTCGCGAAAATTACGCCCCACTTTTTTTTGAAATCCCTTGTATAAAAGGTAGGGAGTCCCCCCCACCACCACCAATACGCTCCGCCAGGTCAGGAAGGAGCTTCAATCCTTGGTGCAGATTCCGGGAGATTCCGAATCTTCATGAATAATCCGGGTTGATCCGCTTTCCCCGTGAAAGAGCGATTTTCGCTCATAATGCTGCCCTTCCTGCTGATCAAGAAACGGGGTGACATCAAACGCGGAACTCGTCATTCAACGGATGCTCAAGTGAAGACCCTTGCTGATCCACTCCGTTGTATCACAGGACCGGGCTGCGAAACCAATTTAGCTTCGGCGATCTGTTTTGTTGGCCGGAGCAGCGGTGATATTGGAGGCGCGCCGGGCCGGTTTGTGCCAAGGCGCTGATTGGTCTGCCATCGGTCCCGAGGAAATGCCCGGCAGACGCGACGACTCTGTGGTTTGGAAACAGCCACACGCCTGGTGGTGCCCTTGCGGTCCGTTTGCCTGTCCAGCATTCCCGGCCCCTGAACAGTGTGTCCGTGCATTGATTTAAGACCGCAACCAGGCTGTCGTATCCAACAGTCCCGTGATCATGCCACCACCGTTGAAGCGCTGCCTTCAAGTCCGGTCATGACGCACCTGCCCCGGTCCAGCGGCCTGCTGCTGCATGTTTCATCGCTGCCGGGCGGATACGGTATTGGCGACCTGGGACCGGAAGCCTGGCGCTTTGCGGAAGCCTGCGCGGCAGCCGGACAAACCTACTGGCAGATCCTGCCGATCTGCCCCACCGGCTTCGGGTATTCGCCGTATGCAAGCCCCGCCTCATTCGCTGGCAGTCCAGAGCTGATCAGCCCTGATCTGCTGGTTGCCGAAGGCCTCCTTAAGCCGGAAGATCTGGCACAGACACCCCGCTGGGAGCCGGACCAGGTGAATTACAGACGGATCATTCCCTTCAAGCGGGAATTGCTTCAACAAGCCTGGCAACGGTTCCCGAAACATGGCGATACGGATGCCCTACAGGCGTTTGCCTTGACGGAAGACTACTGGCTGCGGGATCATGCAGCCTTCTGTGTGACCAAGGAGGCCAACTTGGGCAAGCCCTGGCCCGAATGGTCAGTAGCGGTCGAATACTGGCCCCCGGAATCGCTCCTGAGCGGCCCGCAGGGCTACTTCGTCTTTGAACAGTTTATGTTTATGCAGCAGTGGCGCAGGCTTCACGACCGATGCCGACAACTTGGTGTCTTCATCATCGGGGATCTGCCCATCTATGTGGCTCACGATAGCAGCGATGTCTGGGGCATGCAGGATCAGTTTCAATTGGATTCCAACGGTAGGCCCACCGTGGTCGCGGGCGTGCCGCCGGACTTTTTCAGCCGCACCGGACAGCGCTGGGGCAACCCCATTTACGACTGGGAGCGGATGGCAGCGGATGGGTACAGATGGTGGGTAAAGCGGTTGCGCCGGGCACTGGATCTGTTTGATATTGTCCGGCTGGATCACTTCCGGGGCTTTGCCGGCTATTGGGAAATCCCCGCCGCGCAACCCACTGCGGAAGTCGGCCGCTGGGTGAAAGGACCCGGGGCCGCCCTCCTGGAATCCATGCAGAACGCGCTCGGACCGCTGCCCCTGATTGCCGAAGATCTGGGTGTGGTCACGCCGGATGTGCCCGTGCTTATGGAGCAGTTCGGCCTGAGAGGCATGGTCGTACTGCAGTTCGGATTCGACTCGGGTACGGAAAACCCGCATCTGCCGCATAACCATTCGCAGCACCTGGTGGCGTATACCGGTACCCACGACAACGATACGCTGGTGGGGTGGTGGCACACGCTGCCGGGCTGGCAACGGGATTTTGCCCGCGAATACCTCGGATTGCAGGATGATGCCCAGCTCTGCGCCGCTGCCATCAACCGGGTTCTGGCATCTTCCGCGGACTTGGTGATTACACCGGTGCAGGATGTGCTCGGACTCAATAGCCTTGCGCGCATGAACACGCCGGGTACGGTGGGCGGCAACTGGGCATGGCGGCTGACCCGTGAGCAATTGCGCGCCCTTCAGCAGTCGGCAGGCCGCCAGGTCAGGCAGTGGACCCTTGAGACCGGTCGGTGAAGCCCTGTTGCGCCGCTGCGACCACCACGCCGGAGGCGGGCACTTCCACCGAAGTGCCGAGCGGCACGGAATTCAACCCGATGCACCCAATCCAGTCACCCCCACAGGGCGGATCGGGGAGCCTGAAATCGCAGACCTCCCCGGTAGCGTTAAACAACACCAGCAATCGGGACAACTGCATCCCGAATACCCGCGAATTCCTCCAGTCCGTCGGGGTCATAGCGCGGCGGTCCGGATGCCACCAGACAACATCCCGGGTGCCGTCATCGGATGCTTCACCGGTCAGGTAACCGATTCTCCGCAGTTCCGGATAAGCTTTACGCAGGGCGATCAGCTGGCCCATGAACGCGGCGAGCTCCTTGTCGCGTGCGGCCGGTGCCCAGTGGTACCAGGAGACTTCATTGTCCTGGCAATAAGGATTGTTGTTGCCGCCCTGCGTGCGACCCAACTCGTCTCCCCCCAACAACATGGGCACCCCCTGGGACAAGAGCAGCGTTGAAAGCAGACTGCGTTTCAGCTGATCCCGGCGCGCCCGTACATCCGGGCAGGTGGTCGGTCCCTCTTCGCCGCAGTTGGTACTGTAATTGGCATCGGAACCATCTTTGTTCTGTTCACCATTGGCCGCGTTACGCTTGATGGTGTATGATACCAGGTCCTCCAGGGTAAATCCATCGTGGCAGGTCACGTAATTGATGCTGGAAGAGGGCGGGCGGCGGCACGCCCTGAACAGGTCGCTGGACCCGGCCAGCCGCGTGGCAAACTGCCCGGCATCGGCCCCCTGAGCAGTCCAGAATTGTCGCACCCCGTTGCGGAACTTATCATTCCATTCCCGCCAGGGATAAGGAAACTGACCCAGCCGGTACCCCCCGCGTCCGGTATCCCAAGGCTCCGCGATCAGTTTCACTGCCGAAAGCACCGGATCCTGCTGAATCATCTGCAGGAGTCCGGCCCTCACGGATACTTTGCGGTCATCCCGTAACAGGCTGGAAGCCAGATCAAACCGGAATCCATCCACCTGCATCACCTCCACCCAGTAGCGCAAACTGTCCATGATCAGCTGCTTGACAAACGGGTGAGCCACATTGAGGGTGTTGCCGCACCCGGTGACATCAAAATTGAAGCGGGCATTGCCGGACCGCCCCAGGTAATAGGACGCGTTGTCCAACCCGCGGAAGGACAACGTGGGGCCCAGATGGTCGCCCTCTCCGGTGTGGTTGAAGACGACATCAAGAATTACTTCCAGCCCCGCCTCATGCAGCGCATCCACCATCAGTTGGAATTCCCGAACCGCCGAAATGCCATCACCGGAGGCAAATCTCGGATCCGGCGCAAAAAACGACAGCGTATTGTATCCCCAGTACTGGGACAGTCCAGACCGGACAAGCCGCTCATCCTGCACCGCGGCATGTACCGGCAGGAGCTCAACCGCGGTCACACCCAGCCGCTTCAGGTGATCCAGGATCGGTGCTGAAGCCGCCCCCAGATAGGTCCCGCGCAGCTCAGCAGGCACATCAGGGTGAAGTTGGGTCAGCCCCTTGATATGGGTTTCGTAAATTATAGTGTCCGACCATGGAATGTTCAGAGGAGACCGCAAAGTGGACATGTTTTCCATTACGACCCCCACCGGAGCATAATGCGCGCTGTCGCTGCGGCAGATTGCGAGGTCATCGGCACCGGTGTCATATCCGTACAGGCACCGGTTCCATACCGGCATCCGGCTGATGGCCCGGGTATAGGGGTCCAAAAGTACTTTTCCGGCGTTGAAGCGGTGGCCTTTCACCGGAGACCATGGACCATGCACCCGATAACCGTAGCGTTGGCCCGGCCGGGCACCCGCTACGTATACATGCCAGATGTCTCCTGAACGCCCGGTAACGTTCACCGTACGGACCGGATGGTGGTTCGCGTCAAACAGGACCAACTCCACACGCTCCGCATGGGCGCTGAACACGGCGAAATGAACCCCCGATCCGTCAAAATGCGTGCCGGGACGAGTCATAAGCTGAGGATTCCGTGCATCTGCGATGGGGCGACCGTCTGTATCATTGCCCAAAGAATAATCAATTGATCCCGCATATGAAATCTGCTCAGGATCGCTGGTCCCGCATCTATATCACTTCCGTTGAACCCCGAGTCCACAACGGCAGCTGGCCCATCAAACGGGCCATTGGACAGCCGGTGCATGTCAGAGCAGGTGCAATTGTCGATGGACACGACCGCATGTGTGCCCAACTGCGCATTACGCAGATTGGGGGCGCTACGGAAGAACTCATGCTCACGCCCTCAGGCAATGATGAATACACGGCCACATTTGTGCCTGATTCGCCCGGCCGTTATGCTTACCAGGTTCGCGCGTGGGTCGACCGGTACGGATCATGGCAGCATCAGTTTAACCGCCGCCGGGAAGGTGGCGCGCCCGAAGAAGAGCTTCAGGTAGAGCTGCTGGATGGAGCTGCCATTCTTGAATCCTATGCCGCGAACGCTCCGCTTGCTGAACTGACCCAGATCATGGCCTTCGTGGAAGCGTATCGATCCGGTAATGTGGAGGCGGCGCTGGATCCCAAAACCATGGCGCTGGTACGGCGGCATGACCCCCAGTTGGGGGCCGTTGAAAGCGAGGCGATTGCGGTAGAAGTGGACCACCCGCTGGCCGCATGCGCTGCCTGGTACGAATTCTTCCCGCGCTCAGCGGCCGACAAGGACGGACAACACGCCACGCTGGACGACGCTGCCCGGCGCCTGCCCGGCATCCGCGACATGGGATTTGATGTCGTTTACCTGCCGCCCATCCACCCCATTGGCTATCAGTTCAGAAAAGGCAAAGATAATCACCCTACCGCCCGCCCTGACGAACCCGGCAGCCCTTGGGCCATCGGTACGGAGGGCGGCGGGCATACGAGTGTCCATGAGGACCTTGGCGGGATGGAGGCACTGGACCGCTTCGTGGCCACCGCCGACAAACTCGGACTCAGGGTGGCCCTGGACATTGCGCTCCAGTGCTCGCCCGACCACCCTTGGGTCACTTCAAATCCCCAGTGGTTCAGAAAAAGAGCCGACGGCACAATACGCTACGCCGAGAATCCGCCAAAGAAATACCAGGATGTGTATCCCTTTGATTTTGAATGCAAAGACTGGCGGGCACTCTGGGAGGCGCTCAAGAATGTGTTTGAGTTCTGGATGGGGCGCGGAATCAATATTTTTCGCGTAGACAATCCCCACACCAAACCGCTGGCTTTCTGGGAATGGTGCCTCGCGCGGCTTAAAGCGCTGGATCCGAACGCCATTTTTCTAGCCGAAGCCTTCACACGCCCCAAAACCATGTATACCCTCGCCAAACTGGGATTCAACAACTCCTACACATACTTCACCTGGCGCAATACCAAAGATGAAATCGTTAACTACGTCAGGGAGCTGACCCGCACCAATGTGGTGGAATACTTCCGCCCCAACTTCTGGCCCAATACCCCGGATATCCTGCATGAATACCTGGCCACCGGAGGCAGGCCCGCCCATATCAGCCGATTCGTGCTAGCCGCCACGCTTTCGCCCGTGTACGGTGTCTACGGCCCGCCCTATGAACATATTGTCTGTGTGCAACACCCCGACCGCGAGGAGTACGCCGACAACGAGAAATACGAAATCCGCAACTGGAACTGGAATGACCCCCATTCGCTGCAGCCGCTCTTTGCCCGGGTCAACCGGATTCGCCGGGAAAACCCCGCCCTGCAACAGCTTCGGGAAATTCACTTCCTGAACACCCGGAATCCGAACCTGATCGCCTACTACAAGGTTGCCGATGCAAATCTGGTCCTCTGCGTGGTTACGCTGGATCCCTATCAGGAACAGAAAGGAACTCTGACGCTGCCGCTGGAGGCCATGGGACTCGCCGACCACACCCCTTTCCAGCTGGATGATCTGCTGGGCGGCAACAACTATATCTGGCAGGGCCGGAAACATACCATCCGGCTGGACCCGAAGGTGATGCCCGCACAGCTGTACCGCGTCCGTAAACGGATGCGCACCGAAGCCGACTTTGATTACTACAACTGAGGCGGCCAGAGCCGACTGACCGCGCCGCAAGTATCATGGATCCGTACCTCACCAGTGACGATCTGTACTTCTGGGATCAGGGCAATTTCCTCAAGAGTTACGAGAAATTCGGCGGACACCTGACCGGTGATGGTGCCTGGTTTGCTGTCTGGGCACCGAATGCTGATTCGGTGCATGTAGTAGGAGATTTCAACGGGTGGGATCCGCAGGCGCATCCGATGCGACGAACCGGCAACTGCTGGGAGGCTTTTGTGTCCGGTGCCCGGCCCGGTCAGCGCTATAAGTTCCATATACGACGGGGTTCCTTTGCGGCCGACAAGACCGACCCGTTCGCCTTCCGCGTGGAGCCGGCCGAGCCTGATGGCAACAGCGTAACGGGATTGTCGTCCATCCTGTCTGATCTCACCTACCCGTGGCGGGATGCGACCTGGATGAACCGGCCGGCAGGAGCCGCAACGCGGCAGCAGCCCATGTCCGTCTACGAGGTTCATCTCGGCTCCTGGCGGCACAAGGGACCTTTTGAGTCCTTGAACTACCGGGACCTGGCTGAGCCGCTGGCAGACTATACGGAGCAGATGGGCTTTACCCATGTGGAGCTGTTACCGGTCGCTGAGCATGCCTACTATGCGTCGTGGGGATATCAGGTACTCGGCTTTTTTGCCGCCACGCACCGGTTCGGCACACCGCAGGACCTTATGTACCTGATCGATACGCTGCACCAGCGGGGAATCGGCGTACTGCTGGACTGGGTACCCGCCCATTTTGCTACAGACCCGCAGGGACTGGTCTTTTTTGACGGATCCACGCTCTATGAATACAATGATCCGCTGATGCGCCATCACCCCGACTGGGGGACCTGCGTGTTTGATTACGGCAAACCCGGTGTACGCAATTTTCTGTTGTCCAATGCTCTCTTCTGGCTCGACAAATACCATATGGATGGGCTGCGGGTGGATGCGGTCGCATCGATGCTCTATCGCGATTACTCCCGCGAGGAGTGGCATCCGAATCAGTTTGGCGGGCGGGAAAACCTGGAGGCCATCGATCTGCTCAAGGCCACCAACGAAGCCGTTTACAGCCATTTTCCGCGTGCTGTCACGATTGCGGAAGAGTCCACGGCGTTCCCGAAGGTGTCGGCACCGACGTATGAGGAAGGCCTGGGATTCATGTATAAGTGGAACTTAGGCTGGATGCATGATCTGCTTAAGTTCGTCGGGGAGGACCCCGTGCATCGCAAGTATCACCAGAGCCGGCTCACGTTTTCGTTCCACTACGCATTTTCGGAGCATTATGTGCTGCCTTTCTCTCACGATGAGGTGGTGCACGGCAAGGGATCCCTCTGGCAGCGGATGCCGGGCGACGACTGGCAGAAGGCCGCCAACCTGCGGCTGCTGTTGGGACACCAGTTTGGGCACCCTGGCAAGAAACTGCTCTTTATGGGTAGTGAATTCGGTCAGCGGGACGAATGGAATCATGATGCAGAGCTTGACTGGGACCTGTTAAAGCACGGGCTGCACACGGGGATTGCGCGCTGGGTCACAGACCTGAATGCCCTGTACCGTGACTGCGCTGCCTTATGGAGCGATGAATCCGATAACTGGTCTTGGATTGGTGAGCATGCGGACGACGGAACCCTGGCCTATGAGCGTATCAACGGGGACGAACGACTGATTGCCGTATTGAACCTGACCCCTGTTCCGCGCACCAACCGGCGGGTGGGGGTTCCACTGAATGGCTGGTGGCGCGAGCGACTCAACAGCGATGCCATCTGCTACGGAGGCAGTGGGTGGGGCAATATGGGCGGCGCGGAAGCGGCACCGGTGCCCTGGGATGACCGCCCGTTCAGTGTCGTGCTTACGCTACCGCCGCTGTCCATTCTGTTTTTTGAACGCGAATCCTGATCCCGGGGCGGATCCTGCGTCGCCCTGCAAGGTTTAGGTTGGTCTGCGCATGTCCACTTCCTGAATTTGTTCGCAATGAAACAGCTTCTTTTTGCCGGCCTGCTCCTGATTGCATCGCCCGCCCTGGCTCAAAATGCGAGCACACAGCTCGGCAGCAGCTTCGCGTTGGGCGATGGCCTCGTTATTGCCGGTCAGCCTGCCGACGACGAGAATTCGGCCGCGCTTCGGGTATTTACCCAGGGTCCGGACGGATGGGACCTGACCCATACGCATCTGGTCGAAAATGTGTTGCCGGGCAGCGGTTTTGGTGCCGCCATGGACTTTGATGGCGGTGTGCTGGCCGTAGGGGCACCCTTTGAAGATGACAGCACCGGAGCGTTGTATCTGTTCCGGTATGACAAATCCGCAGGCACCCTGGAGCAGATTATACACTATTCAGTCTCGTCCGCCGGAGGACAACTCGGTGCCGCGATAGACCTGGAAGGTGAAATGCTGGTGGCGGGCCTGCCCGGGCTCAACAAAGTGCAGGTCCTGCGGGATGTCGGAAATGTGGCCTTATCCCCACACACGATTGAACCGGCCGACGCATCTGAGGGCGACGCATTCGGGGCCGCGGTAGCTACTGACGGAGAGCGGGTTTATGTGGGAGCACCCCGGCGCAGCGAGGATACGGGCGGTGTCTACGTATTCGCGGGCGAAGACTTTACCCAGGAGGCCATCGTGGAACTGCCCGAACATCAGACATTCGGACGCGATCTGGTGGTCACTGGACTTGGCAAATTCATCGCTTCAGGCCCCGGACTGAGCATTCAGGAGCGGCGGGCTGCCGGACAGCGCAGATTCCGGATCGGGCGCAACGCCGCAACCGGTCCCATCGTGGCGGTATCCCGGAACGCGGGCGATTGGGATGTATCCATTGTGGCTGACAGCCTGATGGATGGCAACCTGTTCCGCAGCGGACGGATTCCGCTCGATGCCGCTGGCGATCGCGTCTTTGTAGGCCTGCCCCGGTCACAACGAATTCAAAGCTATGTGCGCGAAGGCAGCACGGGCCGATGGGTTGAAGCGGAATCGCTGGCGGGTATTGAGAGCGATGCGGGTCTCGGGGCCGCTGTGGCCGCGCATGGCAATACCGTGGTTGCACTGGCCTCACAGGTCCTGTACGGATCGGGCGGCCTCGTAGTGTTTGCCGGTGATGCATCAGGATTTGAGCGCAGCAGCCGCCTTACGATCGTAGAGGACTATGAGCTGACCCGGTCGGGCCGCGTGGACTGCCAGGACGGGGCCGCGCTCCACTTCGGGTGCAGCAATGTTGATATGCTGGCCTTTCTGCCGATAGATGCGCTCGCCGGAAAACCGGGAACCAGCCTGAACGATATCTGGGGGTGGACCGATCCCGACACTGGCATCGAATATGCCTTGGTCGGACGCACTGATGGCACCGCCTTTGTGGACGTTTCCAATCCATCCAGCCCGCAATTGATCGGGGACCTGCCGCTTACCGAAGGGGCACGTCCGAGCAGCTGGCGGGACATTAAGGTGTACAGCAATCATGCCTATATCGTCGCTGATGGCTCAGGTGAGCACGGCATGCAGATCTTTGATCTGACCCGGCTGCGGGACGTTGAGGCCGCTCCGGTTACGTTTGCACCGGTGCTGGTCTATGATCAGATTGGCAGCGCGCACAATATTGTCATCAATGAAGACACCGGCACCGCCTATATCGTCGGAGCCGGGGGTCGGGGGGAGACATGCGGCGGCGGTCTGCATATGGTTGACATCCGGGCCCCATCCAATCCGGTCTTTGCAGGCTGCTTCGCCGACACGGCGACCGGCCGGCGCGGCACCGGATACACCCATGATGCGCAGTGCGTGATTTACAACGGCCCCGACGCGGATCACCAGGGCCGGGAGATCTGCTTTAATGCGAATGAGACTGCGCTGAGCATTGCCGATGTAACCGACAAAGACAGCACCATAGCCCTCTCTAGTGCCTCGTACCCGGCAGTACGGTATGCGCATCAGGGCTGGCTTTCCGAGGATCAGGCCTATTACTTCATGAACGACGAAACCGACGAGCTCGGCGGGGCCGTAGATGGCACTAGAACGCTGATCTGGAATGTGTCTGACCTTGACGACCCGCAACTGGAGCGCGAATTTATTGCCGCGAACCGGTCCAGCGACCATAACCTGTACATCCGCGACAATCTGATGTACCAGTCCAATTACGGCAGCGGACTACGCATCTTTGATGTCGCCGATCCGGTAAACCCTGTTGAAGTCGGGTACTTTGACCCGGTGACCGTGGTGCCGGACCGGCCGGGTTTCATCGGGTCGTGGAGCAATTATCCGTATTTCGAAAGCGGCACCATTGTGATCACCGGTATTGATGAGGGCCTCTTTGTGCTCAAGAGGCGCGAAGCGGATACCTGATTGTTCCTATGGCGCATCCTTTTTGCGCCGATGGGGTATACCGGACCGGAGGATATTTTCTGCTACAACACCGTGTTTTTGATGAAACGATTTGCGCTCCTGATTCTGTTTGCCGCCAGCTTTACCGCCGGTGCTCAGGCCCAGATTAACGCCTTCGGCCTGTCCATCGCAGTTGATGGCGACCGAATTCTCGTGGGCCAGCCCGCCCCGGACGGAGAGGCCGGGGTCGTCTACCTGTTTGAACAGGCAGAGGACGACTGGTCACGAACCGGCGAGCCGCTTAGGGCCAGCGATGGCGAGCCGGGGGATTTTTTCGGCTACAGTATGGCTGTAGATGGCCACCGCCTGTTTATCGGAGCGGCATCCCTGACCCCGGGCGGGGGGGCGGTTTACGTCTTTGAACGGACCGCTCCGGACAGCACCTGGACGGAGGTGGCCAAACTCACCGCTGGGGAAACGATCGGGGCCAGTCTGGCTGTCGCCGATGGCCTGGTAGTTACCGGATCCATGAGGGGCAGTACCTCGGTAACGGCCTTCACCGAGAGTGATGCAGGCTGGACCGCGGCGACACTGGCCCCCGCGGATGTCCAGGAGGGTGATCATTACGGCACCAGCCTCAGTACGGATGGCGAATTGATTTATGTGGGGGCTGCGGGTCGGAATAATAACGATGGCGGAGTCTATGTCTTTCGGCATGATGGCAGCAGCTGGGTTGAGAGCCACCTGCTGGAGGCTCCTGTTGCCGGAAGTTTTTTTGGCGGTGGAGTCATTGAGCCTTTTGGAGATGGTCATATTCTCATCGGAGCACCGGGGCTCATAGCTAATGTGCAGCCTAATTCCGCGCCGCCGCCCGGCTGGCTCGTCTGGGGGCGGTTGACGGGCGAAAGTCTTGACGTTCTCCAGATCCTCAGCGCCTCGGAGCAGGATCCGGATTTCTTCGGTATGAACCTTCACCGGTCCGGCGATCGGCTTCTGGTCGGAGCCCCGGTCACGAATCTGGTCAGCGGCATCGTATACGGCTACCGCCTGGATGCGGCGGATAATCAGTGGGTAAATACCGACACGCTCAGAGGGCTGGACTCTGAGCAGCTGTTCGGCTGGATGGTGGCCATGCAGGGCAACCGCGCGGTAGTCAGTGCGCCCCAGTCCGGATTAGGCGAAGGGTCCGTATCGGTGCACACCTTCAATGCCGAATCCGGCGAATGGACACGGCAGCAGTCGCTGTCGGCCGAACTGAAAATTGAGTTGCTTGCCAGCGGTGCGGCGGACTGCGAAGAAGGGATCGCCTCCCAGTTTTCCTGCAGCAATGTGGATCTGCTGGCCTTTATGCCCATTGCCCACTACGGGGGAGGCGAGGGCGTTTCGACCAACGATATCTGGGGCTGGACCCATCCTGAAACGGGCGGCGAGTATGCGCTGATCGGACGCAGCGATGGCTTGGCATTCATTGATATTTCCGATGCCTCCAACCCCGTTTTTCTGGGGGATATGCCACTCACAGAGGGGGCCCGGCCGAGTCCTTGGCGGGATATGAAGGTGTACAACAATCATGTCTTTGTCGTGGCCGATGCGGCCGGTCAACACGGCATGCAGATCTTTGACCTCATGCAGCTGACCGGAGACTTTGAAGCACCCATCACCTTTGAGGCAACGGCGGTATACGACGGTATTGCCAGCGCGCACAATATTGTCATTAACGAGGACACCGGGTTTGCCTATGCGGTCGGCAGCAGTTCCGGTGGTGAGACCTGCGGCGGCGGCCTGCACATGATCAACATTCAGGATCCCGTCAACCCCGTATTTGCGGGCTGCTTTGCCGATACCGCCACCGGGCGGGCGGGGACCGGATACTCCCACGATGCCCAGTGCGTGATTTACAACGGCCCGGATACCGAGTATTCCGGCAACGAGATCTGCTTCAATTCCAATGAGACGGCCCTGAGCATCTCTAATGTCACCGACAAAGACAGCTCCATCGCGGTGTCCAACGCGTCTTATCCCAATGTAGGCTATGCCCATCAGGGCTGGCTGACGGAAGATCACGCGTATTTCTACATGAACGATGAGCTTGATGAGATCCAGGGGGAGATTGTCGGTACGCGAACGATGATCTGGGATGTCACCGACCTTGACGATCCCCAACTGCTCAAAGAGCATATGTCCGAGAACCTGTCCAGCGACCACAATCTCTACATCCGGGACAATCTGATGTACCAGTCCAACTATCAGAGCGGCCTGCGCATCCTGGATGTCACCGATGTGACCAATCCGGTTGAGATTGGGTTCTTTGATACCGTGCCTTCCGAAACCGACAACCCCGGCTTCGGCGGCTCCTGGAGCAATTACCCCTTCTTTGAGAGCGGTGCCATTATTGTATCCAGCATGAACGAGGGCCTCTTTATCGTTCGCCGGACAGGCATTGATACCTGAATTGATGCGTAGATTCCCTGCACTATTGACACTGCTGCTGGCGGCGGTCTCTTCGGACCTGCAGGCGCAAAGCCGGTCGCCGGTATTCAGTCGGGATATCCTGCCGGTGCTGCAGGAGAGTTTTGCGCCGCTGCTGGAACGGGAATCCGGACTTGAACTGGACTCCTGGCAGGCACTGATGGCCGGTTCCGATTACGGCCAGGTTGTCATCCCGTATGATGCGTCCAGCAGCCTGCTGATGAGGCTGTCGACAGAACTTGACCCGTCCGATCCGCTCAGTGCACAGGCGGCAGCGATAGATCCTGCGGAACTTGCACTTGTGCGTGAGTGGATTCAGCAGGGTGCCCCCAATGATGAGGGCATAGTGGCTTTTGCGGATGCCACCAACCTGCTGTATGCGTGCATTGAGGATGCCGCCACTGTGGTGGTCATTGATATGGATGCCAATATGATCATTCGAACGATTGATCTGCAGAGTCTGGGCTTTACCGCCGATGCCAAGCCGCATCATGTGGCCGTGGAGCCGGATGGCTCGGCGTTCTATGTCTCGCTCATTGGCGACGATGTAATCCTCAAATTCAACCGCCGCAATGAGCTGATCGGGCAGACGAGCTTTGAGCGTCCCGGGATGGTCCAGCTGCATCAGAATCAGGACCTGCTGTTTGTGGGCCGATCCATGAAGGCCGTCAATCCGCCGCAGCGGATTGGACGCCTGGTGCGTTCCACCATGGAGCTGGAGGAACTGGATGTCTTTTTCCCCCGCCCCCATGCGCTGACCATTCACCCGGATGGGCAGTATGTGTATGTGGGCAGTCTGGCTGAGAACCGCTTTGCCACCCTGGATCATGAGGCTGAGAATCTGGAGCTCCAATCGCTGGAGGGCGATACACACACGCTGGTCCAGTTCGCCATCTCCCCGGACGGACGCACGATGGTGGTTGGCGGCCAGCTCACGGGGCTGCTGCTGATTTTTGACATTTCCGAACCCTCGGCACCGCAGCTGACCCATCAGATCAAGGTGGGTGCCGCCCCATGGCATCCGGTCTTTACGCCGGACGGAGCCCAGGTATGGTTCGGTAACAAGATGGCCAATACAGCCACCGTGGTGGATATGGAAGCGCGGCAGGTGGCGGCGGTGATTGAGGGTCTGGCGCAGCCGCACGGCGCGGCCGTCTCCCCGGATGGCCGATTTGTGTACCTATCCAACAACAATCTCAACGGAGCTTATCAGAGCCGCTACACCTGGCGTGGTGAGACTCTGCCGGGTGCGATCGCGGTCATTGATGCCGAATCACAGGCTGTCCTGCGCATGCTGGAAGTCGGACCCAACCCTACCGGACTCGGAACGAAATAGCAGATTTATGCGGTATGGCCCGCTTGTCCTCTTGATAGCCTTGGTCGGCTGCTCCACCTCTAAGACAACGCTGGAGACCATGCCGGTTTGTCCGCCGGAATTCCGGCAGGAGGTGTATCCGTTTGCGGTCATTGGGTCCGATGGCTCAGCGCTGAATCATCCGTTTTTTGGCGGATTCAATTTGCCCAGACCGCAGTTTGCCGATATTGACGCGGATGGGGACCTGGACCTGTTTGTCCAGGAGGTCACCGGATACGTCAAGTTTTTTGAGAATACCGGCACGCCGCTGGAACACGAATTTGTCTGGCGCAGCGATCGGTATGAGGGGCTCGATGTGGGGGAATGGTTTCGAATGGTTGACCTGGACCGGGATGGCGATTTGGATATACTGGCCGAAACGCCTTACAGCTATATGCGTCTGTTCCGCAACGACGGGACCCCGGAGGCACCTGCCTTCACAACCATGATAGACTCACTGCGTGGTGCGGATGGCTCGCCCTTGTTTGCCGACCGCCAGAATATCCCGACGCTGACGGACATTGACTGTGATGAGCAGCTGGACCTGTTTATCGGTCGGGTTGACGGCACGGTGCTGCGCTATGAGTCCATCGGAAACGACGACCACGGACTGCCCCGCTTCAGTCTGGTTACGCAGCGGTTTGAGGACATAGAAATCGTCAATCAATTCATGTCGCTGCACGGAGCGAATGCCTTGGTCTTCCACGATGTGGATGCGGATGGTGATCAGGATCTATTCTGGGGTGATTTCTTTGAGCCTGGCGTGCTGCTGATCCCCAATACCGGAACCTGTGCGGTGCCGAATCTCCGTAACGAGCCGATCCCGTTCCCGATCAGTGATCCCGTGAAAACCAGCGGCTATAACGCGCCGATTTTTGCCGATCTAAATGCTGACGGCACTGAAGACTTCCTGTTTGGCGTGCTTGGCGGGGCATTCAATCCCCACCGATCGTCGGTAGAGAATTTTTATTTCTACAGCACCACGCAGGATGATCTTGAGCTGCGCTCCACGACATTCCTGCAGGGCATAGATGTGGGATCGGACTCGTATCCGATCTTCGCGGATCTGGATGCGGACGGAGATGAGGATCTGGTGGTGGCCAACAAGATTTCCGAGACTAACTTTGATACAGGTCAGGTCTATTACTTTGAGAATCTGTCGGAATCCGGCACGGTGCAGTTCCAGAAGCAGGGGCTGCTGCCGTTTACGGGGCACTTCCATTTCGCCCCCGCATTCGGCGATCTGGATGCGGACGGGGATCTGGACATGCTGACCGGTACCTGGAACAAGGGCATGCTTTACTGGCGCAACGAGGGAACCGCGCAGGCGGCTGATTTCGTGCAGGTGGAGAACATGACGGTACAGCTGACGCGCGGCAGCAACAGTTCACCTGTGCTGGTGGATATTGACGCGGACGGAGATCTGGATCTGTTTGCGGGGGAGTCTTCCGGTGACCTTAATTTCTTCCGCAACACCGGTTCAACGGAGGTTCCAAGTTTCGAACTGGTCAGTGACAAGTTTGCGGACATAGATGTTGGCCGTCGCAGCGTCCCGCGGTTTGCTGATCTGGACCAGGACGGAGACTACGACATGATTGTCGGGCGCGAGTTTGATGGTGTGGCGGTGTACCTGAATGTCGGCACGGCCCGGGAGCCGACCTTTGAGGCCTCCGGCACATTGGACATTCGCATGCCGGTCTATGGTGTGCCTGCGCTCGTGGACATTGATCATGACGGAGACCTGGATCTGTTTACCGGCGGCATCAGCGGCGGCCTGCTGTTCTTCAGGAATACGGCCCGTTAGCATCACGGTTACCTTGGGTTCCCAAATGCAACTCAGCCAGAATCAATTCCATGTGATTCGGCAATGCCGCCGGTCGCGGATAAGGCTGTTGCTGAGGTCTGGGTGGAAGTACCACCTGTGACACGGATGGCGGTCCAAGCTCCAATCCCACCGGTAATGTGCGGCTGGTCCGCTGTGGACGCTTACATGATACGAAGCCTGCCGCAGGCCTGGGCGAGTCTGCGCGATGTGGACAACTGTGAGCGGGCTTCCAAAGGGCGGGCCCTGCTCTGGATGGACGATTTGGAGCACTTGGGGTCCCGGGTGGACGCGCTAATGGATGATCAGAGCTCAATCAGCACATAGATCACTACTTGCGCAATACTCGGTAGTTTGTGTCGTGGAGTAGGGGTATATAGGTGACAGGCCGGACCGATAATCCAGCCCATTGTGTACTTCATTACGCGCCACCCCCATGCCTGATAAGGAGTCCGAAAGTCTGCGAAAGTCCGGCACGCTGAATCCGCGCCCGGATGCCGTCTCGGATCCCCGGTTTGCCGATGGCCGCTTCTTTGACCCGAACGACCTGATGCAGGTGCGCTATGAAATGATCCGGTCTCACAAGGAAGGGGCCACGCTCAAGGAGGTCGCGGACCGCTTCGGCGTGTCGGTGGCGACCTGCGTACGGATCAAGCGTGCTTTCCGACAGGGAGGCCTGCAGGCCTTGGTTCCAGAGCGGCGGGGCCCACGCGGCCCGCACTAGATTTCGCCCGAGATGCTGGATTTCGTTGACCATCATCGGGCTGAACACGGCCCGGTGAGCACGCGCGAGCTTGCCGACCTGATCAGCGAACATTTCAAGGTGGAAATTCACCTCAACGGGCTTCACCGGGCGCTGTCACAAGAAACTACGCCTAACATGGTTGACCTGGAAGTATTGTCGGTGGCATCAGTGTTGGCTGGAAGGCCGGGTCAGTCAAACCGCCGGAACTGTCACACACTGGCGGGGGCCTTAGCTATGACCGCCCCGCCTGCCTGCCCCAAAACTGAAGCCATCACATTCTGAGGGAGCGTCGCCCGGCTGGGCGGTGCTGAACCAGGCGGCACCTAAGAGCAGCCGTATGATAGCCATCCAACCATTGGCCCATGCTCAAGGCTGACCGCCCCAAGGTTGCAGAGGATCACCTCGCCCGCCGGGCCTGTCTGTATGTTCGGCAGTCGTCGCTACACCAGGTCCGATTCAACGAGGCTGCTGAAACACTCAACCAGCACACACACCGCAACAGTCCGGGCAGGAAATCCAATTGCTGCCGCATTTGGAATATTCGCGTGCGCAACAACATGCCTGGAACGGGCAAAGCTGAGTGCTGAAGGATACAAGAGTGCCAACGAACTTTGCGACGGACTCAACGTTAGCTCCAGAAAATACTTGGCGAGCAGGGGAATGGGCGCTGAGATCCGCAGGATCAAGGCGGGGAACCGCTGTTTTGCCATGTTCAGAATCCTGCGTGTAGCGTGAGCCCTACAGACCGCTCTCCAATGACTTGGGGTGCGCATTGTTGGGGGCCGCGGCGAACGCAGAAGTCCGCGATGAAAAACAGACCGAAACGTCTCTCTGCCGCAACTGCTGCTCCTCACTGAACTGTTTCCGCCTCCAGATGACTACTGCTATTACAACGCATTGGAGCCAGCCGATCCTGGTGCTGATGGTGACTTTGCTGGGAATCGTCCCGGCCGTTGTCGCCCAGGAAGGTGACGTTACATTCACGGAGATCCTCCGAATCGGGGATGAATCATCGGAAATCCCGGTGTTCCTGTCTCAAGTTGTCTCAATGGCAGTGGACTCAAGAGATCAGCTCTACGTCACCGACTTCGGATTCAAAGGCGTTCTCGTATTCTCCAGTGATGGCGCACTGCTTCGGGAGATCGGGCGGGAAGGCAGGGGGCCTGGGGAATTCATGGGGCCTCCTTTCGCTCACATTGGGCCCGGGGACACGCTCTACGTCCTGGACCGGCAGCTGCAGCGCCTCACGGTGTTCAGCCCGCAGGATCAGTCACTGATAAAAAGTGTGACCCTAAGGCATGCGGACTCCCAGGAAACCCAACCGTATTCAGTATTGGGCATCACTGATCAGGGTCTACTGATGGTGTTTACCAACACCCAATCATACCTTGCTCAATTTGTGTACCGGGATGGTACTGTGGCTTCTGATACGGTGGCCCATCTGCGGGGCGCTGACTATGTGGAGTTTCGGATGGGCTCGGTAAGTGGTGCCCGCTTTCTGCCCTATTCAGCTCGCCCGCATTTTGCGCTCAGCGCCGATGAGGTCCTGTACTACGGCAGGAGCGCTGCTGTTGATCTGATCGGCATTCCGCTGAAAGGGGGCGAGAAAACCCGGATTACCGTGCCTCACGAGCCGATCCGCATTACGCCGGAGGAGCGAAGCGCAAGCGTGGATGCCGTTCGGCTGGACGATCTTCGCAAGGATCTCCTGGCGAACATACCGGAATACAAACCGGCCTTCTGGACCCTACTGCCGGACGGGAAGGGACATCTTTGGATCGAGCTGGCCCGACCGCAAAACGAGCGGACCCATCCGTGGGAGATAATAAATCGGAAGGGTGTTGCGGTGGCGAGAGCCATACTGCCCGAAAATATGCAACTGATATCGGTACGCGGAAACCGCGCGTACGGCGAGCTGCAGGACGAGGCCACGGGAGCGCCTATGGCGGTAGTCTGGGAAATCAGCTTTTAATCTTCCCCGGTACGCGGAATGCCGTGTGCCTGGGGCCATCACCCTGGCGATGTGGCCGCCAACCTTGCGCAACCCACCCCCTCAGCCCATCACCTAGGTCAGCTGAAGAGCGTACATCAGCGCAACTGCGCGTCGGTAACCCATTTGTGCGTATAAAAGGCCGTGCACGCACCAGATGGCCTCGATGTGGGGGGGGGGGGGGGGGGGGGGGGGGGGGGGGGGGGGGGGGGGGGGGGGG